>CAZXTZ010000011.1:0-22204 GCA_964643645.1 uncultured Geobacteraceae bacterium
CCTTGTCCGCCACCATGAACGAGGCGTAGAAACCAACCCCGAACTGGCCGATCAGTTCCGGCTGCTGGGCTGCGGCCGCATCCTTCATGGCCTGCACGAACGACTTGGTGCCGGACTTTGCGATGGTGCCGATGTTCTCTTCCACCTCAGCCATGGACATGCCGATACCATTGTCGCGGATAGTCAGTGTACCGGTCTCCTTGTTGGGGATCAGCTTGATCTTCCAGTCGCTGTTGCCTTCCAGCAGGGATTCATTGGACTGTGCCTCAAAACGGGCCTTGTCAATGGCGTCGGAGCTGTTTGAGATAAGCTCCCGCAGGAAGATGTCGCGGTTGGAGTAGAGTGAGTGGATAACCAGGTCAAGTAGTTGCTTTACTTCGGTCTGAAACTGCTTTGTTGCCTTGGACATACGGATAAATCTCCTTGTGCAGGGTAAATAGTCTGGACAGCAGACAAGATAAGCATCAATTGCTAAAAATCAAGGGGTAAACCGGCGAATAGTTGATGAAAAACTAATCAAATCGTAGAGAACGTCAGCGGCTCAATATGGCACTTGCCAATCTTTTTGAGGCTAACGGCATAAGTCACGATTCCAGCCAAGTCCTTTTCCCGCCAAACGTTGCCCTCCGTGTCCTAACCGGGAAACCACGGAAGTCATAAAAAGACGTTTGGAGGCACCCTTCAACAAAGCTATGCCGGTTTGAAGGGTGTACTTTACCTTTGATAAATGTTCACGTTTCATCCGCAACAATATAAGAGTTCTGAATGACTTTTTAAACTATCATATTATGCCTTTAGCCACAACAACATCCGTATGATTTCAAGTTGACAGAGATTATTACCAGAATTGCTATGTCAATTTGGTTTTACGTTTTGCCGCTTTTATCTAACAATTTTAGAGATATAATTGCCGGAATACAGGGGATTTTAGATCTTGTGTTCTACTACCCCTTGCCTTTGAGGTGTTAAGCTGTATAATTCCAGAATATTAAAAATAAGGAGGATGTTTCAATGCGTCCAGTATCTGCACGATTTTACAATTATTTTTTGATGATTTTGTTTGCCTCGTTTCTTGCTGGTTGCGCACCTACAGATCTGGTATTAAAGCCTGTTTATCAACCTGTTGGCGTTGAAGTTGGTACAGGTGGAGAGCTTGTTTTTGCCATGTTGGTTGATAGCCATGTAAGGCCTGGTTCTGAGGCGGTGTCATCTGTTTATGGAGATGTTAAAAAATCTGACGGAAAAGTTGTGGGCAATATTATCAGCAGCCTTTCTCCTGCACTCTTTATGCGTGAAGCCTTGAGACAGGAGCTTGCAAAGGCTGGCTATGATGTAAAAATTGAGTCTGCTCTTCCCAAAGGTGTTCAGCAGGGTATCGTAGTTACAAATGCGGTGATAAGCCTTGATGAGACAACTTCTATTGTCAAGATGGAAGGAAACTGCAAGATTAATCTTGTTATTGAGCTATGGAAGCAGGGGGTCATGACAAAGACCCTTACATATGAAAAGAATATTTCTGATTATGCTGTAAAGGACAGGGAAAAGCTCCATAACCAGCTGCTTCAGAAGGCACTTTCTGCAGTTATGAAGGATGCTCAGGCTGATATTGTAAATTTTCTTGGTAAAAAGGCTGCCAAGTAAAAAGTACTGTCTGTAAGTTTTATAAATTCAATGAAGATAATTATTGCTTCAGGCAGATTAAGCCTGATTTGATGGAGGTTACAGATGGCAATAGCTAACAAGATTGCAGGCTATATATCCCGCTCATCCTGGATCAGAAGGATGTTTGAGGAGGGTGAAAAGCTCCGCCTGCAATATGGCGCAGAAAATATTTATGATTTTACCCTGGGGAATCCTGATGTTGAGCCACCGGAGGCTTTTGTTGCAGCACTGAGAGAGCTTGCCATGAATCCTGAGCCGGGTATGCACCGATATATGAACAACGCCGGTTATCCGGAGACAAGATCCGCTGTTGCCGAGAGGCTTGAAAAAGATTCCGGGCTGCCTGTTTCCGCTGAACATGTCATAATGACCTGCGGAGCTGGCGGAGCGCTGAATGTTGTTCTTAAAACAATTCTGAATCCGGGGGAAGAGGTTATTATCCTTGCCCCTTATTTTGTGGAGTACAAATTCTATATTGATAATCATGGTGGTGTTCCAGTTGTAGTATGGACAAACAGGGAAAACTTCCGGCTTGATCTGGCAGCAATTGAAGCTGCAATCACATCAAAAACCCGCGCAATAATAATAAACAGCCCTAATAATCCAACAGGGGTTATTTATAGTGCTGAGGAGTTATCCAGGCTCGGAGATCTTTTGGGTAAGGCTCAGTTAAGGACAAGCCACCAGATTTATCTTATTTCAGATGAACCATACGCCCGCTTGGCGTTTGATGGTAAACATGTACCCAACATATTTACACTTGTTGAAAACAGCGTTGTTGTTACATCTCACAGCAAGGATCTGGCTCTGCCAGGAGAGAGAATAGGATATATTGCGGTAAACCCGAGGATGAGAACTGCCATGCAGTTTATTGAAGGAGCTGTTTTCTGCAACAGAACTCTCGGTTTTGTTAATGCTCCGGCCCTTATGCAGAGGCTTGTTACACGTCTTCAGGAACAGACTGTGGATATTGCACTCTATGAAAAAAAACGTTCTTTGCTTTATGAAACACTTTCCGAAATGGGTTACAGGATGGTAAAGCCTGACGGGGCATTTTATCTTTTTCCTGAATCTCCCCTTGAGGATGATGTTGAGTTTGTGAAAATGGCGCAGAAACATAACATTCTTCTGGTGCCAGGTTCAGGATTTGGCGCGCCGGGATATTTCCGGATTGCTTACTGCGTTGATATTGGAATGATAGAGAAAAGTCTTCCAGCCTGGGAAAAACTGGCAAGGGATGCTGGAATCTGATTGAAGTTGCAGCAAAGTTGGTTATTAAGCGGCGGTCAGTGTGATGACTGCCGCTTTTTATTAAAGTAAATCTTCAAGCTCATCAAGTGATGCAAGGTATGAAAGTTCCGCTGTTATTGCAATGTCTGTTCTTATCATGATTTCAGGTAGTTCTGAAAACAACTTTATCGCACGGTTGTGTTCTCCGGCTTTTGCAGCCTGTTCAATTGCCTGGGCTCTGTTTGCCAGTTCAGAGGCGCCCACTGAACCGGCTGAACCTTTTATGGTGTGAGCTTCATCAGCAAGTACGTTTATATCCCCGCTGTCAATTGCTTTTTGAAGAATTTCCAGATATTCGCCTGACTGTTGTTGGAAAATCTCAAGTACTTCTATCAGCAGATCTCTAAAGCCAACGTCCAGATAATTGATACGCAGGTATTCCCTGTCTATGGGACCTTTAGCAGATGACATCTGAATGTTGTTTTCCCTGTCTTTGTCCATGATCAGTCCCTGAATCTTTTTATTATCTCTTCATATTCATCAATTCTGCGATCTCTAAAGAAAGGCCAGATCCTTCTGACTTTTTCGCTGCGTTCCATGTCAATATCATATATCAGAGTTTCTTCCATATCATTTGAGGCCCGGACTAGAATTTCTCCCTGTGGCCCGGCGATGAAACTGTTACCCCAGAACTCAATTCCATTTGAGGAGTGATCGGGGGATTTCTCTAAACCTGTACGATTGATTGACAATAGAGGGATTCCGTTTGCGATTGCGTGTCCGCGCTGGATTGTTTCCCATGCTGAAAGCTGTCTTTCCTTTTCATCTTTGTTGTCTTTTGGGTCCCATCCTATGGCTGTCGGGTATATAAGCAGTTCGGCGCCGGCAAGAGCCATAAGTCTTGCAGCCTCCGGATACCATTGATCCCAGCAGACAAGAACTCCAAGTCTGCCTAAAGATGTATCTATGGGCGTAAACCCCTTGTCACCAGGTGTGAAATAAAATTTCTCATAATAGGAAGGGTCGTCAGGAATATGCATTTTTCTGTACGTTCCGGCGATAGAACCATCAGAATCAAGTACAACCGCAGTGTTGTGATATAGTCCGGGCGCCCTTTTTTCAAATAGAGAGGCAACAATAACAATGCCGAGTTCAAGCGAAAGGGCGCCGAGAATCCCGGTTGTGGGACCTGGTATGGTTTCTGCCAGATCAAATTTTTCCACATCCTCGGTCTGACAGAAGTATGGACCTGTATGGAGTTCCTGAAGCGCCACAAGCCTTGCGCCATTTGAAGCAGCTATTCTGATGTTCTTACATGAATTATTCAGGGTCTCATCACGATTTTCCGAAAATTTCTGCTGTATTAGGGCAACCCTAAGATTTTTCAAGACAGCACCCCCACCGGGATTTGCATGGTAATGCAGTGAAGAGATCCATGCTGCATAATAAGCGGAAGGCAGTTGATGCCCTTGATATTTCTGTCAGGAAAGGCTTCAGCTACTTTAGATAATGCTTCATCATCAGATGGATCCGAGTAAACCGGAACAAGAACAGTTCTATTGGTTATAAGGAAATTGGCGTATGTGGCCGGAAGTCTTTTTCCGTTGTTATCATACTTTGCCTTTGGCCAGGGGAGAGGGATAAGCTTATAAGTAGATCCGTCACATGAAGTAAAACCGGCAAGTTCATCTTTCATCTTCATAAGATCCTCAAAATGTTCATCATCAGGATCGTTGCATGATTGATAAAGGATGGTGTTCCCCGGGCAGAGTCTTGCCAGTGTGTCAACATGTGAGTCTGTATCGTCCCCTGCGAGGTGACCGTTATCAAGCCATAAAACTTTTTTTGCCCCCAGAAGTGAAGTAAGGGCACCCTCTATTTCATGCTTGTCCAGTTGAGGGTTTCTGTTCGGAGAAAGCAGGCATTGGCTTGTGGTAAGAATTGTTCCTGTGCCGTCACTTTCAATGCTTCCACCTTCAAGCACCAGACCGATAGTGTTTAGAGGAGATGAAAACGCCCCTGCCTGTTTAAGATTTCTGGTGACGCAGTTATCCTTGTCTGCCGCAAATTTAAGCCCCCAGCCATTAAATACAAAGTCGAGCAGTACAGGTTTGGCATTTAGCAATACGGTTATCGGGCCAAAATCCCTTGTCCATGTGTCATTAATGGGTACTTCATAAATCCTCAGCCTGTCAGTTGAAATGTGTGAATTATTCAATATGGCACCGGTTTTTTCAGCGTCTGATGCGGCTAAAACCACTGCCTGATCCTGGGTAATGATGCCGATGAGTTCCAGATAGAGATTCTGGACATCATCAATAATATGAGCCCAGTCAGTATCAGTGTCAGGCCATGCAAGAAGTATTGCCTCCTGATTCTCCCATTCTGCCGGAAGTCGAATATTTGGTGATGGCATTGAACTTATTCCTGTGTGAACAGCTTTTAAGGTTGAATAGGTGGTTAATGTTAAACCGCTGCTACATATATCGGGATATTTATACATCTCTTATCTGTTAGCTGCAAGTTTCTTTGCCCTTGATTTTATGGGGATGGTTGGGTATTAAAATTAATCAACTAATTTACCGAGTAATGGAGATCAGGTTTACATGTTAAGAAAAATAGTTTTGCAGGCACCTGCAAAGGTTAATTACAGGCTTGATGTGATTGGCAAGAGGCCGGACGGCTATCATGACCTGAGGATGATAATGCAGCGTATAAACCTCTGCGATGAGGTGTCCATAGAACTTCTGGATAAACCGGGTATAAAGGTTTCATGCGGAAGTGACAAGGTGCCTGACGGAGAGAGAAATATTGCATGGAAAGCAGCAAAGAGGCTTCTGGATTTATATGAAGGTGAGACAGGTGTTGAAATTTTAATAAGGAAAAATATTCCTGTGGCTGCAGGACTTGGAGGCGGAAGTAGTGATTGCGCTGCTGTTCTTATGGGTTTGAACGAACTTTTGGGGCTTTCACTTTCAAGAGACCGTCTTATGCAGATAGCCGTAAAACTTGGCGCAGATGTACCGTTTTTTTTATTGGAGCAAACAGCACTTGCAGAGGGGATAGGAGAGATTCTTACTCCTATGTCGCAAATTCCTGAAGTATGGATCGTTCTTGTTAACCCGAATGTTCCCGTTTCTACAGCATGGGTTTATAAAAATTTGCAGTTGACACAACAGGGTGGGGTGGATACACTCCCAAACTCTTTTAAAAATGCGGCCGAATTGAGCAGTATTTTTTTTAACAACTTGGAATCAGTGACTATTCCTGCTTTTCCTGTTATTGATGAGATAAAACGACTGCTTCTGGCTTCAGGTGCATCAGGTTCCCTCATGTCAGGCAGCGGCCCTACGGTTTTTGGCATATATGATGATGAACAAAATGCCCGCAAGTCAGCTGATTCAATAGGCAGACAACACTTGGACTGGTTTACGGCTGTTGTGGAAACTGTATAGTGGCCAGCGCTATTTTAGCTATATTGCCGACATATTTTGATAATACTTCCCATTTTGTATTTCTGAAAGGCAGGCGGATATTAAAATGCAAGACAAGATCAGGGTGTTTTCCGGTAATTCAAACCAGGCTTTGGCCGGAAAAATATGTGAAAGCCTTGGTGTTCCCCTTGGCAATGCCCGTGTAAAGACTTTTTCTGATGGCGAAGTTATGGTTGAGATAGCCGAAAACGTCCGGGGCCGTGATGTGTATGTGGTTCAATCCACCTGTGCTCCTACCAATAACAATCTGATGGAACTTCTGGTTATGACAGATGCCCTGAAAAGGGCTTCTGCTGCCACAATTACAGCGGTTATGCCTTACTACGGTTACGCAAGGCAGGATCGAAAAGCCGCACCCCGTACTCCAATATCAGCAAAGCTGGTAGCCGATCTCATAACCACTGCGGGAATTGACCGCGTTGTAACAGTTGATCTTCACGCAGGGCAGATTCAAGGTTTTTTTAACATTCCCGTTGATAACCTTTATGCGGTTCCTGTTATCTTAAGCCACCTTAAGGAGCGTTTTGAAGGCCAGGATGTTGTTATGGTCTCTCCCGACGCAGGTGGAACTGAAAGGGCCAGGGCATTTGCCAAGCGCCTTGCATGCCCTATGGCAATCATTGACAAACGCAGAACCGGTCCGAATGTTGCCGAGGTTATGCATCTGATCGGCGATGTAACTGGAAAGATAGCTATAATTCTTGATGATATGATTGATACCGCAGGTACCCTTACCCAGGCGGCAAAGGCATTAAAAGAGAACGGAGCTGCCTCGATCTTTGCCTGCGCTACCCACGGAGTACTGTCAGGGCCTGCCATTGATAGAATAAACAACTCGGATATTAAGGAAATTCTACTCACTGACAGTATTCCACTTGGCGAAAAAAGTGGGCTTACGAATAAAATAAGGATTTTGACAGTGGCACCACTTCTTGCCGAAGCCATCCGCAGGATTCATGAGGATGAGTCGGTAAGCTCATTGTTTGTATAAATGAATCACATAACGGGGCTTTATCCTTACAAAGCCTCAAATCTGGAGGAAAGAATGCAACAGACACAGATGAAAATCGAGATGCGTACCGGCACAGGAAAAGGGATCAGTCGAAGACTACGAGCAGCCGGAAAGATCCCCGGTGTTGTATATGGCAGGGGGATGGAGCCGTTGCCTGTAACCCTTGAACCTAAGGATCTTTCGGCAGCAATTGCAGGAGAGGGTGGGATAAACAATCTTATAACCCTTAATTGTTCAGGAGAACTGGATCAGACAGTTGTTATTGTCGCCGACATTCAGCGCGATGCCCTTAAAGGTAATACCGAGCATGTTGATCTCCACAGGGTAAACATGAATGAAAAGGTTCGCATAAGCGTTCCTGTTGTTCTCAAGGGTACTGCTTTAGGAGTCAAGGAAGGCGGGCTTCTCGATTTTGCCCATCATACCCTCCATATTGAATGTCTGCCTGGCAGTATACCTGAACATATAAATGTAGATATTTCAGGCATCCGTATCGGTCATTCAATACATGTTGACGAGATAGCCTTTCCTGAAGGAGTCAAGTGTCTTGACAGTGGCAGGACACAGGTTGTAGGTGTGCTTGGAAAGACAAAGGATGAAGAAAAGGCTGCCGCTGCCTGAAAATAATTACAGCTGGGCTGCGGCGCATATATACGTCGCAGCCCGGAATGCGCCTGATCTATGGATACATTTCTTATAGCAGGGCTGGGCAACCCCGGCTCCAAGTACCAATGGACCCGCCATAATGCGGGTTTTCTGTTTCTGGAGAGGATTGCCAATCTGGAAGGGCTCTCCATTAACAGGAAGCAGTTTGGCGGCCTTACAGCTGAATGGGAGCGAAAGGGCAGACGTTTGATATTGCTTAAACCTCAGACCTTTATGAATCTTTCCGGGAATTCTGTAATCCCTGCAATGCAGTTTTATAAACTGAAACCAGAAAACCTCATGGTTGTGCATGATGATATAGACCTGCCATTGGGTACAGTAAGGCTCAAGCAGGGTGGTGGGCATGGTGGACAGAACGGTCTGCGATCAATCATGCAGCAACTTGGAGGAGGAGACTTCCTGAGGTTGCGTATAGGGATAGGCAGGCCATTGCATCCGGATGTCTCAGGTCATGTCCTTGCCAACTTTACACCGCAGGAGATAGAAGCTTTTGCTCTTGTTCTCGATGGTGCCCTTGAAATGCTTGAGACTGCTCTTGATGAAGGAGCATCTAAGGCTATGAGCCTTTATAACAGCAGAAATTATCTGGAAGGATAAGAATATGGGTTTTAACTGCGGCATAGTTGGACTTCCAAATGTTGGAAAGTCTACGATATTCAATGCGATAACGTCAGCCGGTGCTGAATCGGCAAACTACCCTTTCTGTACAATTGATCCTAATGTGGGAATTGTGCAGGTTCCTGATATCAGGATAGATAAACTTTCAGCTATTGTTAACCCTCAGAAGACCCAACATACAACTATTGAATTTGTTGATATTGCCGGTCTTGTAAAAGGAGCAAGCGCAGGGGAGGGGCTAGGAAACCAGTTTCTTGGGCATATCCGTTCCGTTGATGCAGTGGTTCATGTTGTGCGCTGTTTTGATGATGAAAATGTTGTTCATGTTAATGGTAAAGTCTCTCCTGCTGATGATATTGAGATAATTAATACCGAGTTGGCGCTGGCTGATCTTGATACTCTTGAAAAAAAGATGCTCAGGGCTGAAAAGCTTGCTAGAAGCGGAGACAGAAAAGCAAAGGATGAGATGGCCCTTTACGAGAAAGTAAGGGCGCTGCTTGAACAGGGGAAGAAAGTAAAGGGTTGCGCATCTAATGAGGAAGAGCAGATCTGGCTCCGTGATATGCATCTTCTTACCGCCAAACCTGTTCTGTACGTTGCAAATGTTGCTGAAGATGACCTTTCCGGTTCCCATCCATTTGTTGGAATGGTTCGTGAAATTGCTGCTTCAGAAGCTTCAGGGGTTGTTGTGATATGCGGCAGGCTTGAAGCTGAAATTGCAGAACTTGAAGCGGAGGAAAAGCTTGCATTTCTTCAGGAGATGGGTCTTGCTGAATCTGGTCTTGACCGATTGATAAGGGCCGGTTACGACCTTCTGGGTCTGATTACCTATTTTACTGCAGGTGTAAAAGAGGTGAGGGCATGGACTATCACAAGAGGTACAAAGGCTCCGCAGGCTGCAGGTGTAATACATTCAGATTTTGAAAAAGGATTTATCAGAGCAGAGGTAATAGGCTTCGACGACTATATTTTATGCTGTGGTGAGTCAGGAGCCAGAGAAAAAGGGCTTATGAGACTTGAAGGTAAAGAGTATGTAGTGAAAGATGGTGATGTGATGCATTTCAGATTCAACGTATAAGGAGTTGGTGTTTATATTATTGGGTTCGATTCTACAGTCACCCATGTTTTGATGCATGGGTGACTGTAGAATGAAAATCCGTTTTAAATCTTGTCCAGTTTGTCTTTTCTAGGCACGACCACTATACCGGACTCTGTAACAGTGAATCCGCGTTTTATGTCCTCTTCAAGATCATAACCAATCATCATGCCATCAGGTATTACGACCCCTTTGTCTATTATTGCCCTTCTGATTTTTGCATGCCTTCCGATATTTACGTTTTCAAAAAGTATGGAATCCTCCACAAGGCTGTAGCTGTTAATCTTGGAAAGAGGGCCGATTATTGAGCGGCGCACCGTTCCACCACTAGTTATACAACCTCCACATACATATGAATCAATATTCTGGCCTCGCCTCTCGTCATCATCAAAAACAGTTTTAGCGGGTGGAAGATTGCCCTGATTTGTAAGAATAGGCCACTTGTAATTATAAAGATTCAGCTGTGGGGAGACATGGATAAGATCCATGTTCGCCTCGTAATATGAATCAAGAGTTCCTACGTCCTTCCAGTAGCCCCTTTCTTCTGATCGCATGCCAGGTATCTGATTGTCGTTGAAGTTGTATGCAAAAACCCTGTCACCCTTTTCAAGCATCATTGGAATTACATGCTTGCCGAAGTCAAGATCTTCATGATTTTTTTTGCCTTCAAGGAGTACTTCAATAAGTTTCTTTGTAGGGAAAATATAATTGCCCATTGATGCGAAACAGGTCTCTCTACCAGGGATTGTCTGGGGATTTTTGGGTTTTTCGTTAAAGGCTGTGACCCTTGAGTCATCATCAACTGAAAACACACCGAAACGGCTTGCATCTTCCTTTGGCACCTCAAGGGCTGCTATGGATATATCTGCCCTGTTCATCCTGTGGAAGTTTATCATCTGGGTGATGTCCATCTTGTATATATGGTCTCCACCAAATACAGCGACAAAGTCAGCATCTGAAGACTCAACAAAACGAAGGTACTGAAGAATGGCGTCTGCTGTACCTTTGAACCACTCCTCGCTGTCACTGCTTGTCTCAGGTGAAATAGCAACAAAAAAATCACCAAGACCTGTCCACTTGCCCCATGACTCTCTTATGTGCTTATTTAATGAATAGGCTCTGTATTGGGTAAGTATATAGACTTTCTTTATTCCTGAGTTGAACAGATTGCTGAGTACAAAGTCTATGATCTTGTACTTTCCTCCGAACGCAACACTGGGTTTTGCCCTGCGGATGGTAAGCGGGCTAAGCCTCTCACCTTTGCCACCTGCCAGAACCATTGCGATGGTGCTTGCTCCCATATTGGATGTGTTTGTATACATGGCCTGTTTCTCCTTTTTTACAGTCTGTAACTATACATTTATCACAGATGCTAAAGCCTGCAAGCCTGTTTTTTTCGGCAGATTTAAAAACAGTTGTGGGAAATTATCAGGCAGCTGCCATGCGCGGCAATAAAAAAGGCCCCAGCAATGAGCGCCGGAGCCTTTAAATATTTGATATCAGATATGTTGTGTTCTAGCCGAGTGAATTTACCAGACGAGTAAGTCGCGAAACATTGCGCGCAGCATTTGACTTGTGGATGACACCTTTTGTTGCTGTCTTGTCAATAACAGGTATGGCAATATTTAGTGCTGACAGGGCAGCTGCCTTGTCCTTTTTTGCAACAGCTTCACGCACTCTTTTTATAAATGTCTTGAGAGTTGATTTCTGATGACGATTGCGAGCATTGCGCTTTTCGTTCTGTTTAATTCTTTTTATTGCGGACTTGTGATGAGCCACTTGCTACCTCCGAAAATTTACAGCAATATTTTGCTGTTATTGGTTAAATTGAAGCGATTTGATTAGCATGATCAATAATATATGTCAAGATTTTATATCTGTTTTTCAATGATTCTTGTCCTTCTTCCATCCATCAGCAGACGTCCGGCACAGAAAAGCCTGATTGCTTCGGGGTATATCCTGTGTTCCTCCCCGTGAATTCTCTCTGATAGTGACTCAATAGTGTCGTCATTCAGAACAGGGACTACAGCCTGAAGTATGACAGGCCCTGTATCTGTTCCGCAATCAACAAGATGAACTGTACATCCAGTATAGCGAACTCCGTATTCCAAAGCCTGTTTCTGGGCATCGATTCCCGGAAAAGATGGAAGCAGGGAAGGGTGGATGTTCATTATTGCATTTGGAAAAGAAGATATCATTACATCAGAAAGCAATCTCATGAAACCGGCAAGAACAACAAGCTTAACGCCGTATTTATTTAGCAGGGCTACCATTGCGGTATCATATCCCTTACGGTTTTCAAAATCCCTATGATCAAGAACTATAGCTGGAATGTTGTGCTTTTTTGCCCTTTCAAGTGCAAAAGCATCGGTTTTGTTACTTACAAGGCATGCTATCCTGGCCTGAGGGATCCTTCCGGTTTCTATGGCGTCAATAATTGCCTGAAAATTTGATCCATTTCCAGACACCAGAACTGCTATGGATATTGTTTCTTTTGACATTACAGCAGCTCTACATGAGGAGTTGATGTTCCGGTACCCTTTGCAACATCGCCAATGACCCATGCTTTTTCACCAAGACCGTGAAGCCTTGAGATAATATCATCAACATCTTTGTTTTCAACAGCCAGAACCATTCCTATTCCCATATTGAAAGTACGGTGCATTTCCAGCGGTTCAACCTTGCCAGCTTCCTGCATAACTGTGAATACGGCAGGGATTTCCCATGAACCGGTTTTTAACCGTGCAATACAGCTTTTGGGAAGAATCCTGGGCACATTATCAATAAGGCCACCACCTGTTATGTGAGCAATTCCTTTTATACTGAAATCCTTAAGTAGATTAAGTATTGATCTGACATATATTCTGGTTGGGGTCAGCAGACTGTCGGCAACCGTCTTGCCTGTTTCTGGTATTGTATCGTTTATTGCCAACCCCATGATGTCAAAAAAAATCCGACGGGCCAGAGAGTATCCGTTACTGTGTAGTCCTGTTGATGCAATTCCTATGAGCCTGTTGCCAACAGTAATGGATGACCCGTCAATAATATTATCCTTTTCAACAACACCTACTGTGAATCCGGCAAGATCATATTCGCCATCTGCATAGAAACCGGGCATTTCGGCTGTTTCGCCGCCTATAAGAGCGCATCCAGCCTGTTTGCATCCGTCTGCTATGCCAGAGACAATTGATGCAGCCTTTTCTGGATCAAGACGTCCTGTTGCAAGATAGTCCAGAAAAAACAGTGGCTCAGCCCCCTGTACAACGATGTCGTTGACACACATTGCCACAAGATCAATGCCTACGCTATTGTGCCTGTCTGCCATAAAGGCGAGTTTGAGTTTAGTGCCCACACCGTCAGTTCCGGAAACCAGTACAGGATTTTTGTATTTTGAGGTGTTGAGGGAGAACAGTCCTCCAAATCCACCGATTTCAGTCATAACTTCAGGACGGAATGTTGACTTTACCAGAGGTTTGATTTTCTGGACAAAGGTGTTGCCTGCTTCAATATCAACTCCGGCATCTTTGTAGGTGGCACTGGTTTTTGTCACAGTTGATACTCCTTGTCATATTGAAAGAAACCTTATTAGCCAAAATATCTGTAAAAGTCAATCAGCTCAAGTGTAATCCCAGTTTAACAGGCAGTTTGCACTTGACAAAATAATAGCAAAAGAGCTTATTTACCAACCATGTACAACATAGATATCCCAAATATCCTTATTGCGGGAACAATGCAGTTATTTCTTTTAATTTTACTTAGTCTGCATTTTTTAATGCCGGGCAGTTCTTCTGCAGATATTTATCGTTATGAAGATGAAGAGGGGATTATCCATTTTACAGACTCCCCAACAGATAAGAAGTTCAAGATATTTCTTCGTGATATCAAAAAAGATCGAAAGTTGCGTACACATTTCCGCTTTGCGGCAAATTCCAACCCGGCGGAGTATGAGCAACTGATTTTAACAACAGCTTCCAGATACGGCGTAAGTCCATCACTTGTCAAGGCTGTGATTCAGGCAGAATCTGGCTACAACCCCAATGCAGTTTCAAGGGCAGGAGCAAGTGGCCTTATGCAGTTGATGCCAGGCACAGCAAAGCATCTTAAGGTGACTGATTCCTTTGATCCCAAGCAGAATGTTGATGGCGGAGTAAGGTATCTCAAGTTTTTGCTTGATACTTTCAAGGGGGATGTAACACTGGCTCTTGCAGCTTACAATGCAGGACTAGGGAAGGTTGCAAAATACGGTGGTGTTCCACCATATGAGGAAACCCGTAATTACGTGAACAAGGTTCTTGCAAACATGAGGTCCAACTAGTGTCCGCTGGTCAACAGATACTAAACGCTCCTAATATCATTACACTTTTTCGTATAGCCTGCATACCTGTAATGGCTTTCCTCCTTCTTTCTCCTTCAAGAGAAGCATCTTTCTGGGCAGCATGGGTTTTTGCTCTGGCTTCGGCCAGTGACTGGCTGGATGGACATCTTGCCAGAAGAATGGGAATAGAGACGGTTTTTGGAAAGTTTCTTGATCCCATTGCTGACAAGCTTATCGTCATGGCGGCGCTCATAATGATTCTTCCATACAGCAGGGTGCCTGCATGGATGGTTCTTGTAATATTAGGCAGAGAAATTATCATTACAGGTCTCAGGGGTATTGCATCTACGGAAGGGATTGTTATCCAGGCTTCTGATCTGGGAAAATTCAAGACGATATTTCAGCTTGTGGCAATAATAGGGCTGCTTTTGCACTACGAATATCACTGGTTTTTTGGGGTAGACCATCCACTTTTGGTGGTTACAATGCATAATGTGGGAATGTTCTTCCTCTGGATTGCAACAATACTTACCGTATGGTCAGGTATTGACTATCTGGCCAGATTCGTTAAGGTAATTACAAAGTAAGGTTTTAATTATCTTTGTATTATCAGTTCAAGTTTTTCCCCTGAAAAACTTAACCGCACACGGTCTTTCTGAATATCCTCAACAACCGCACCCTCGATAATCTCGCCGACTCCAACAGACCTTCCGTTAATTATTGCAATATTTGAAGCAGTTTCCCCTGCGCGAAAGGCTATCCCGTTAAGGGTAAGTTGTGGTCTTACAGTTTTTTCTACTTTATCCTTATGCTGATGCTCGACGTCAGGCTTTCCGGTGATTGCGGTCCTGTAAGTTTTTAGTTTGGTCCCGTTTTGATCCTTACTGTGTGATATTTGCAAAATTTTTAATGGGGCTGTTTCAGGATCTGTCTTTGATGGCAAGCGGATCCTTACAGCGGACTCTGAACTCTGTTTTCTAGCGTCCGATTTGTTTGCATTTTTAACAACTGAGCTGAAGAACAAAAAAGAGAACGCTGCTCCAGCTGCAACAAGTATGATTGCTGAAAACAGTATTAACAATAACGGTCTTTTGTTAAGTATAATGTTGCGTGATTCATTTACTATTGCAGATTCAATGGCAACAGCTTTATAGCGTACTTTTCCGTTTCGCTCGTCCTCAAGTTTTTTTAATGCTTTAAGTATGGAGCTCATGCAGTGCCTGCTGGTCTTTTGTAAATGATCAGGACAATCCCAAGCACCATCAGTATTATGAATAAAAAAAGTCCATACAAAAGCCACTTTGATGGAATTACATAGTTTTCTGGAAGATCGGCAAGCTCGTAGCTGGCCTTTGTTGCCATTACGGCCGTTACCTCTCTTTTTTCATTGCCATATGCAATGACAAGGCACCTGTCTGCAAGTATATTTATGGTTCTTGGTATCCCTGTACTGTTCAGGTAAATTATCCGCATTGCGGCCTTTGTGAAAGAGGCGCCATTGATATTTCCAGCAACTTCCATGCGGTGTTCCAGATAGTTCTTTGCTTCATCAGCCTTCATTGGCCGCAGTCTGTAGCGGATAGCAATCCTCTGGTTCAACTGACGAAGTTCAGGACGCTGTAGAAGTTGCTCAAGTTCCGGTTGACCGGCAAGTATAATCTGTATGAGTTTATCATCGGATGTTTCAAGATTCGAAAGAAGTCTTATCTGTTCAAGCACTTCAGGACTCAGATTCTGGGCTTCATCAATAACAAGAACAACGGTTTTGCCAGTGCCGTTTTCATCCAGCAAAAAGCGGTTCAGTGAAGTTATTATTTCACTGGCCTGATCGTTTACGGTTTCAATCCCGAATTCAGAGGCAATATTTTTTAGTAGTTCTATAGCTGAAAGCGGGGGATTGAAAACTAGAGCAGTTCTGTACTGATCGTCGCTTAATTGACTCAGAAGAGTCCTAAGCACTGTTGTTTTGCCTGTCCCTACCTCGCCGGTTAGAGCAATGAAACCGTAGTGACTGTCTATCCCGTAGAGAAGATGTGCAAACGCCTCTCTGTGGTGTCTGCTCAGGAAGAGATAGCGTGGATTTGGTGTAAGGCTGAAAGGTTTTTCATTAAATCCGAAGTAGCTTCTATACATTAAGTTTTCTTTGTTTGTCGGCAAAAGATTTGAAATAGTGGCTTGAATATTTCACAGCCCCCTTCTATTTTCAAGAGAAACGTATTTTAAATGGAGCTGTATCAATCAAGTGTCCAGATTAAAAACAAAGTCTATAAATCTTTCTGAACTCCTTTCCTGCTTTGGAATTGACCCTTCACCGTATTTAAAAGTTACGGAAAGATACCCATTCAGGATTACAAGCCATTATGCTGGCCTTATCCGTAAGCAGGGAGATCCTGTATGGCTTCAGGCGATTCCTTCAATTTATGAATTAACAGATGAAGTTCAACTTCCTGATCCACTTGATGAAACAAGGCTTAGTCCTGTTCCGGGTCTTATTCATCGTTATCCTGACAGGGCGGTGCTTCTGGCCTCTAATCATTGCTCTGTATACTGTCGTTTCTGTATGCGGAAACGACAGGTTGGATCCGGAGCTTTACCATGCGATTATGAAGCTGCAATTGACTACATAGAGGCAACTCCAACCATAAGGGATCTGCTTGTCTCCGGCGGTGATCCCCTTGTTATTGAAATTGACAGGTTGCATCTCCTGCTGAGCAGACTGCGGAAGATCAAACATCTTGATATAATAAGGATAGGCACTCGTTTGCCAGTCGTGGAACCTTCACTTGTCACCCCTGATTTATGCAGAATGCTTGCATCACATCATCCGCTTTATCTTAATACCCATTTCAATCACCCTGTCGAGCTTACCACTGAATCGGCTAGAGCCTGCTCTCTGCTTGCAGATTCAGGAATCCAGCTGGGAAATCAAACAGTTCTTTTAAGGGGAGTTAATGACAATCCGGAAGTCCTTGCAGAGCTGTTTACGGGACTATTGAAGATGAGAGTAAGGCCTTACTACCTGCACCAGATGGACCTTGTCCGTGGTACCGCACACTTCAGAACCGATCTTCAGGAAGGCATGGATCTGGTGCAGTCGCTTAGGGGAAGAATATCCGGAATGGCAATTCCTCATTTCTGTGTTGATCTGCCAGGTGGCAAAGGGAAAGTTCCTTTGCTTCTCCAGTCGGCAAGGAAGGTTGAAGATGGAGAATGGATAATAAGGACTCCTGATGGGGAGCAGGTTAGATACATGGACATGTAACTGACTGAATTAGCACAATATAACTCAGATCTATTCTGTACATATACAAATATCAAATTTTATTTCCTCTTTATTTGACTACATCCTGAATGCTGGTACAATTCATACTCTAAATGCCATGTGCAAAATGTTTCGTCCGGAGGTGTACAGATGAAAAAAGTATTTCTACTGTTTTTTGCAATTCTGATTTTGTTTCCATTAACAGCAGATGCTTCACTGGTTGGCTCAATAACAGGACTTTCCGGTGATGTCTCATTTCGCTCTAAAGGGGGAGTACCATACAAGTCTCTTGTCAAGGGGGCCTCAATTAGCGTCGGCAACTGGATAAAAACCGGCAAAAACGGCTGGGTGGAACTTACCCTGAATGACAAAAGCAAGTTTACGCTTGCAAACAATTCGGAGTTTGCTGTTTCCAGCTTTTTGCTGACTTCAAACAAAAGGGAAGGCGTTTTTAATCTTGCCCAGGGTAAGCTCAGGGCCTCGGTTGTCAAGTTTGGCGGCAGGCAAAGTAATATGACAGTCAAAAGCGGAACTGCAGTTGCTGGAATAAAAGGTACTGAGTTCCTTATGTTATCACAGGGGCATGCAAATGTATTCTTTGGCAATGAAGGACGTGTTGCAGTCTCAGGTGACCTTAAGGGACCTCAACAGCCACTGACATCTGCCACATATGTGCAGACTACCAGAGGGTTACCACCTGCTGATCCTGTAAAAGTTGAAGCCGGATCGCCACTTGCAGATGCCAAGGGGATTTTTGATGGCATAACATCTGCTGAACCTCCAAAAGAATGGGTGGAATCTGGACGTATAGCCGATATATGCGCCAGGTGGAATATCAATCATGGTCATTATCTTGCTGACAGCGGCAAATATCAGGATGCACTGAATGTTTTCCAGATCGCCCTTGATCTTACAAAAGTTGAAGGAGTAAGGGCTGACGCCCATATGGAGCGAGGAGCTGTATATGCGCGTTTCCTTTCAAATCCAGAGTTTGCGCTTGCGGAATACCTGCTCGTCCTTGAGGAATATCCCAAACTGCCACAGGCAGAGACTGCATTGTTCAATGCCGCCCAGACTCTTCTTGAAATGGCATTTAACGATCAGGCCAAAATGCGTTTTGAACAGTATCTTAAGATCTATCCCAACGGTAAACATCGCAGTAATGTGGAAACCCTGCTGAATGGCCTCGGCAAGCAGGGCAACTAAATGAGAAGGCGACTTGTCTTTGTTGTTTTCGCCGTTATTGCAATTGCAATTTCACTTGTAATCTACTTTGTCTCTAAAAAAAGCGATGAGTCTGGCAAGAGCGGAGGATTTAGCCGTTATATATCTCCTATTGACATGAGGATGAAAGATTCCCGTTTTCGCCTGAGGGGGTATGTAAAACCATCACAGGATATTGTTATTGTTGCAATAGATCACAAAAGTATTAAGGAAATAGGCAGGTGGCCCTGGTCAAGAGAGGTTACCGGAAAGCTGATAGAAAATATTGCCACATTGGGGGCAAAAGTCACGGCTCTTGATATAGTTTTTGCGGAGCCACAAAGCCAGCATGCTGATTCAGCCCTTTCCTCTTCCGTAGCCCGTGCGGGCAATGTTGTAATGGGATATTTTTTCAGAAACGAGGAGCAACCACTGGATCCTGTGGCGCAACTTCAGGTTGAGTCATCAAAGATTAAACAGATAAGGGTTGCTCCGGGTGTGGAAAATATCCCACTTGTTTCCTATCCAAACATGGATGCCAATATCTCTTCAGTCGGAAAGTCTGCCCTTGATTTTGGTTTCTTTAATGCCATCCCTGATGCTGATGGACTTTATCGCAAAGCGCTACTGCTTCTTCTGTTTAACGGTGAAATATATCCTTCTCTTGCGCTTAAGGCCATGAGTCACCATCTTGGTTCTGACATTATGATGGATGTCAAGTCCTGGGGTGTGGACAATATCAGGATAGGCCCGATGAAAGTGCCTGTGCGTGAAGATGGTACAATGGCCCTTAATTTCTACGGCCCTACTGGATCATTTAGAACCGTTTCTGCTTCTGATGTAATCAATAATCGTCTTAAATCTGCTGAATTCAAAGACGCTCTGGTTTTTGTAGGGGCTACGGAGGTTGGTATATATGATATCAGGCCCTCTCCCTTTGATCCTACGCTACCCGGCGTGGAAATTCATGCTACAGTGGCTGCAAATGCCTTTGAAAACAGATTTCTGATTTATGACGGCAATACGGAGTTGATTGAAATTGCATCAATAATATTCTTTCCAATGTTTTTGGCTGTTTTGCTTGCGTTTGTACCTGGTACATTTGCGGGCCTTGTGGCTTTTGCGGGTGCCTCCACCCTGTTTGGAATTACAAACTATTTCGCATTTACAATTGGTCTGCGGGACACAACAATTGTATATCCTCTGATAGGTCTTGGAATTACATATATTGCCAGTGAGGCATGGAGAAACCTGGTTGTAGAAAAGAAAGGCAGACAACTAAAAAAAGCTTTTTCGAACTATGTATCTCCTGATCTTGTAAAGGAGATAGAAAAGAATCCTGACAAACTGGTTCTTGGTGGGGAACAGCGTGAGATATCAATACTTTTTTCTGATATAAGAGGTTTTACCACGGTTTCAGAAAGTCTTACCCCTCCTGAGCTCGTCAAGTTGCTGAATGAATATCTATCTCCAATGACCCGGATTGTACTTAATGAAAATGGAACCCTTGATAAATTCATTGGTGATGCGGTAATGGCAATATTCAACGCACCGCTTGACCTGCCTGACCACGCAAATCATGCCTGCAACACTGCGGTAAGGATGATTGAAGAGCTTAAGGTATTAAACACCAACTTTGAATCAAGGGGAATGTGCAGGATAGATATCGGTGTCGGAATAAATACAGGTGCGGCCATTGTGGGAAATATGGGGGCAGACATCCGTTTTGACTACACAGCTATAGGTGATGCGGTAAATCTGGCCTCAAGGCTTGAGGGTCTGAACAAATACTATGGGACACATATTCTGGTAAGTGAAGATACCCATAATATGGTGACAGCCGAAACTTTTGTTTTCAGGGAGGTCGATAGGGTAAGAGTTAAGGGGAAACTGAATCCTGTTGTTATGTATGAGCTGATGGTGGATAACCACGAACTGCTTCCAGCTTTTGAATCGGCCCTTGAAAAATACAGATCTCGAAACTTTGCTGATGCTAAGGCCATATTTGACAAACTCGTTGAATCTTCTGGAGATGGTCCTTCAAGGCTTTACAGCAAACGATCCGAAGAGTACCTTCTAAATCCGCCGGATGCTGAATGGGATGGCGTTTATGTAGCAAAAGACAAATAGTCTGAAACAGGCTGCCAATTAATGCGGTTGTTTTTGCATCTGCTTTTCCGGGGGAAACAGTGAGAAATACATATCAGATTGTTACCCGTGTTAACGGTAAGGAGGATCAGGCTGAAATTCTTGCCATTATCCGTGATATTAAATATGGAAAGAAAAAAAATGATTTAAAATTATTGAATTATTACCACGAAATACCTGTAAGCTATGCAGCGACAATTGATTCTATTGATAATGATTGTATAGAGGCTACCGTTCACCAGGCCCAGGCAGCTGTGCTTGGTTTGCAGAAGCAGACTATAATCAAAAGCGCTAATTTTCCTGATGGGCTGGCGGTGCATTGTTATGTTGAATATATAAGTGTACGCAACTGCTTTTCGGTACTTGGACGCTTTGCATTTGCCACAGTCAGGGCGGAACGTAGAAATGCCGTAAGGGTTGATATAGCTGTAATGATAAAGGCTGATTTTGTTTCTGCCGGACAGCAGATTCCGGGGCAACTCGAAGATATATCACTTACCGGTCTTGCGCTTTCTGCATTTAATCCGCTACCTTCCGGAATTGATAGCAATGGTGTTATAAATATCGTAATCGCTGGTAATAATATTACTGTAAAGGCAGAGCTTTTGCGCTCAAAAGAAATGGATCACGGTTATCTCCATATGTTTAAGATAGAGCTTGAACCACAGATGGAAATTATTGTTTCCCAATTTATTTACAGCAGGCAGGTTGAAATAATAAGGGAACTCAAGGAAAAATTTGAATTATAGTTTTTTGTTTTTTTAAAATCTTAAACAAATCATAGTTCAGGAGTTCGAATGAAACTTCGAGTATTAGGTTCTGCCGGTGCGGAGTTGCCAGACTTCAGGCCGCCAGCATTTCTTATAGATGATTCCATGTTGCTGGATGCAGGCACAATCGGTGCGGTTCTTACAGAAGAAGAACAGTGGCAGATCAGTTCCATATTCATAACACATGCACACCTTGATCACATCCGGAGCATACCTGCCCTTGCCGATAATGTTATTATCAGGAACATATCTCACATTGTAAAGGTTTACTCAACCAGAGAGGTTATTGATGCAATGAGATTACATCTGTTTAACGGTGTAATCTGGCCCGACTTCACCGTGCTTCCTACATCGGAAGAGCCTGTACTTGCGTTTGAACTGATAACACCTGGAGTTCCGGTTGTGATTGATGGATACAGACTGACAGCCATAGAGGTTGATCATACTGTGCCAGCAGTTGGTTATTGCGTGGAAAAAGATGGAAGGAAGCTGGTATATACAGGAGATACAGGCCCTACAGAAGAAATATGGAAGGCTGCAAGCGGTGCTGATATTCTAATTGTTGAAGTTTCATTTCCAGACAATCAGGAACCTCTGGCCCTCCTGACAAAGCATCTGAGCTGTTCTTTGCTTCTAAAAGAGCTTTCAAAGATTGAAATACTTCCTAAACGTATTCTTGTGACGCACCCCAAACCCCAATATTATGATATTATACTCTCAGAAATCAA
>CAZXTZ010000011.1:22214-24050 GCA_964643645.1 uncultured Geobacteraceae bacterium
GATGGAACTTCTGCGTGATGGCAACATTTACATTTTCTGAAACTCTTGACAATGTTTCATTGAGAGCAGGGGGATGGATACTCACTAAACTGTATTTTGTGGGTGCTGTTCTTGATCTTCTGTTCAGTACAGTCACTTCGTTTGTAAAAACACCATTTATCACTAATGATGCGATACGCTTGGTTTTGATGAAACAGATGTATTTTTCAGGACTTGAAGCTGTTAAGATTGTTCTCTTTATGGCGCTTGTTCTTGGAACTGTTATTGTCAGTCAGGTGGTTGGTCTTGTTGGAGGAGATAGCGGATCGCTAACTGGTAAGGTGCTTGTATGGGTGGTTTTCAGGGAGCTTGGGTCACTGCTTACTGCAATAATAGTTATTGCCAGAAGTGGCACTGCAATTGCCGCAGAACTTGGAGCAATGAAGCTTAATGGTGAAATCGAAAGCCTTGAGCTTATGGGGATTTCACCAGAACAGTACCTGATTTTACCTCGAATTATAGGTGTAATGGCTGCGGTAGTTGTGCTTACTGCCTATTTTGTTGTTACTGCATTTGCAGGAGGTTTCCTTATAGCATATTTTGCCCATCATGTTCCATATTCACAGTTTGTGCAGGGAATTCTTGCCTCACTGGGGCTTTCTGAAGCTATATTTCTTGGTATCAAATCATTTGTGTTTGGTTTGTGCATACCACTTATATGTTGCCAGTCAGCTCTTTCCGTTGGAACCAGCGCCACTGAAATTCCACAGGCAGCAACCCGGGCAGTAATCAATAGTCTCTTTACTGTATTTTTATTTAATGGACTGATTACCTTCGTATCTACTTTCATTCCAAATTAATTTGTCATTTTAGATTAAAATAATAAATACTCTGAAAACAACAAAGGGTGCCGATTATTGGCACCCTTTGTTGTTAATGCTATTAACTTACTAATAACATTTTTAGCAGCCCGCAGTCTTTCTGAAGAGCTTACTTACATTCTTTCCTGTTGCATTGTCATACTTGCAACGGATTTCATCGCCTACTGTGACCCTTTTGTCCTTAAGCTTGTCAATAGTGAGGGGGTCTGTAACAATGATTGGAACTTTTTGCCCAGATTTGTTGTCCTTGAGTGTTACAGTAGCGGTGCTGCCAGACACTTCTACTTTTTCTACGATGCCAACCATTTTTTTCTCTTCGGCAAAGGCCATTGTTGACAGGGCAAGTATTACGGTGACAATAAAAACGGACAGGGATTTTCTCATTTTGCATACTCCTTTAAAAATGTTTTGTGAATTACTACAGAATTATTTTATCTAGTCAAAACAGTTTTAGCAACATTTTTATAATTAAAAAGTAATTCTTTGTACCTTGAAAACTCTTAAAACCGTTGATGTATGGTGGTTTAAGCGCATCAGAGAATGGCATTTATCTTATGTTTGTTATAAGTAGTGTGCCATCTGCAAGGATTTCCTTGCGAAAACTTGCCTGCATTCTTTTAACAACTTTTACTGATGAAATTCTTATCCCGCTGTCTGGCATGAATGCAGGGGTTATGTTGGCGCCTGCCTGCCAGACTTCAAAGTGAACATGGGGGCCTGTAGATCTTCCAGTACTTCCGGCAAGAGCTATTATATCCCCCTTTTTTACTGCCTGTCCTGCGTCTGCAATATTTTGGCTGTTATGACCATACAAGGATATCATTCCGTTTGGATGCTCAATCAGTACTGTCCAGCCGTAACCGGACCTAAGGCCGGAATAGACTACAGTTCCTGATGCAACGGTTTTTACAGGCGTACCTGTGGGAACAGCAATGTCAATCCCGTTATGATGTCGGAATTTTCCGTCAATAGGATC
>CAZXTZ010000011.1:24060-24697 GCA_964643645.1 uncultured Geobacteraceae bacterium
CAGTTCGCATCCCAACTGGAGACGTAATGGTTCCGGAAACAGGGAGGACTGGTTCGATTGAGTCATTGCGCTCTGTTTCAGGGGGGGAAATCTGATTTTGCACTGTTTTTTCAATTATTTCACGTAGAGAGGGGGCTGCCTTATTTTGAGTATGTTTTGAAATTGATTGCGTGGTGCCCTTTTTATTTGTTTTTCGGGGCCTTCCCTTCAAAAGAAGCATTGCATCTTTATCCATCGGGGCATCCGTAAAGGTTTCAATGCCGTCAATATTTACAAAACGGTAGATGTCAGCATGAGAATATGTTGCCGTTGTAACAATAAAAAACAAGACTGATATCTGAAATATGGATATTCTGTAACTATAAAGATTGTTTGTTAAGTCAATAATCATTTTTTTTCATTGCACCTTGTTATGGAAGAAAAATTCTGATAATAAAATTGACTTGAAATTATAATGTTTATCACCAGCTATTTCAATTCATTAATTTTGTCTGTTTTTGCCAATCTTATTTCATATTCTGTAATCTGGTCTTCATATTTTGCCTGAATCTGATCTGTATTACTGTTACTTGGGCAATATATGAAAATTGCAGTTAAATGCTTTCCAAGGATTTTAACCAGTGAAATTTTCTTATTA
>CAZXTZ010000012.1:0-24577 GCA_964643645.1 uncultured Geobacteraceae bacterium
TGGTGAAGTTAAGGAGATCTGTCCCGGCCCTGTCATCACTATGTACGAATTTGCCCCGGCCCCCGGAATAAAGATAAGTCGTATAGCAGGCCTTGCCGATGACTTGACAATGGCCCTTCAAGCCCTGTCAATAAGAATTGTAGCCCCCATACCGGGCAAAGGGGTTGTGGGGATAGAGGTGCCTAACCGGGAGCGTGAAACCGTATTCCTGAGGGAAATATTTACCTGCGAGGAATTTCTGCAGAGCAGGATGAAGCTCCCCCTTGCCCTTGGCAAGGATATTGCCGGACAGCCATCCTTCACCGATCTGGCTAAGGCGCCGCATCTTCTGGTTGCTGGCTCCACCGGTTCCGGCAAATCCGTTTCCGTAAACACCATGATTCTTTCGCTGCTCTACACAGCCACCCCCCGCGATGTCCGTTTTATAATGGTGGATCCCAAGATGCTGGAATTCTCAATGTACGAAGGGATTCCACATCTTCTTCTGCCTGTTGTAACCGAGCCTAAAAAGGCCTCATTGGCCCTTAAATGGGCTGTGGTGGAGATGGAGCGCCGTTATCGCCTGATTGCGGACAAAGGTGTGCGCAGCATTGATGCTTACAATCGCAAACTTGCCTCCGAGCTTGAGGATTTTGCTGCACGTACAGCACCGGATGAAGAGATAATTGAGGAACTTGAAGAGTTCATGGAAGGAGAGGATCCGGACGTAGTTAATGCTCCCATACCCTTTGTTGAGGATGACAAAGATGTTCTGGAACATACCCATCTCCCATATATTGTAGTAATAGTGGACGAGCTTGCTGACCTGATGATGGTGGCTGGCCGGGAAATTGAGGAGCATATAGCACGCCTTGCCCAGAAGGCCCGGGCAGCAGGTATTCACCTGATCCTTGCAACACAGCGGCCATCGGTAGATGTAATCACAGGCATGATAAAGGCGAATCTTCCTTCCCGTATCTCGTTCAAGGTTTTTTCAAAAGTAGATTCCCGTACCATTCTGGATACAAACGGTGCAGAGGCGCTGCTTGGCATGGGGGACATGCTTTATCTCCCCCCTGGTACCGGCAGTTTACAGCGTGTGCATGGCGCCTTTGTCTCAGATGCCGAGGTTCAGCGTGTAGTTGACTTCCTGAAGAAACAGGCCAAGCCGGTATATGAAAAGTCTATCCTTGAGATGAAGGACAGTGATGATAAGGCTGGAGATTCGGGAGAAGAGGCGCTTGACGAACGCTGGGAAGATGCACTGCGGCTTGTTGCAGAGACAAAGCAGGCCAGCATATCAATGGTTCAGCGTCGCCTGAGGATCGGTTACAACCGTGCTGCAAGGATAATAGAGATGATGGAAAAGGAAGGGATGATAGCACAGAGCGACGGCACCAGCAAACCTCGTGAGATATATATGGATATTGTAAATGCTTATCTGAACTCCCAGTTGACGAGATGAGGGGGATATAATGGCTATGATCACTGCCGCTGCAATACAGTTTAACGTAAAACCTGGTGATGTTGATGCCAACCTTGCATATATCCGCGAAGCCCTTGCCCGTGTTGCCGATAAAGGCGCAAATCTGGCAGTGCTGCCCGAGATGTGGTCAAGCGGATTTGCATACAAGACCCTGAATGAGCTGGCAACGCGCACAGAAGAGATAATTGCAGAGTTGTGTGAAATCTCTCTGCGTTTCAAACTGGTTATCATCGGAAGCCAGCCTGAACCTTCCGGAGACGGGCGCGTTTTTAACACCATACATATTATTGATAATGGACGGCTTGCTGGAACCTACCGCAAGCTCCACCTTTTCTCGCTACTTGGAGAGGACAAGGCCTTCAAGGGTGGTGACAACTGGTGTCTGGCAGACACCTCAATCGGAAAGGTCGGCGTTATAATCTGTTATGATCTACGCTTTCCTGAGCTTTCGCGCAGGCTGGCTCTGGAAGGTGCCCGGGTTATCTGCGTTCCTGCCCAGTGGCCAAAGCCCAGGCAGGAGCACTGGCGCACACTGCTGCGGGCGCGAGCCATCGAAAACCAGCTCTATGTGGTTTCCTGCAACGCCTGCGGGGTTATCGGCAAGTTGGATTTTTTCGGTATGAGCATGATCATTGACCCTAAAGGCGAGGTGATTGTTGATGCAGGAGAGCAGGAATGTGAGATCATTGCAAGCCTGGACTGGCAGGCAATGGATGACTGGCGGGCCCAGATACCATGCTTCAGTGACAGACGGCCACAACTATATTGAATTCCTTGACCTTACAATAATGTAGTACTAATCTGTCTGATCGTAATTTTTTACAAGGGGGTTGTTAAGTGGATAACATACTTAGTCTGGCAGGCACCGGGCCTGTGGTGCTGGGAGTTTTCGGGATACTTATATTTTTCTCAATAGTTTCGTGGGCCATTATCTTTTTCAAACTTTTTCAGATTCATAAGGCAAACAGCGAATCGGTCAGATTCATGGATTTCTTCTGGAAGACCAAGAGATTTGACACAATTGCAGCACAGGCTGACCGCTTTTCCAGCTCACCTCTTGTGGTGCTCTTCAATGAGGGATACAGCGAGCTCAAGCAGCTTATGGAGGCAGAGAAAAAGCAGGATCAGACTGCAGGAGTAAGTACCGACCTGGGTGATGTCGCCAACGTATCCCGCGCACTGCGCAGGGCAACAAACCTTGAGGTGAACCGTCTTGAAAAGTATACCACCTTTCTGGCAACAACCGGTTCTGCATCTCCCTTTATAGGTCTGTTCGGAACAGTATGGGGAATTATGGTCGCGTTTGAGGGGATCGGGAAGACCGGTTCCGCTTCACTTGCCGTTGTTGCCCCGGGGATTGCAGAGGCACTGCGCGCAACGGCAATAGGACTTATCGCAGCTATCCCTGCGGTTATGGCCTACAACCACTTTCAGCACAAGATAAGAGTACTTGTGAAGGAAATGGACAGCTTTTCGAGCGAATTTCTCAATATCGTCCAGCGCAATATCGCCGGCAAGTAGGAGGATTCCATGGGAATGGGACGTGGTACCGACGAACGCGGTATGGTGGCGGAGATAAACGTTACTCCGCTGGTTGACGTAATGCTGGTGCTTCTTGTGATATTTATGGTAACCGCACCGATGATGCAGCAGGGAGTTCAGGTTAATCTTCCCAAGGCCGACACCAAGGGGATGAGCGCCCAGGAGGATACGGTTATAGTTGCGGTGGACAAAAACGGGCGAACCTTTATCAATAAGGATGAAGTCCCTGCCGGAGACCTGCGCGTAAAACTTACTGAAATGTTTTCCACAAGGACGAAGAAAGAGGTGTTTCTAAAGGCAGATTCCGGTGTGCCTTACGGCGAAGTGGTCAGGGCCATGGCAGATATCAAAGGGGCCGGCATTGAACGGCTGGGCATGGTAACAGAACCTTCACAGAAATAATAAGATGCAATACGTTCAGGCCAGATCAGACACCATGCTGGGTGTCAACCTGCTTGTTTCAACAGCCATTCATGTCGGGGCATTTTTTCTCTTTGTCTGGGTGCAGACTCTTACCCCTGGGATGGGGCCTGTTGAAACGACTTACTACGTTGATGTGGTTAATCTGCCAGTAGCATCACCCCAGGCAGGAAGTCCGGTTCCCTCAAAGGCTGAAAGCACAGAGGTCTCAACGGCTCAACAGGCCGGGCCAATGACCGTTCCGAAGTCAGCCCCTCCCCAGACAACAGGCAAGGGTCCGAAAGCTCCGGATGACAAGACTTTTCAACAGACCCTTGCAAAGGTTCAGGGAAAGGCTGAGGAACAGCGTCAGGCTGCGGCCCTTGAATCATTACGCCAGAAGATTTCAGGGGGCAAGCCGGGTATGCCGGGAGCAAAGGGCAACCAGGCTGGCAGCGACTACACAGCTTTTATTCATTCACGCCTTAAAGATGCATTCAAAGATACGATAACCTACCAGAGCAAGAATCCATATGTGGTTGTAAAGCTGGGAATAGATCCTGATGGCAGGGTGTTCAAAGTTAAACTAGAAAAAAGCAGCAACGACAAGGTGTTTGAAAATTCAGTGCAACGCGCCATTACTAATGCAGAGCCCAAGTTCGTCCCCCCTCCTGGACGAACTCAATATGAGGGCACCTTTGTATTCAAGCCCCAGGGAGTCACCCAGAAATGAAACCGTTTTTACGAATAACTCTTGGCCTTATGGCCATTATGGTTTTTGTCGGCACCGCCATGTCAGCCCCCTTGATAGAGGTTACCGCCCCTGGTAACAGGCTTCTGAAACTTGCAGTGGTGGCTCCGCAGCCAACAGGCAGCGCCGTTAATTATGAGGTTGCAAACGAGATGGCTGATGCTCAGAACTTTGACCTCAACATGTCAGGCATATTCAGCGCAGAACGGCGTGATGCCGCACCCCTTGCCCAAGGACTGGGACTTACCCCAATAGATTATGTGCCATGGCTGACAGCCGGATTTGACTTTCTTATCCGTGGCGAATACGACCTTCGGGGAGAGGAACTTACAGTTGAGTTCAGGCTATATGATCTGCTGAATAAAAAACAGATGGCTGTTAAACGATTCCTCGGTAAAAAGAAGGACCTGAGAAGGTTTGCCCATGCATTCAGCGATGAGGTGCTTCTTGTGCTTGCCGGAGAAAAAGGGCCGTTCACATCAAGAATAGCATTTGCCTCACTGGGTGGAAGCAAGGAAATTTATCTGATGGACTGGGATGGATTCAATCAGCAGCAGTTGACCAGAAACGGAGCAATTAACCTTGGCCCCAGGATTTCACCCGATGGACGTGAAGTTCTCTTCACCTCTTATAAAAAGGGGAACCCGGATTTATACAAAAAGTCCATCTCAAGCAGCGTGGATGTGCCTGTATCCGGTCGCCCTGGAGTCAACATAACCGGCGCATGGTCTCCGGATGGATCAAAGATTGCCCTTGCCATGAGCAAGGATGGGAATACAGAGCTTTACACTGTAAGAAGAGACGGTTCGGCACCGGTACGCCTGACCGTAACCCATGCTGCCAATCTCTCTCCCTCATGGTCACCGGACGGTTCAAAGATTGCCTTTGTTTCAGACAGGCTGGGGAAACCACAGATATTCGTAATGGATGCCAATGGGGGAAATGTCCGGCGGCTTACAACCAGCGGCGGGTATAATGTAAATCCGGCATGGTCCCCGAAGGGAGACAAGATTGCATTTTCCAGGTCGGCCGGAGGCTTCCAGATATTTGTTGTAAATGTTGATGGATCCGGGGAAACCCAGCTTACAACGGAGGGGAGCAACGAACATCCGAGCTGGTCTGCCGACGGCAGATTGATAGCCTTCAGTTCCAGACGGGGCGGGGCCCAGGCCATATATGTCATGCGCGCCGACGGCACTGGACAGACAAAAGTCACCAGATCCGCTGTCAGCAGCAGACATCCTACATGGTCTCCACGCTGGCAATAAATTTTTCATCGAAGCAGTTGCAAAACATTCAAAGAGGAGTATACTTTGCACCATAAACGGCATGCATATCAGGCGAGATTCCCTGATAAAGAACACAAGGAGGCAAAAATGCGCAAAGGATTCAAGTTGTTAGCAGTTGTCATGGGTCTTATGGCCATGATGGTAGCAGGTTGTGCTACCGAAGAAGCCGTAAAGAAAGTTGAGCCAGCACCGGTAGTGGCGCCGCCACCACCGCCACCACCTGTACAGCCACCACCACCACCGCCGCCACCACCTAAGCAGGAAGAAGCAGCAGCTCCAAAGGCAGCCGAAGTAGTGACACTCGAAACAGTTTATTTTGATTTCGACAAATCGGATCTCCGCCAGGATTCACGTGACATCCTTTCAAGAAACGCCGAAACACTGATCAAGAACGCAACTGATGCAAAGATTCAGGTTGCAGGTCACTGCGACGAGCGTGGTTCTGACGAGTACAACCTTGCGCTTGGCGATCGTCGCGCAAAGTCCGTTGCAAAATATCTGACTACTCTTGGTGTAAAAGCCGACCGCATCACCACCATCAGCTTTGGAAAAGAGAAGCCTGCTGTTCAGGGTAATGACGAAGCAGCATGGGCAAAAAACCGCCGCGCAGAGTTTGTTATAGTTAAATAACAGATCAGATGCTCAGGTACTAAAAGCACCGGTTTCCGGATATTCCCGGTGCCGGTGTTTTTTTTATACCTTTCTTGACATTTATGGTTTTTGATATATACATATAAATGAATATATTGATCTGGAGTAATGCCAATGTTGTTCAACAAAAAAGTAGCGTCAATGTTGCTGATTATATTTCTTGCAGCTGTATCCAGCTCGGAAGCACTGGAGAAACTATCACTGCGAGAGGCAATCTCCCGCGGAATGGATAAGAATAACCAGGCAAGGGCTGCCAGATTTCAGGCCGACTCAGCCCGTTCAGCAGCCACAGCCGCATCACTCCACTATCTGCCGACGATTTCTTTTGAAGAGGCTTGGGCAAGATCCGATCTCCCTGTAAATACTTTTATGATGAAATTAAATCAGGGGAGATTTACAAATCAGGATTTTGATGCTTCAAAGCTCAACAATCCGTCACCTACAGGAGATTTTCGTACAGCGCTGACCATTGAGATGCCACTTCTTATACCTGAGGCATGGGCTGCACGTAATGTAGCAAAACATGGTGCCGAACAGCAGGAAGCAACTACTGAACAGGTAAAGCAGCATATATCATTCAGGATTTTTCAAATCTATCTTGAAGTGCAAAAGGCCCATGCAAATATAAGGGCCGTTGCCAAGGCACTGGAAGAGGCAAGGGAAAGCAAGAGGCAGGCATCTGTCAGAACATCGGCTGGCTTGGGATTAAAATCGGATGAATTAAGGGCAGATACTAATCTGGCCTCTGTCGAACAACGCAGGATAAGCGCCGACAACAACCTGACCCTCTGGCGGATGCGGCTTGCCCTGGCAACTGGCGGACAGCCCGGCGATGAAACTGATGTTGCCGAGGAAGTCCGTTTGAAAGCTCCCGACCGTGACCTTTCCTCTTTTGTTGAGATTGCAGGACAGGAACGCAGAGACCTGCATGCTGCGGAGCGTGGAAAAGACCAGGCGGATGCTGCGCTTATGCAGGCAAGATCAAAATTTCTTCCAACGCTCGGAGCATTCGGTTCCTGGCAGATGAATGACAAAGACGCTCCATTCTCCAGGGATCACGACTCATGGACAGCTGGTGTGGCTCTTCGCTGGAACATATTTGACGGATTCCGCAACTGGCACGGCTCTGCAAAAGCACAGGCTTCGAGGTCTGCCGCAAATGAGATTGTTGAACAGACAAGGCGTGAGGTCAGCCTGCAGGTACACGAGGCATGGCTGCTTCGTCTTGAAGCATTGAAGAGGCTTGAAGTCGCAGCTTCATCGCTAAAATCAGCTGAAGAGACAGTCAGGCTCTTGACAAGACGATTTGAAAATTCGCTTGCAACAATGCTGGAACTTCTTGACGCCCAAAGCGCGTTGAATCAGGCAAGGGCCAATCTTGTGGAGAGTGATGCCAATGTTCTACTTGCTACCGGTGCACTTTATCAGGCAGCAGGAATATTTATAAGGGAGATCGAGAAATGATTCAGAAGCCCAGCCACCAGATTCTTCTCCTTTCGCTATTTGTAGTATCGCTCTTTATTTCAGCCTGTTCTGATACAAAAGTGAGCGCACCAGTTGTTCCAAAGGTTGTAAAAGGGGTGGCTCTTGAAGAGGTAAAAGCAGCTCAGGTGCCTGATACTATTGAGCTGGTCGGTACGGTAAAGGCAAGAACTTCTGCTGTGGTCTCGGCAAGGGTGCCTGGTAGCATAGCCATTCTGAGGGTGAGAGAGGGTGACCGGGTTTCAAAAGGGCAACTGCTTGCGCAACTTGACTCGGTTGAAAACCTAGCGCAGGCATCTGGAGCCGAAGCTCAGACAGATGAGGCGATTCAGGGGCTTGAAGAGGCCAGATCAAGAATGAAGCTAACAGATGCTACGTTCGAAAGATTTAAAAAGCTCCATGATGAGCAGGCTGTCACCCGTCAGGAGTTTGAACAAAAACAGACCGAAAAGGAATTGGCCCATCAGGCGGTTGCCAGGGCTGAAGCACGATTGCGTCAGGCAAGACAGGGGGGACGGGCGGCAGGGGCAATGGCTGACTACACGAAAATCATATCATCAATATCCGGTGTGGTAACATTGCGTCAGGCAGAGCTTGGAGCCACAGTTTTCCCCGGTCAACCGCTTTTCACAATTGAGGATACCGGTAGTTACCAGGTTGAACTTGCAGTGCCTGAGTCCCTTTCTCCAAAGGTAAAACAGGGGTCATCTGTAAAGATAATGATTGATTCACTGGGGTATGCCAATTCAACAAAAATAGCAGAGGTTGTGCCTGCTGCTGATCCTGCAAGCCGTACATTTATTGCAAAGGCCCCTGTTTCAAGGCCCGGCCTTAAATCCGGTATGTTTGCAAGGGGGGCTGTGCTTACCGGAAACAGCACAAACGGGATTCTGTTGTCCAAAACCGCAGTTTTTGAGCGGGGGGGGCTTACAGCCGTATGGGCTGTTGACAAGGATAATATTGCAAGATTGAGGCTTGTGAAGCCCGGTAAAGTTGTAAATGATAAAATCGAAATAATTTCAGGCATTACAGATGGAGACCGTGTCGTTATATCCGGTCTTGAAAAAATTACAGATGGTGTAAAAATAGATCGTTAAGAGGATATAAACCATGAAAAAGTGCGTAATTACTATGATGTCTATCATCTGTTTTTCGTCATTTGCTTATGCGGATAATTTTCGCTGTCCTAATGGGGCCATAGTTTCAACCGGCGACACCATTTCAATGGTGTCTATAAAATGCGATCAACCCAGCTTTAAAAATACGAGAATGGAAACAACATCAGGCACTCAGGGGGCAACAATAGTAATAAATGTTGAGGAATGGACCTACAACGAAGGCCCAAACAAGTTTGTTCATTTACTTGTATTCCGTAATGGCAAGCTTGAGGAAGTCCAATCATTAGGATACGGAAAGTAGATAATGGATACTGAAAAACTGGGCATTGCCGGCAGAATTGCCCGCGCATTTATTGATTCAAAGCTCACTCCCCTTATAGTTGCAGCATCTCTGCTTCTGGGCTTTTTTGCGGTCAAAATGACCCCGAGGGAGGAAGAACCCCAGATAGTTGTGCCTATGGTGGATATCTATCTCCCGCTGCCTGGCGCAACACCTAAAGAGGTTGAGGAGCGGGTTGTCAAGCCCATAGAAGCTAAGATGTGGGAGATTAGCGGGGTAGAGTACACATATACCGCATCCAGACCTGGAATCGGAATTGTTACAGTGCGTTACCTGGTCGGCGAAAACATGGAGGAGTCGCTGGTCAAGCTATACAACAAGCTGATGAGCAACCGTTCCATGCTACCTCCCGGTGCAATGGAACCGATGGTTGTTGCCAAATCCATTGATGATGTACCGGTACTTACCCTTACCCTCTGGTCTGAACGCTATGACCATTACATGCTGCGGCGTGTGGCAAGGGAGATTTGTGATGAACTGAAAAAGTCCGACAATGTGGCGGAGACCGAGATAAAAGGCGGGATGTCAAGACAGGTAAGGGTTCAGCTTGATCCTGCCAGACTGGCCGGATACAACCTCTCGCCTCTCCATGTTGCAGGTGCTCTGCAAAAAGGCAATGCATCGCTTCAGTCCGGCAGCTTTGAAGGTGGAAACCGTGAAGTTCTTGTTCAGACGGGAGAATTTTTAAGTTCAGCTGACGAGATAAAACGTCTCGTTTTGACTGTTGCCGGAGGCAAGCCGGTATATCTGGCTGATGTGGCCACAGTCTCTGACGGACCGGAAGAACCCAAAGATTACGTTTTTATGGGGACCAAAGTCGGCACTTACCCGGCAGTAACCATATCTGTGGCAAAGAGGAAAGGGGCAAATGCCACCTGGCTGACCGAAGATCTGCTGAAAAAGGTTGAGTTCATGAAGGGAAAAGTCATCCCTTCAGATCTCCAGGTAAGCGTAACCCGAAATTATGGAGAAACCGCCAAGGAGAAGAATAACGAACTTCTGTTCCATATGTTCCTTGCAGCAATCTCGGTAACCATTCTTATAGCGCTTTTTATGGGATGGCGTGCCGGCGCAGTGGCTGCAATTGCAATACCTGTCACCCTGGCCCTCACACTATTTGTTTTTTACCTGATAGGCTACACCCTGAATCGCATAACCCTGTTCGCATTGATTTTCTCAATAGGCATACTGGTTGATGATGCGATAGTAGTGGTCGAGAACATACATCGCTATTTCACAACCATCAAACTTGATCCACTCAAAGCAGCTGTGAAGGCTGTTGACGAGATCGGCAACCCCACCATACTTGCAACTGTTGCAGTAATCGCATCAATCCTGCCTATGGCTTTTGTGTCAGGCCTAATGGGGCCATATATGCGGCCCATACCTGTTGGGGCCAGCATGGCAATGATTTTTTCCATGCTGGTGGCTTTTATCGTAACCCCCTACTTTTCATACCGCTTTATGAAGGGGGAAGCCGGGGGCGAGGCCCACGAATCTGCGGGCGAGATGTGGCTTACAGCCTTATATCGGAAAATAATGGGGCCGCTGCTCCATAATCCCAGGCTCAGGTATGGATTTCTCATAACGGTGGTTGTTCTGCTGCTGGCTTCCTGCGGACTTGTCTACGTCAAACTTGTAACTGTCAAGATGCTTCCCTTTGACAATAAGAATGAACTACAGGTTATTCTTGATGCCCCCAACGGGACAACACTGGAAGAAACATCAAGAATTGTAGGAGATCTGGCAGCAGTTTTACGAAAAGAGCCGGAGGTGGCTGATTTCCAAACCTACGTGGGAGTCTCTGCACCATTCAACTTTAACGGACTGGTACGTCACTACTATTTAAGAAAAGGCTCCAACCTGGCTGATATTCAGGTGAACCTCTCACACAAGGGGTATCGTTCTGTCCAGTCCCATGAAATTGCAAAGCGTTTGCGTATACCTCTAAAGGCGGTGGCTGACCGTTATGGCGCAAGGATAAAGGTGGCGGAAATTCCGCCTGGCCCTCCGGTGCTTTCCACGCTTGTTGCAGAGGTATATGGGCCTGACCAGGCGACACGCATAGATATAGCGAGGAAGGTCAAGGAGATATTCCTTAGAACCCAAGGCGTTGTAGACACAGACTGGTACCTTGAAGACCCCCAGCAAAAACTTAATTTTGCAGTTGACAGAGAGAAAGCTGCCCTTGCTGGAGTTTCTGCTGATGATGTGGTAAAGACCCTGCGAATTGCCCTGGGCGGTATGGATGCCGGCATCCTTCATGCTGAAAAAGAAAAAGAGGCCGTTAACATTAACTTGAGGATACCGCTGGCAAATCGCAGCTCACTCAATGACCTTTCAGCCATAAATGTGCCGGGCCCCCGTGGTGGTGTGCCGCTTTCCCAACTTCTCAGGGTTACATCATCAAATGAAGAGACATCCCTGTACCGTAAGAACCTTAAAAATGTCGTATATGTTATCGGTGATGTTGCTGGTGCCATTGAAGCTCCTGTTTATGCAATCCTCAAGATGCAGAAGGAGATTGACAGCATACCGCTGCCGGGTGGCTACAGGATAGAACAGCTTGCCTCACGACAACCCTGGAGTGAAGCCAGGCCCGGCCTTAAATGGGATGGCGAGTGGCATATTACATTTGAGGTTTTCCGTGATCTGGGCATAGCCTTCGCCGCTGTAATGGTACTTATATACGTCCTGGTAGTAGCATGGTTCCGAAATTTTACAACTCCCCTTGTAATAATGGCTCCAATCCCCCTTACCCTGATTGGAATCCTTCCTGGGCATGCGATGTTTGGTGCGTTTTTTACTGCCACCTCAATGATCGGCTTCATAGCCCTGGCAGGCATTATTGTACGAAACTCCATAATCCTTATTGACTTCACTGAGCTACGGAGATCTGAAGGGATGGCTCTTGATGAAGCCATTATTGATGCCGGCGCTGTACGGTTCAGACCGATCCTGCTTACTGCAGCTGCTGTTGTTGTTGGCAGTTTAGTAATAATATTCGACCCTATCTTTCAGGGGCTGGCAATAGCCCTTATGTGTGGTGAACTGGCCTCTACATCCCTTTCAATGATAACAATTCCCATTCTGTACTTTCTGGTTCAGCGTCGTGCAGAAGGGGGCAATGCAACAGAAAAACCTGTTGAATAAGGAGACAGAGCATGTACATAGAACAGATTGTAAGGATTGTGGCCGGCTCATTCATTGTGATCACCCTGTTACTGGCCCACTTCCACAGTGAGCAGTGGCTGTGGTTCACAGGTTTTGTAGGTCTTAACCTCTTCCAGTCCGGCTTTACCCAGTTTTGCCCGCTTTTCAGCATACTTGAAAAAATGGGCGTTCCGAAATGTCCAAAGGAGTGCAGTTAATGAAAAGCCGGATAACAATCATCTGTGAAAATTCCGTAGGCCCAGTCTCCGGAACCCTGGGTGAGCACGGCTTCAGCGCCCTTGTCGAGTCAGAGGCAGGAACATTGCTGTTTGATACCGGGCAGGGATTTACCCTTTTGCACAATGCCCAGCGAATGAATAAAAACCTTCACGAACTTGCTGATGTAGCCCTTTCCCACGGTCACTACGATCATTCAGGGGGACTGCTGCCGCTTTTGCGTACCTGTGGCCCAAAGAGGATATTCGGGCATCCCGGGATATTTACACCCCGTTACAGACACAAGGACACCGGCGACTCCCTTTCCCTGGGAATGCCATATCCCAAAGAATACCTTGAAGGACAGGGTGGCAGCTTTGACCTGTCAGACGAGTACCGTGAGATTCTGCCGAATATCTTTATGACAGGCCTGGTGCCCCGTAACACGGTTTTCGAGACAGGTGACAGCGGCCTCTATACAGACAGATGCGGTTGCAGCCGGGATCCTTTTGATGACGACCAGTCACTTGTGATTCTTACCGGAAAGGGGCTGGTTGTTCTGCTGGGTTGCTGCCATGCCGGGTTGATAAACACTCTGGAACATGTTGCCTCAAAGACAGGCCGGCGTGACATCCATGCCGTAATAGGGGGCACACACCTGGGATTCTGTAACGCTCAGCAACTGGATGAAACTGTTAAAGATCTGAAAAAATGGGCGATAAAGAAGCTTGCCGTAAGCCACTGTACAGGTTTTGCCGCTGCGGCCCGCCTGAAACATGAATTTCCAGCATCCTTTCAATCCGGGCATGTGGGATATTCAATAGAGATATAAAACAATTAAAATTTTGTTAGCCCCTTTTGTTTTAGTCTCTCTTATGATAGATAAGTGATAGTAAAATTTTCGGTTTGTTATGCTGGGCAATTACAAATTTTCTTGAAGGGGAGGCGGCGACATGAGCTACGAGGTAAAGAACGAGCATTTGAAGAAATGGGTTGCAGAAATGGCCGAGATGTGTGAGCCCACAGATATTCACTGGTGTGACGGTTCACAGGAGGAATATGACGGCCTCTGCGCAAAAATGGTTGAAAGCGGCACATTTATCAAGCTTAATCAGGAAAAACGCCCTGACTGCTACCTCGCATTCTCTGACCCGATAGATGTGGCAAGGGTTGAAGATCGCACCTTCATCTGCTCGGTGGCAAAGCAGGATGCAGGCCCTACAAACAACTGGGTTGCCCCCAAGGAGATGAAAAAAACATTGAAAGGTCTCTTCAAGGGCTGCATGAAGGGCCGTACCATGTACATAATCCCCTTCAGCATGGGGCCTCTCGGTTCAAATATCGCCAAGATAGGGATCGAAATTACCGATTCTCCATATGTTGTAACAAACATGCGGATTATGACCCGTATGGGCAAACAGGTTATTGAAGTGCTTGGCAACGGTGATTATGTGCCGTGCCTGCATTCTGTAGGGATGCCTCTGGCACCTGGCCAGAAGGATGTACCTTGGCCATGCAACAAGGAAAAGTACATCGTACACTTCCCTGAAGAGCGTGCTATCTGGTCTTTCGGATCAGGATATGGCGGCAACGCCTTGTTGGGCAAGAAGTGTCTGGCCTTGAGAATCGCATCAAAGATAGGCAAGGATGAAGGCTGGCTGGCAGAACATATGCTGATTCTTGGGGTTGAAACTCCAACAGGCGAAAAATCTTATGTTGGAGCAGCATTCCCGAGTGCATGCGGCAAGACCAACTTCGCAATGCTAATCCCGCCCCCGGCATTCCAGAAAAAAGGCTGGAAGGTGACAACAATCGGAGATGACATCGCCTGGATCAAACCCAACGCCGATGGACAGGTCTACGCCATAAATCCTGAATATGGCTATTTCGGAGTGGCGCCGGGAACTAACTACAAGACAAACCCCAACGCAATGATATCTTGCGAGAAAAACTCCATATTTACAAACGTGGCCCTCACAGAAGACGGAGATGTCTGGTGGGAGGGAATGACAGACGAGCCACCCGCAAAGCTTACCGACTGGCAGGGTAACCCGTGGACACCCGGTTGCGGTCGTCCGGCCGCCCATCCAAATGCCCGTTTTACCGCTCCTGCCTGCCAGTGCCCATGCATTGATTCCGAGTGGGAAAATCCTAAAGGTGTTCCAATCAGCGCCTTTATATTCGGAGGCCGCCGCAAGGATACCGTTCCGCTTGTCTATCAGGCATTCAACTGGAATTATGGTGTATATCTGGCTTCAACCCTTGGTTCCGAGACAACTGCGGCGGCTGTTGGAGCAACAGGCGCAGTACGTCGTGACCCGTTTGCCATGCTTCCGTTTTGTGGCTACCACATGGCTGACTACTTCTCACACTGGTTACAATTTGGTCGCACAATTCCAAAACCGCCACGCATTTTCAGCGTGAACTGGTTCCTTAAAGATGCAGATGGAAAGTTTGCATGGCCAGGCTATGGCGAGAACATGAGGGTACTGAAGTGGATCATTGACCGGGTACAGGGCCATGCTGGTTCCGTTGAATCTCCACTGGGCTGGATGCCGCGCTACGAGGATATGGAATGGGAAGGCATGGAAATGACAAGGGAGAAGTTTAACGACCTCATGTCGGTTGACCGTGCTGTATGGCAGAATGAAGTCATCTCCCACGAGGAGCTGTTCGTCAAGATGTATGACCGACTCCCGAAAGAGTTTCTGCATATCCGCGAATTGATTCTTTCTTCACTATGGCGTTCACCTGAACATTGGGAGCAGATTGGTGATGTAAATCCGGAAGGCTGGAACGAGTAACTACATAATCTTTTACTTAGCAATAAAAAAAAGGGCTGATCCTCCTTATGGGGTCAGCCCTTTTCAGTAATCAACTTCTATCTCAATAACCCGCATCTCTTGCCCTGAAATTATCTCAACAGCATAACTGCCACAGATTCTGCACGGATCATAAAGGTTTTCCATCGACTGTTCATCTCCGCATGCCTTGCAGATTCCACTGCCAGGCGTTTTTCGTATTTCAAGGCTGGCTCCCTGGGCAGAAGTACTGTTGGTACAGGCCTCAAAACAAAACTCAAGTGCCTCCGGAACAACTGATGATAAATTGCCGATTTCAATAACTACTGTCTTTAGCCGTCTGCCTTCAGCATGTTGAAGACATATCTCTATAATTTCGCTGGTTATTGACATTTCATGCATAAAGAAGTGGCCTTGTCAGCTTATAAAAAAAGCCTGCGGAATTTTCCGCAGGCTTTTTTCTGTTTCCGGAAAAGAAGAATTAGTGCTTCTTCTCGTCCTTCTTGGGCTCTGCAGCAGGCTTTGCAGCATCAGCAGGCTTTGCAGCGTCGGCAGCAGGAGCAGCCTTGGCTGATGATACCGGCTTCTGTGCTTCAGGAGCCTTAGGAGCTTCAGCAGGCGGAGGAGTCGCAGGAGCAGCAGGCTCTTGCTTCTTGCAGCCAGCGGATACACCGATGGCCAGTGCCAATACAAGTGACAGGGAAAGGAGCTTCTTCATTTTGTTTCACCTCTTTTTTGGTAGTTAACCCTGTGAATATGCACAGTGGTTCAAATCAACAAAAACGAACTATACTCTGTGATAAAAATATGTCAACTTTTTTTTTGCATTGTAATTTCCGAGCATTAAGCCTGAAAGTAGTTCCGCCAATCAGGTTATCTGCCCTGAAGCCTCAAATAGCGGAGAGCATTACAACTGGTAGCATCTGCAAGCTCAGATATATCCATACATCTTGCTTCAGCTATAGCTGCAACGGTTTCCTTAAGCCAGGCAGGCCGGTTGAAACTGCCTCTGCGAGAGGCAGGCAACATGTCCGGGGCATCGGTCTCCACAAGCACTGATGATAAAGGCAGGGATGCGGCAAGATGCAACAGTCTTTTGGCATTGGGCCTTGTAACAGCTCCTGAAAAGGATATTGCAAAATCAAGATCAATAAATTCCCTCGCAGATTCATGGGAACCCGAGAATGCGTGCATTATACCGCCAATCTCGCAGGCTTTCTCTTGCTTGAGTATTTCAAGGGTTCTGCCCGTTCTGCCCACTGCGTGAATCAGTATGGGGATACAATGACTTCGTGCTATCCGGATCTGCTCCCTGAAAAAAAATTCTTGTTTCTCGGTATCCGGAGCACTTTTGTCAAGCCCTGTCTCTCCGATTGCAACGGCATTAGCAGCCATTGAATCCAGAAGCTCCAGTGTCCTGTAATCAGCATTTTCCAGATAGGCCGGGTGTATTCCGAAGGCGGGAAAAATTGACTTGCAATCAGACAGTGATGCAATCAGCTCCCATCCTGACGGTTCAAGTCCTGGAACCACCCATGCAGAGACCCCTGCATTTCGTGCCTCCTCCAAGAGCAGATCCAGCTGGCCGATAATGGGCGGAAGGTCAAGGTGGCAGTGTGTGTCAAAAAGATTCAGGCTCATAGAAACCAGCAGAAGGGACGCAGGAGTTTTTCCAGGATTATTGCCATTACACCTCTGCGCTCATGGCTGTCAGATGTAATCCTGGTTGAATGTAGAAAATCATTTTTAAACAGATCTTTAATCTGTGCTGCAAAATCTCTGGAACTGATTATTGCGTTTATCTCAAAATTACGGTGGAAGCTTCGCTGATCCAGGTTTGCTGAACCTATAACCGTCCGCTTTCCGTCAATAAACATGATTTTTGCGTGTAAAAGCTCACGTTCCAGCTCGTATATCTCTATCCCTGCCTCAAGAAGGGGGCCATAGCTGCTGCGACTAAGAATTTTAACCACCGGCACATCGCTTCTTGAGGGGAGTAGCAGTCGTATCCTTACGCCACGCTTTGCAGCCCGAAGCAGGGATCTCATTATCAATGGCCCAGGAATAAAATATGGGTTGGCAATCAGAAGTTCATCGTTGGCTGAGGCCATGGCAAATCTGAAAGCAGCTCTTATGTCTGAACGGCGGTGGTGCGGACCGCCTGTAACAAATATGATACCAGCATTACCCTTTGCTTTCGCAGGGACGGGAGAAAGTGCGGGCAGGGCAGGCATGCTGCCTTGTTCGAGACGCCAGATCTCTGAAAAATGTGTCAGAAGAGCGGCTGCTGCCTGGCCGTAGAGGTGGAAGCCTACATCATGATAGCTGTTCGAGACTTCGCAAACCCCGGCATATTCATCTGCTATATTCAAACCACCAAGAAAAGCGGTCTTTCCATCAATTATGGCAATTTTGCGGTGATCTCTGCGGTCAAACCAGGCTAGCCTCCTGAAAGAAACAGGATTGAAAGCGAGGCAGGTAACACCATTTTGGGAAAGTTCTTCAAAATAGGAGCCAGGGGTCTTGTGGCAGCCGATTGCATCGAAGATGAGAAATACAGGCACTCCACGCCTGGTTGCCTTCATAAGCAGATCTGCAAGCTTTTTTCCTGTGTTGTCTGCGCTTATCCTGTAATATTCGAGACAAATCAGTTTTTCTGCTTCATCAATCGCCTTGAAAAGTGCATTGAAGAAATGCCTGCCGTCCGGGTGAAAAACTATCCTGGCTGCCTGGGACGCTTCAGGAAAAGATATGTCCGGGCGTCTCTGGAGATAACGCAGAATTCGTGCCATGCGACGTCTTTTTTCTGCCAGGCGCTCCATATATCTCCTGATCAATGCTCTACGGATGGTGGCTTTGCCTGGGGGAGAGGCTCAACTTCTTTCTCTTCCGGTTTCCTCTCTTCATCAGGCGGCTCCACAGCCTCAAGCTTTGCACCGGGAACAACTGTTGAGGAGGAAATCTGATTCTGTACCGGTTTTTGTTCAAGACCTTTATCAACCTTCTTCTGAAGGCCGGCAATGTTTGGCCTCTGTCCTTTTGCAAGCCTGTACTCATCTGCAGATATAACACCTTTTGCCCTAAGCTGGTTCAGAATCATATCAGAGCGTCTAAGTACCTTTGAAAGGTTTCGGTATGGATTATAGGCCACTCTGGGCCCCGGAAGCATGGCGGCAAGAAAAGCGCATTCTCCGGGTGTCATGGATGATGCCGGTTTTCCAAAGTAGTACCTCGATCCGTGTCCTATTCCGTAAACCATGGGGCCAAGCTCCACAACATTCAGGTACAACTCAAGAATCCGTCCTTTTGTTAATTCCTGCTCCATCCTCCATGCCAGGTAAACCTCCTTTACCTTTCGGGTTATGCTCTTTTCCCTGGAAAGAAAGATGTTTTTAGCGGTCTGCTGGGTGATTGTGGATGCTCCCCTTGCCATGGATTTCTTTTCAAGATCGTATTTGATCGCCTCTTTGATGGCCTTCACATCAAACCCTTCATGGTTGTAGAACTTGGCGTCCTCTGCGAGTATCACTCCCCATTTCATCTCCGACGGAATCCGGCTGGCCGGTGTCCAGTAGCGGTTTTTGGGGCCAAGCAGTAAAGGCTGGCTGTTGCCCTGCCAGTCACGAACCCTTATCTCAAACGTACTCTTGCGATCTTCAAGAGATGAGATCGGTGGCAACATTGCCAATGAAATAAGAATATAGGCCAGCCATGCACCTGATAAGAGAGATAATGCAATAATCAACTTTTTCACTCGTTCCTCCGTATGCAGTATTTACCAGATTCTTTGCAATGGGTGAACATGCAAAAGAAAAGGCCGACAGATGGCCGGCCCTTGTCAACAGGGTAAGTTCCTTAAATAAGCTACTTGAGGACGTAGTCTGTGATTAAGTCAGCAATTTTGGCGGCGTTGTTTTTGTCGTTATTAAACACAAGATTGTAGAAAGAAAGATCGTACGGATCACGATCCAGAAACTCACGGATAAACTTGTCCCGGTCTTTCTGACGCCGCTCGATGAGAGATTCCGCCTCCTCCTTGTTAAGGCCCAGACGTTTTGAAATTGACGCAATCTTGAATGTCTGTGAAGCGAATATCCTGAAATGAAAACAATTTTTCATTGGTGCAGTTACTATGGGTGATCCACGGCCCACAATAATTACATTCCCTTCTTCTGCAAGGGCTATTATCTGACGGCACAGAAGACGATAGTAATCCTTGTCACTCTTCCATCTGGAAGAAAATGTAGAGAGGAACTCATCAAGAAAACGATTTTTGTCTCCCAGTTTTTCTAAAACCTTATCGGAAAGGTTGTGATTTTTGGCAACCTCGTCCAGCAGGGCTTTATCCATAAGTGACCAGCTTTCCTTTGTACGGTTTTCAAGCTGCTGCCTTAACAGTTCCGCCATTGGATATGCCTCGCAGCCGAATTCGCGGGAAATGGTAATGGCAGGCTTTAAAGGCTGTTCGGCTGGCAGGCTCCCCTGACGTCGGCTGACTTCGATAAAAGCTCCAAGCCTCTTGTCAATTGATGGTATCAGTTTGAATTCAGGCATGACAGGCACCTCCTAAAGATTTACTGCAAAAGCTGCGGCATTAAAACCATGACAAAAGTCTACCACTAAATTGCGGTAATGCATCAGAATTATTCTGACAGAAATTTTCTGACTATCCCATAACAGACATTAAGTGCAAAAATTTTACATTACCAATCTGATTCGTGTGGATTATCTGTTTTGAGCGCTCATAGCGGCAAGGAGGCATCATGGTACTGTTTGTTGATGATGAAGTAGGAGTCCTGCAGTCACTTCAACGGCTTTTCCGCCGCGAGCCGTATATGGTTTTTTTTGCTTCGTCGGGCAAAGAGGCGCTCGAACTGCTCTCACGGATTGAGGATATGGCAGTTATTGTATCTGACCAGCGTATGCCTGAAATGGGGGGCACGGAATTTCTTATGCGTTCTCGCGAACTGGCTCCAGATGCTGTGCGTATGCTGCTTACCGGATATTCTGATTTTCAGGCGACAGTGGATGCAATGAATGATGGAGGCACCACCAGATTTATAAGCAAACCGTGGGATGGCAATGAAGTATTGCAGCTTGTACGTGATGCACTTAAAGAATATGAACGAAAAAAAGCTGCAAAGTCCGAGAGGTTAGCCTTGCTTGAACAGCTTGAGGAACAGCGCAGGAATCATGATGAGCTGATCATGTCACATGCAGCCGAATTGGAAAAGCAGCTTGAAGAGATGCAGATGCAGGCCAGACAACAGCAGGATGGTTACCGTACCCTGCTTGGAGCCCTTGCCGGGCTTATTGATCTGCGTGTGCCCACATCGCGCCGCCATGCAGCCAACACGGCCACTCTCGCCATAGGCGTTGCCTCGGGTCTCGGCCTCCCCCCCCATGAAATTGATGATATCCAGATGGCGGCGCTGCTTCACGATATTGGCAAGAATGCTCTTTCTGACGATCTTCTGGATACTGCGCCAGAGGGAATGACAGAGACCCAGCAGGCTCTTTACAGATCTCACCCAGTGCTTGGGCAGAGCATGATAGAGACTGTCTCTGATCTGAAAAACATTGCCATTATGGTGCGTCACCATCATGAAAATTATGATGGCAGCGGATTTCCTGATGGCTTGGCTGGTGATGCCATTCCTCGTGGTGCTGCCATAATTGCACTGGCCAATACAGTTGACATGGAAATGGGCTTTCAGAAAGGCCTTGAGGCCATTCAGCAAGTACTCTCAAAACTGGAGTGCAGGGTGGGAGAAGAGTTTGATCCCAAAATATTCAGGCAAATATCCGGCCCGGCAATTGAACTGTACGGAGGTACGAAGCGAAGCCCGGGGAGGCTGTCATGAACGCCAGCCAGTCATCAGACTCAGGACATGTACAGCAGTACGAGCTTGTACAATCCGGTTTCAAGCTGAGGTTTGATTTCTCGGCAGATGTTACGGTCTGTACAGCCAGATATGAGGCGTCTGCTGGCGGTACGCCGCTTGATGAAGCATCACTCAGACAGTTTATGAATGGTTGCAAGGTCTTTGAAGGAGTCCATGAGGCCTCTGTGCAGATGCTGCTGTCAGTGGCTGCTGAAAAAAAATCCATATCCGGGATAATAATTGCCCACTCCACTGCCATGCAACCAGGAGATGACGGATATCTTGAGTTTCTGGTTCACGACTCTCTGGAAGAGCAGAACAATGCTGACGGTGCTGAGAAATCTGCTGTCTGCTTCAAAAATGTACAGACATTTCTCAATGTCAATCCAGGTGACATTGTCGCTGTAATACATCCGCCAACTACGGGAGTGCCCGGAAGAACCGTGCAGGGAGAAAGTATACCTCCAAAACCAGGTATTCCATGCAGCATCACGCCGGGGACAGGGATACGTATTGGAGACGATGGCAAGACACTTTACGCAGAGACATCCGGACGGGTAAACAATACCGGTAGTGAACTGACTGTTGAAGACGTCTATACAGTAGAGGGCGATGTTGATTACCGTGTAGGTAATATAGACTTCAACGGATTTGTTGAAATAAGCGGGGATGTTCTGGATGGCTTCCGTGTCAAGGCAACCAGAGGGATAAAGATAAAAGGTATAGTTGGCAGCGCGGAACTTGAATCGAACGGAGATGTCGAGATTTGCGGAATGAACGGCCAAGGCACAGGGAAGATAGTCTGTAACGGTAATTTGACGTTAAACTTCTGCAATGACACCAGAATTATCTGCGAAGGAGATGTTACTGCACAGGTTGAGATACGAAATTGCAGTCTGCGTTGCATGGGGACATTGCGAATCATAAAGGGAACTTTTGGCGGTGGCAGCTGTATAGTCCTGGCGGGCATGGAAACAGGGTCTATTGGCACAAAAACATCACTAGCCACAACAGTTATGGCCGGAGTGAACTTCCACGATTTCGATGAAATAGAGGCGCTAAACAAATTGCTGGTGGAACTCAACCAGAGTTTTACTGCCACCCCTGAAAATAAACGTAATCTTGCGGTATTTATAACTGAAAGAAACAAGCTGACCGAACAGATGCAGGAGGTCAGGGAGCGAAGGTACTCAAACTCAAATGCAAAGATAAATGTTCACAAAATTATGTACGAAAACGCTAGATTAACACTTGGACAATATTTTTATATAACCAGAGACGAAATTACAGGCCCGTTATCATTGATCGGCAACAATCAGGATGGCGGCATCCGTCAGCTTGAGATGACTCCACTCTCAATCTCTGCCGAACAGCTTGAACAGGCCTTGATGCTAGAAGAAGCAATGGGTGGTAAATAGCATTAACATTCATCTGTGCTGTCTGCTGTGCTGAAGTTCCATTCGTTATGCCATGGGCGGAATAGTCTTTTTATGTTGTCACGAAAGCACCAGCACACTGCACTGGCTTGGTGCAATGCATGTGCCGGGGGCGTTCAGGGTCTTGCTCATGCAGTTCTGGCCTGTGGTGCTGGTGAGTCGCTGCACCGGGGTGCCATTCACCATAACTGTCATGCTGCCAACAAGGAACTCCCCCTGACCGTCTATAAGGTGTGATGCCACACCACCCGCAGACCCCGGCTCATTACCGTTGCTCAGGGCAATCACCGACATGGCGTTGAGCGTAGGAGCGCACTCCATCAGCACGTTGGGTGCCGGATTGGCGCAGTTGGCTGACATGGCGATATTGGGGTACGGCACAGGTATGGGGCCTGCCGGTGTCGGTGTAAGGCAGACATCCGGGAACCCCATGCAGGTGCCTGCTCCTACTGTAAGTGCAAACATTTTAACCTCCTACCCGGGATGTATCTTTTCCGTAGTATAACAGAAAATGGAGCAGTTGCTTATTTCAGGATTTATTTGAGAGTAATGGTACGGGCTGAACGCACTCTCCCGGCTCATCTTTCAACCAAAGCAAGCCGGATTGCTAATGAAGCAAAAACTCCTGAGGTTATCCAGTCAAACTGTTTTGCTATCCTCGGCCTTTTCTGAAGATAACTGCCAATGTTGCCCGCAAAATAGCCGATCAGACAAAAAACAATCACTGCCTGAAACATGAAAATTGCACCCAACAGAAGAATGTAGAGCGAAAGATGCGGCATATCAGGGGTTACAAACTGTGGCAGAAATGCCAGAAAAAACATGGCAACCTTGGGATTGAGCACATTCATTATGAAACCGCGCTTGAACAGTGCGGCAACTGGCCTGTCATCCTTATTAGAAAAGGCAATTGTGGAACGGTCTTTCATCGTTCTATAGGCCAGATATAGGAGATATAGCGCTCCGGCATATTTTACGACATTAAAGGCGATGGCAGAGGTATGAAATATTGCCGAAAGACCGAACGCCGCCGCAACAGTATGAACTGTGACACCGCTGCACATACCCAGGGCAGTGATGATCGCCGGCCTCCGCCCGCGTGTAATGCCCTGGGTCATAACAAAAATATTGTCCGGCCCGGGGGCAAGCGTCAGGGCGATGGAGGCTCCAAGAAAGTAAAGCATTGTTGATGCCGTCATTGGATATCCTTCTGACACCTAACCTATTATGGCATCCTGATAGAGATGCGGCTCAAACTGTTTCAGCTGTTTAAGAAAGCGGTAGTACTGTAACGACTCGGTCACAATCTCGCACAGCCCCTTTTCATCCCATGGCTTGGTGACAAACTTGAATACTGCGCCTTCGTTTATTGCCAGAATGGTGTCGTTCAGGTCTGAATAGCCGGTCATCATTACCCGCACCGTCTCCGGGTGCAGCTCCCGCACAAGTCTGCATAGCTCAACCCCACCCATACCCGGCATCCGGTTATCGGTAAGCATCAACGCTATTTCTGTGCGTCCCAGCTGTTCAAGAGCCTGCTGGGCATTATCGGCATGAAGCACGTCATACCCGTGCAATGCCAGCAGGCGACTGAGGGCGTTGATAATATAAGGTTCATCATCCACCAGTAAAATCCGCAGTTCATTACTATCCTGCGTCTGCATGCCATTAATGATACCACCCTGTGCCAACAGGGCGATAAACTCCTCAGCTGGAACCGGCCTGCTGACGTAGTAGCCCTGGATCTCGTCGTAACCCTGCCGCCGCAGATATTCCAGCTGGCTTTCAGTCTCCACCCCTTCGGCCACAACCGTCAACTTCAGGCTGTGGGCCATACTGATAACAGCCCGGGCAATACTGGCGCTGTCGGCATCGCTGGTGATATCACGCACAAATGAGTAATCCAGCTTGAGCTTGTCCACCGGAAACCGCTTGAGATAGCTAAGGCTTGAGTAGCCGGTTCCAAAGTCATCCAGGGTAACCAGGACGCCACTCTGCTTCAGCTCTTTCAAAAGCGGCACTGCCTGGTCAAGGTCACGCATCAATGCG
>CAZXTZ010000013.1:0-24545 GCA_964643645.1 uncultured Geobacteraceae bacterium
AAGTATGCTCCTGCAGAAGCATAATCATAATCTTTCAACCGGATGGAGCGCCGGTGATGAATTTCTGGATTAAAGGTCAAGTTACAAATCCCGTATAAACACACGAATCTTCAGTTTTAGCCATCTGGCCTGCCATTCCTTGTTTTTTCGGATATCCATGACAATTTATCCTCCTGCTATACATGTTGTAGCATGTAAGTAATCCGGGAACAGCTGAAAATATGTCCTGCTTTTATTGTCCAACATGGTATAATTAGACAGAGTAAAAGAAGATTATGAAAGTATGGATTAAAATAACAGTTATTTACTAAAGGAGCGTAAACCATGCCGGATTTCAGAGATAGATTGGCCCGCCATGCTGAACATATCAAAAACGTCCACAGCCATTGCAGCAGCGAAGAAACCACAAAGCAGGCGCTTATCCTGCCCCTGCTTGATGCACTTGGTTTCAGTCCCTACGATCCAACTAAAGTACAAGCCGAATATCATGCAAATCTGCCAGGTATCAAAGCCAACGAGCGGGTAGACTATGCCCTGTTTGTATCAGGCAATCCGGTAATGTTCATAGAGGCCAAATCCTGCAATGAAAAGCTCACAAACCACACAAGCCAGCTCGCCCGATACTTCAACAGCACTCCTGGTGTTTCCGTTGCGGCAATAACAAATGGTCGTGAATGGCGTTTCTACTGCGACCGCCAGCACAGCAACATCATGGACACCAGCCCCTTCCTTGTGGTCAGCTTTGAATCCCTCTGTGAATCAGATCCGGACAAACTCGCAAGGTTTCGCTATGACAAATTCAACCCTGATGGCCTCCGCACCTTTGCCGAAGAGCAAACCGTGCTTGATGCATTTACATCATCAATTGAAAAATGCCTGCGTGATCCTGATGCCGAATTTGTTAAATTTGTAGCTGCCAGATCAGACCTGAACAGCAGATTAACGCCTAAACAGCTTGAAACCTACACGCCACTTGTCAAGCAGGCCCTTGTCGAAGCTATCAGCAAAGTTGTAGTTGGTGGACTCAGTGCCCCTGTAGCTGCTCCGGCACCATTGCCAGCCCCTATTACATGTGAAGGCTGCCAGGGTGATATAGCAGATCCAGACAATCCCAAAATAATAACCACCGAAGCAGAACGCCGGGTGCTTGCTATCTGCCAGGCTATCCTTGACGGCAAGGCCGATGAATCCGAAATAGTAGGCAAAGACACTGAAAGCTATTACTCGATCTGCTATCAGGGCAAAAACAACCGCTGGCTGCTGCGGTATTTTGGTGACAAGGGCAAGCCTTACGTTGCTTTTAATATCCCGATAACGCTAGAGCGAACCAAACAAGCCGCAAGAGCTGGCCTTGAAGTGCAACCAAACAACACCATCATGCTGGTAAAGCCGGAACATTTAATGAAGCTCTCAAATGTACTCTTTGATGCTCTTGAATACTGCAAAGATGATAACAACTTCAAGCGTAAGAATGGATCTGATGAATGAGCTTAATGAAGGGGGCAGACCATGAAAACAATCATCATAGCATTTACAATCATCCTGATAGCCATATCAGCCGATGCAAGAAGCCGGTCATCATCATTCAGCGGCGGCTATAGCAGCCACAGGGGCTATCATAGCGGACATTATCGGCACTCCGGATACTACGGAGCAGGAGACAGAACCCCGTCCGGATATTATGGCAGGCAACCCGGCCTTGCCAACATAGACACCAGGCACGAAACCGCTCCCCCCACAAGAGAAATGACCGAAAACCAGTATTACAAAGGCCGTGACAGACACGGGGCACTTGTTTACAGCAACCTGCCATGATCATCCGCCAACAACCCACAAAGGGCAAGTATGTTAAAGGGGGCTGACCCCTTTTGTTTTTCGTGTCGGCATTTAAGGCTCCGAAAGCAGATTAATGTTTTGTAGGGGCGGGTCTTGTGCCCGCCCTGATTCAGGCACAGTCGGGCAGGTACAAGGCGGGCAGGCACAAGGCGGGCAGGCACAAGGCGGGCAGGCACAAGACCTGCCCCTACGTGTTCCATATTTTAATTCTGTAGGGGTATCCCCTTGTGGGTGCCTTGATTCAGGCACAAGGCGGGGGCGGGCACAAGGCACCGCCCCTACAAAAAAACGCATTTCTATGCCGTGCGAAGTATAAATAGCATTTCAGTGTATTTCATAAACCAGCGTGACGGTATCCTCTGCTTCGAGATTGATTTTCCCCGTTCATTACTGTTTTTGTCAAGACTTCAGCTGTTATTTGTATATTGAGTTTATTATTGCTCATGATATAATCTCCATATGAACGAAACAGATTACATAGCTATATATATGGGGCTTTCCTACCTGTTGATGATATTGATGGTGGCGCTTTTCGTTTTTATATTTAAATCAACAAAACGATCCTTTACAGCTTCAAGATCACCGCAACGACCTAATCACAAAAGTATTGATGAAGAACTTGCTGAACAAGGGTGGTTTTAAGGATTCTTTATATGGAAACCATGATGACATTAATAATATTTGCCTTCACACTATTCGCCATTACAGGCGCTGTTGCTCTTTCTGTGTGGTTATTCAGGCTGTATATCAACAAATTTTCACAGTCACAGACGGTTAAGAGAGGGGAGACTAAAACAGCCCTTGATCTTATGCTGGCAAGATAGACTCCTTTCATGGAACTAATCATATTTATTAACATAATAGTTGCCTTTGCCGCGATCGGTGCTTTTATCGGCATATTCAGTGGACTTAAAAAGAACCACAGACGTACTATTGCCCACCAGTCTGAAACCATTGAAGAAGTCTTCTTCGGCCCTTCACGCTAACCCACAAATCATTACCCAAATATTCCAGTCACTATTCTCTTAAATCGTTAACCATCTGTTTTTACTCCGTTGCTCAATAGCTCTGTGTTTCAGAATGCTTTTTCCAGGTTAATCTGCATTAATGCTTATGCCTGCCCTGAATCCGCTTCCGAATCTTATCTCCTGACCGTTTGAAAGGGGGGTGGGGGTTGCAGGAGCAAGCCGCTGCCCGTTCAGAAAGGTGCCGTTTGTAGATTCAAGATCGGTGACCAGCCATCCGGCGTCAGTATGATCAAACCTTGCATGATGTCTGGATACTGCCCCATATTCCATGAACAGCTCTCCGCCGGTTCCTGCCCGTCCTGCTGTTTCGCCTGGTTGAAGATCAATCTGGCGGCCATCGGCAAGCAAAAGGCGTAACGGTGAAACAGGTTTTTTTTCAGCTGCCGATTGCTGAGGCACAGCAGGGGCTGGAGTGACCCCTGATATATCCCCGAAGCAGCGGCTGCAGAGCAGTTCTATGGGACTGTTGACATTTCCGCAGGTGGGGCAGAGTTTAAATGTTTCCATTGCGTATTTCCTCCAGATCGGCAGGTTTGGGGATACCGATTAAAATTGTCCCGCCACAGGGATGGGGGATGGACTGGAGCAGGCGGCGGGCCGGAATATGATCTGCAAACTGCTCGTAACGCCTGCGAAGCAAAGGGTCTTTTGCAAGTATGTGCAGCCGCTGGTTTGCTGACCCGCGCCAGTGGCTGTCCGACGGCAGGGCGTAATCAAAAGGGCCGTCAATAAGGGCATCCAGAAGATTCAGGGAGCTGGCTGCCTTCTTTTCAAGCTCTTCAATACTATAGCCGCTGTAGACAAGAATGTCCGTTACCCCTTCCTGGCGGAGCCTTGAAAGCAGCGCCTCAAGTATGGGCGGTCTGGCAAATGGTTCCCCGCCGGAAATGGTTACTCCATCCGCTTCCTTTAAAAACGGGCGCATATCTTCCATCAACTGTTTTATGGTGGTCAGGCGGCCACTGGCCTCTTCCTGCCACTGCGGCGCGATGCATCCGTTGCAGCGTCTCGGGCAGCCGGTCAGCCAGATCCCTGCCCGCAGGCCGGGGCCTAGGGACAAAAGAGGGAAGTGGATTAGTCCGACCCTGATTTCCTGCTGGCCTTCAGGCACCAGGTACCCTCCTCCTGCAAAAGCTCTGAAATGACTATCCTGTCACCTGATACAACTTCAAGCTGGAACATGAGACGGGAGATGGGGTTCACAAACACTTCTTCAAGACGGTTTCCGATCCCCCTGCCACCCATTGAAAGATCTCTGCAGCAGGCATCAAAGAGCTGCTGAACCGCCCCTGAGGCAAAAGAGACGTTTATCCGGTACTGTTCCTTCAGTGCGTAGAGAATATTGTCAAGCATCTTCCTGAATATCTCCTTTGCCACATCACTGCGGATAAAGTCGAAGACAACAACATTTTCACCTATCCGGTTAAGTATTTCCGGTCTGGATATCTGATAGGTGAAGTATGCGCTTACAGCCTCCATAACCCCTTTGCGTATCTCATCGTAAGGCATCTCAGGGGTTACCCGCTGACGCCTTATCCCTTCCGGCGTTGTCTCGAATATCCCGAGGTTGCTGGTGAAGATTATCAGTGTTTCAGAGAAGTAGACCGTTTCACCCCGCCCCGATGTAAGGCGCCCATCGTCAAGTATCTGTAAAAAGATATCAAGTATCCTGGGATGCGCCTTTTCTATCTCGTCGAACAGCAGCACGGAAAACGGGTTCTGGCGGACTGCATTGGTAAGCTGCCCTCCGACATCGTACCCCACATAGCCGGGTGGAGCCCCCACCAGGCGCTGGTCGGCATGTTCACGGGCAAATTCGCTCATATCAAACCGGATGCAGTTTGTATCGCTTCCGAAAAGCAGTTCGGTTATGGCCTTTGCAAGCTCTGTCTTGCCAACACCTGTCGGGCCGGCCAGGAACAGAACCCCCTTGGGGCGCTGGGAGTGGCGTGCGTACTGGCTGCCAGAAAGATTGAATACCGCCCGCTTCATAATGTCGGAGGCCCTGTTCACCGCCTGCTTCTGGCCTTTTACCCTTTCCTGAAGCAGTTCATCCCCTTTAGCTATCTTTTTAAGGTCCAGCTTTGCCCAGGGATTTTCAGGAACACCAAGCTTGTACATCCTTATGGCGTCACCTATCTGTGCAAAGGGTATCTGCTCCCGGCGCGCAAGTGATACGATGGAGACTATCTCGGATGTCTGGAGGCCGCTTGTCTGATCTACAAAAAGCGAAAGCCCCTTTTCCTGCTGCTCCTCCGGCAGTTCGGCAAAACCGGACAGCCCACCTGAAAGCCCCTTGACAACTGCGCTGCGCACAGGAAAATCAGGGACTGGAATCGCCATGCTCCGTACCTTTGGATTCGCGATGGTGTACCAGGGAGGCAGATCGTTTTCCTTGTCAAGGAGCCAGATAAGGCTGTGGTGACGTGGCTGGTCATGGCCCGGAACAAGCCTTGGCACCGATGTCTGGGCAAGGCGGAACATACGGTAGTAAAACTCGTGCATGTCGTTGCCGGTGATATCAGGTATACGGGAAGAAAAGTTGAGTACCACGGCTCCGTGGGCCTCGGAAGATGTAAATATCTTTTCCGCTATCTCGGCGCAGCGCACAAGACTGCATGGCCAGGGTTCGCGGGGTTTCAGCGCCTCCCCTGTCAGTTTTTTGCACAGTTCCTGATCCCCGGCCTGGAGGGTGAAGCCGTATACCGGCTCCCATGACAGCACCAGGGCATACCCCAGACCGGTCAGGGTGCGATTCAGGTACTCCTGCAGCCTGAGTGTGGTTACTCCTCCGTCACAGGGAAAGGGGTATACGTCGTATATATTTCCCCAGAGAACGAACTGCGGTTTTACCGGTATGAAACGTCCAAGCTCCCTTGCCCATAGCGGTCTGATTGCTTCGGTCATCGCTGCTCCTCCTGATCAATATCTCTGCCCATTACAACATCTATCCTTGCCCGGAAGTCGGCAATAAACCGTTCACCATCCGTGAGGTTTTCAAGGTCTCCCCCCATCTTCTCGCCTGCCCTGGCCCCAAGCAGAATGCCCAGCCAGGCCATAAGCAGCATGTCGAGGATGCTTTCGGAAATGTTGTCAAAATAGGTGCGTTGAATCATTACCCGCTCCGCTGCTCCTCTTCCGCTGCGGGTAATCACCTCGCTGGCCACCATCTCGTCACGGGCCAGGAACAGGATTGTTACAACCATCAGTGGTACGCCCAGTTTCCAGGAACGGCGCAACAGTGCCACTAGCAGAGCAAGCAGAATAGTCACAACCGGCACCCGTTCACCCATAAACAAAAGTGAGAATGCGAAACATAGTCCCATCAGAATCCCTGCAACAGCACCGCGCTGTATCCATTTCATGGAAGGTTCCCACTCCTGGATACTGAAACCGGCCAGAAGTTCAATGGGGATATGCCAGAAGCCTTGTGAACGGGGTGGCAGTACCTGCCCCAGAATCTCAGGCACCGGGATTTTCTTTACAAACAGAATCTCGTAAAGGGCTTTCACTGCACGGCGGTCGGTTTCATCCCAGGGGACAGAGCGGGATGCAAGGGCATTGATGTAGTCAGCAATATCGCGGCACGGAGCCGATATGCCTGGCATGGCCTGTTCCTTAAACGTAATATCCAGTCGCTGAACAAGCGGCATCAGTTTAGGTATAACCCTGCATTTGACATCCCTTGCAAACTCCTCGTACCGGGTTCTGTCAAGCGGGGTATGGTTTTCTCCCGCAACCAGCAGCCCCTGATGCAACATGATCTCCGACTCCCTGCCATTACGTTTCAGCCAGTCGGCGGCTTCGGCTTCCTCAAGCAGCAGGCTCTGTCTGCGCCATTCAAGTATCCTCTTCCATGCATCTGTAGCGGGGGCATACCGCTTTCCGGTGATGGCCTCTGAAAGCTCAGGTGGAAACAGGTAACGCTGGACAAGTTCCAAAAATTCGGCGCGGCCGGGCAACAGATGCTCGTTTTGCAGGCGGTAAAGCAGGGAACAGCATTTCCTGAAGTGTTCAAGGCCCAGACGTGGAATGGCCTGCAGGGCATCCTCCAGGTCGCCCGGCACCAGATGATCAGATAAAAATGCCTGCAGCTCTTCTTTGCTGCATAGCATCTCATGGTTGGCAACCAGAAATTCGGCCTCCTGCTGGGGGGCATTGCTTAAAGTGGATGGAAGCAACCAGCTTTCCGGATGAACCATTACCTCCAGCAGCTTGAACATTTCGGCAGGATCCGAGTTTATGCCGTAGAAGAAGCGGCTTGAACCTGACAGTTTTCCCAGGGCGATCAGTGTGTGATAGAGCTGGTCAGGCTCACGGTTGGCCAGAAAGAGAAATTCGCCGTAGTAGGTGGCCAGGCGACCTTTCATCAGGTCATCCAGCAGGGAGCGTTCAGCCAGGCTCCCTTGCTTGCGGATTGTGTTTCGGGTAAAAAGCCAGAGGTTGCCAAGAGAGATCTGCTTGCCATACATCACAAATGGAAGATCGGGGCGAAACTGGTAGATCATGCGAACCAGAGCCAGATCCGTGTCCTCACCGGCATCCTGGGTGATTTTACGAACCAGCAGTGCATTATCCTGATTTCCATTTTCCGTCAGCCAGCGTTCCAGATGCCCCTGCTCCAGAGAGATCCGGACTCCGTTCCACCCCTCTTCCCCTGTGAGGGCGGCAGCAACAAGATCCCCCATCTCGGAATATTCTTTTCCCATGAAGCGGAATGGCATGCCGGAGGCCATGCCGGCATCGGTTTCACGGTTGTAGTAAAGGGGAATTGCCTTATCACCGCCCAGAAACCGGCGAACCTGCTCCAGGCCCCAGCGCATGGCAGGACGTCGGGTAAGAAGCCCCATCAGAAGGGTGCGGTAAGGTTCCGGAATATCCTGCCCCAGCTCGACCCCTCTGGTGGAGAGGGTAAACATGACAAGTTTGGGATCCATTCCGCTGAAGGGGTGCCTGCCCTGCAGGATCTCCAGAATTATCATTCCCAGGGACCACCAGTCAGCCTCAGCCCCGACAACACCGGTAAAGGATTCAGGCGACCAGTAATGGGGTGTGCCTTTTACTGTGGTAAGTTTCCGGCTTAGTTCCGGATCAAGAAACGACGATATGCCAAAATCGGTCAGAAGGAGCTGTAAAGGCTCTTTTGAGCGTAGGAGGATGTTTGAGGGTTTAAGGTCAAGGTGCAGAATGCGGTGGTCATGGAGTATGGAAAGGGCCTTAACAAGCTGTGGAAGGAGCAGGTCAATCAGCTCAGGGTCGGCGCCTCCATCCATAAGATCCTTAAGCGAGCCACCTTCTATATACTCCTGGAGTTCATACCAGCGACGGGTTGAAGGGTCGTAGCCGAATTCGAGAACCGGCACAAAGCAGTGGGGAAAAGAACGTCCCAGACTGCATACCCGCTGCATCAGATCCTCCCTGGGGGCAATGCCGAAACGGTACAGTTTTAAGACCAGGCTGGCACCGTTGCGCTCTATCAGGTAGATGTCAGCTTCGCCTCCGGCTGCGGGGAAAGGCTTGATGATCGGGCAGCCCATGAAGCTTGAAATGGATGGATCAGCCTCCCTGGAAGACCGGGGAGGAAGTGGGGCCGGTGTTTCGATAATTGTGGCAAGTTCCTCTTCCCGAAGAGTAATGGCTTCGGCTCTGGTCATGAAACCGCGCCGCCTTGCATGGCTGTTACTGTGGTGGAATGACTCCGCCGTTTAATATCAGCTGAAGTATCAACTATGCAGAGCACCTCCTCCTCTTCCGGAGCCTTGCGAAGATTCACGGTACAGCTAACGCCCTGCTGCTCCATGCCGGATATAAGACTGTCATAGTCTCTGCACCAGCGCCGGGCCACATCCAGATCCTTCTGGCGCTGGTAGGAACTGACATTTTTCCGTTTATCCTCACTGGCCACCATCCTTACAAGTCTGGTAAGCAGTTCCCCTTCAGGCGAGAGGCGCAACATTACGCGGTACCCTTCAGAGGGGGTGTCAACAAAGAATACCTCTCCCGCCTGAAGCCCCTCTTCGGTAATTCCCTTTACACCTGACAATGTGGCGTAACCCAGCGTTTCCAGTGTGTCGCGCACTCTGGCCAGCAGGGCCTGCTCCTCATGGCTTTTGAAAAGAAGATCATGGGACTTCCTAAGCCCCTCACGGAATTCCTCAAGGCCTATAGCCGGCTGTTTCAGTAACGCCTCAAGCATGTCAGCCACCTCTGGACCTCCGGGCAGGTTTCGCACCTGATCCGGCAACGATTGCAATACCTCGGTATGGATTGCGGTAAGGGCAGCAGCATCCTTTACTGCGCCGTACTTAAGGCAGATGCTGTCACGCAGCATTGAAAGGCGCTGGTCATCGGCTCCGGCAGCCGCCTCTTCCAGCAGGGGAAGAAGCTCATCGGCAGCAGAAGAATCAAGGCGGGCAATAAGAAGATGGTAACGCCTGGCATCGGCAAGAAGGGCAGAGCGACGGCGTTCCCTGCTGTCCGGTGCACAGACGGCAGGAGGCGGTTCTTCGGCATGTTCAGTCGGATCCTGATTCTGGCTTATAATCAGTTCAGCACGTTTGGCTATTACATTAATATCCTGCTCAAGTCTGTCTGTAGCAGATTCCTTAAGAATCCGGCCCAACTCATTTCTCAGGGGGATGAGAAGGGGCTTGTCAGTAAAAGCGTCAAGACGGCGTGAGAGTTCCAGTGCGGAATCAAGAACAGCCTGTGAAGGCTCAGCGGTTGCTATAACAAGATGTTCGATCCGATTCTTAAGGGTGGCGTACTGTTCGTGAAGGGCCGCAATGGCAGCCGGAATTACGCAGAAATCATCCTTTGCAATGGCTGCATTTGCAGAAGATTCAAGCTCTGCAAGCCTGGCAAGCTCAATTTTAAACTGGCCATGCAGTTCAAGAGGAAGACTCTCGATACGATGCCTTACGCGGTAGCAGGCATTATTAAGCTCACGGGTAAGCCTCTGTCTCTCCTGTTCATTTACCTCATGGCGATACTGTAGATAGAAGGCAGCGCCCACACCTACGCCCATTGCCAGGAACGCGCCGCTCATGGCCGCGCTGCCAGCAAAAATCGTCCCCTTGGTAACAAATATTGCAACAGTACTCACGGCCTGCTCCCATAAACTACTTTTTTGTTAATAATATCGTAGATCAGGCTTCAAGCACTTCCTTGACGGCAGCCATAAGAGTCTCATAGTCCACAGGTTTGGTCAGAACCTTGTGGGCCGAGTATCTTGCAATATCAAGCAGCATGTTCTGGTCAAGCCGTGGAGATCCGCCGGATATTGCTATAACCTTGGGCTGATATGTCTGATTGCGCAGCCATAGAAGCAGGCCGAGCCCGTCCTCTTCCGGCATGACTATATCAGTTAAGAGCAGGTCAAATTCTTCGGCTGCAAGCAGAGGCTTTGCCTGATTCCCGTTACCGGCAGTTGCCGTCTCATGTCCTGCTTTTCTGAGATAGGCCTCTAAAAGTTTCAATATCTGGGGATCATCGTCAACTATCAGCACCCTTGCCATAACATAACTCCTTTTGCGTTTTATTAAATTGAAATGACTGAACAATTCATTCAGGTATCAACTGATGTCGCGGGAACCAGACGATAAAGACAGATCCATCTCCCGGCTTGCTCCATACGTCTATAAATCCGTTGTTTTGCATTACTATGCCATGTACGTTGGACAAACCGAGACCAGTACCCTTTCCCGGGCCTTTTGTTGTGAAGAACGGATCGAACAGGTGATTAAGGGTTTCAGTATCCATTCCGGTTCCAGAATCCCTGAAAGTTATACTTACATATTCGCCAGGCGCAGATTTTTCCAAAAACCGGCACTGTTCATCATCAACGGTTACATTTGCTGTTTCTATAATGAATTCACCGCCATAAGGCATCGCATCCCGGGCATTCAGGGTCATGTTCATAACAATCTGGTCAAGCTGAACCGGGTCAAGCTTTATATACCACAGGTCATTACCAGGGAGGAAACTGAGAGCTATCCCTTTTCCGACAAGGCTGGAGAGTGTGTGGACTGTTTTTGATATGGATATGTTTAAATCAAGAATCAGGGGCATTACAAGCTGGTTGCGTGAAAAACCGAGGAGCTTCGTGGTTATCTGTCTGGAATGGTCGGCTGCATCTGCTATCTCCCCAAGACACTCAAGTACCTTTTCCCTGTTTTCTATCTCCATCTTTGCAAGTCCGACATTTCCGAGAATAACCATCAGCTTGCTGTTGAATTCATGGGCTATCCCTGCTGCCAATCTGCCTATGGCATCCATTTTGCCGGATTGGCAGAGCTGTTGCTCCATCAGTTTCTTCTCGGTAATGTCAGTATCAACCCCCCTGTAGCCTTGCAGATTACCTTCATCATCAATAATAGGCACTCCGGTTGTTGAGAGCAGAACCTGGCTGCCTCCCTTTGTGAGGCAGCGATTCTCCAGACCGATGACAGGCTGCTTTTTGGAGGCAATTTCCAGAAAAATGCTTCTGATGCGATCTTTATCTTCATGGGTCATTAAATCAAATGGAGTCTTGCCTATTATCTCATCCGGAGTATAGCCGAGGATCTTCTCAATACTGGGAGAACAGTAGGTATAACGTCCGTCTGCATCAACCTCCCATATCCAGTCCGAAAGGCACTCAAGTATGCCCTGGAGCAGCATATTGTCAGTTTCAGCGGACTTTGGAAGTTCAGGCATAACTCCTCCGGAAGGCATGGTACATGATTGATTCATTGTCAGGCAGGTTGGAGATGGTGGAGATTTTGCCTGCATAAAGTGAAAATATTGGGATAACAGCTGAAAATAGCTTGAGCATCATGGCGGTTTGCAGAAATATGCCGGAGAAGGTGGTTTTCTTAGTTTTTTGTGGTCTGTCTTTAGTGTTCATTGAACTGCAGAATTATAATAATCTCTTGTAATGTCAAGCTATTTAGTTGCGATTTCAGGAGTCCGGCATATCGTCCGGCATTACGGTCAAATACGGTTTGCCAGCTTAATAAAAACTGTATCGCAAGTCATATTTTTAGAGATACGAAAAAAAAATCAGGCTAAAGATGAATTACTGTATGAATATGCTTTTTAATTTCTTTGATCTTTGCTATTAGTTTGCTCAATAAAGGATTTCAGGGAATTCAGCTGTTATTAAAGTGCCAGGTGATACTGGAATGCAGGCCGGCCTTAATCCGGCAAAAAAGAAAGGGGAGAAAAACCATGAACAAAGCGGATCTCGTAGCAAAGATGGCAGAAGGCGCAGGCATAACCAAAGCAGCAGCTGAGAAGGCACTGGTGGCATTTACAGCAGCCGTTGAGGGCGCACTCAAGGCAGGAGAGAAGGTTACTCTCGTTGGTTTCGGAACCTTTGCAGCAGTTACCCGCAAGGCCCGTACCGGTCGTAATCCGCAGACTGGCAAAGAGATCAAAATCGCTGCCAAGACCAATGGCAAGTTTACCCCTGGTTCAGCCATGAAGGATTTCGGAGCAAAGAAACCAGCCGCCAAGCCTGCAGCCAAAAAAGCCGCTGCTCCAAAAGCCAAAGCAAAGAAGTAGTTTGAGACAAGAACAGTTTGCAGGCCATCTGATTCAGATGGCCTGTTTTTTTGGATTTAATGAGCATTCAAACAAGGACAAGTGATGAAGGTAACCGAGAAGCAACTTAAGAGCCGCTGCACTGAGCTGAACCTCGGCCCTCTTAAAGACACATCCTTTGGCGTAAAGGCCGAGCGCACCATCAAGGGTTACACTGTAAGCCTCATATACCGGGACAACACACCGCCAGAAATCCTTATCTGTGATGCCACTGCGGCAGAGGCCGATGCCTGCATCTCCGGTGTATCCACCACCTCAACCGTGTACAAGGCTATTCAGGGAACCATCAAGCCTGAGTTCATCCCACAGGAAGTATTTGTCAAGCAGCATGGCGAGCGCTGCCCAAAGTGCGGTTCACGGGACATCAATGCCAGACATATAACTACGGCAAAGGGTGAGCTTGAACAGTGGCATGACTGTGTCCGTTGCGGAACCAGCTGGCATGCATGTTACAGGCTCGCTGGCTACAAACTGCCTGTGAGATCTGAATTGCCGTAGCTAGCGGCACCCGGCGACATTTCTGAGGTTTCTGCGAATCAGGGCCAGACACTGCTTTCTCTTAATTATCGGGCTGACAAATGATAAAAATGACATTCGCCTGCCTGTCAGTTATCACAATATTCTTTGCCTCTGCTGTACTTGCAGACACCGAAGCGCTTGAGATCATCTCTCTCAAGAACCGTCAGGCAAGTGACCTTATTCCCATTCTAACCCCCCATGTATCAAAGGATGGCAGCATCTCCGGAATGGGAGACAAGCTCATAATCAAGACCAACCCGGAAAATCTTGCCCAGATCAAGGCGATACTTGCAGAGATTGACAAAGTTCCCCGCAGGCTCCTCATATCTGTAAGGCAGAACATGACACAAGAACAGTTGGGAAAAGATGTTTCAGTGTCGGCCAAGGTTAAGGTGGGTGAGGACGGGAGGGTGGCTACAGGCCCGAAAGAACCGGTGCAAGGGGCTTCCGTTGTCTACAGGGATCACGTAACCCGGTTTGCCGGAAGGGTCGCCAGTGAAAAGGCCTCAAAAAACTCAGACGAAACCCGGAAGATACAGGTACTGGAAGGGACTCAGGCATTTATATCCACCGGAACATCAATTCCGTATACGGAGCGCACTTATGTACGCGACCGAAATGGCCTGTCAGTAAGCAGAAGAACCAGTTATCAGGACAGTTCCTCCGGCGTTTATGTCTTGCCCCGCATAAGTGGCGACAGGGTGATTCTCGAGATCAGCTCACAGAAGTCAGCACCTGCAGACCGTGGGCGTATCAACAGCCAGAGCGCTTCCACAATAGTTAGCGTAAGGTTTGGCGAGTGGGTTGAAATAGGAGGTGTTGCCCGGAGCGGTTCTGCCAGCCGGGCAGGCATTACAGGCATCTCCGGCAGTAGTGGCAAGGAACTCAGGGGGATATTTGTCAGGCTTACAGAGGTAGAGTGAGCGCCGATTAAAACAGTATCCCCCGCCAGAGGCGAGGGATACTACTGAATCCTGTTCATCAGCAATGGCTGTAATTACGGCTTTGGCAGAAATCTTCCAAACTGGTCAATCCTGAAGCTGTTAAGCTGAGGCATGGCTCCAGCCCTGCCTATATTTATAGATGTATAAAAGTATATAAAGTTGATATAGGCATCAGGTGAAGCCCCTTTAAGTGAGATCTTGATGTCGAAATTTGCTGTATCATCCATGTTTATCGAAGATGGTATTACATATGAATGGGCCTTGCGGATTGTTGATCCGGATGAGTCCTTAAGTTCAAAGGTTATGTCCAGATCCTGAACTGCAGGATACATGACGTTTTTCAACGCCCCCTGCAGCATCAGCTCATCCCCCTGACGCTTTGCGTCCCAGGCAAAATGCAGGTCGTAGACTTTATGTCCGTAAGGCATGGTTGTAAAAGGATCAGGTCCCGCAGGCGGCAAAGCACATGCAAAAAGTGATAATAGAGTCACCACCAAAAGGCTGAACCGTGTAAAAACGCTAAACTGTTTTTTCATTTTTTAACCCCTCCCTTAGGTTCCTTTGCGTTAATGATTTTTATGACCTGATCCGATATATCCAGGGCCTCCACACCGTTTGCAACATAGATAAGCTCCCTTTTTACAACTACCGCTGTCAGCTTCTGGGCTTCCGCAAATTCTATGGAGGCCTTTTCAACTGCGCCAAGAAGGTCTTTGGTGAAGTTTTCCTGCGCAGTAATCAGCTGTTTTTCAGCGCCCATTACAAATTTCTGAAATTCTTCCACCTTCTTCTGGAACTCTTTTGCCCTTGCCTCTCTTTGCTGAGGAGGTAAGGCAGGCATCTGCTTTTCCAGATCTGCCTTGAATTTCTCAACCTGCTTCTTTTTACCTTCAATCTGCTTCTGAAGTTTGCCCTGCAACTGCTTGATATTGGCCTGGGCTGATTTCCCCACGTTTGATTCCTGGGATACGCGGCCTATGTCCACAGCGCCGATCTTGACCTGAATGATTTTCGGGGCAGTCTGTTCAGGCTTGAGTAAAGACAGGGATGCTGATGCTGCCGGTTTTTTCAGTTCATCTTTTGGAGAGGGCTCGGAAGGTTTTGTTGCCGGTTGCTTTTCGGGAGCTGAAACCTTGGTGGCAGGCTGTGCGGAGACTGCAGGAGCTGCTGCTTCAGGTTTTGGCGCCGCAGGAACCGGCGCAGGGTCTACAGCTCCGGCGGACAGGGGCAGAAGGCAGATTGAGAGTAATACCAGTATTTTTTTCATTTGGTGCTTCCTTTCAGTTTTAACATCAGTGCTTGTTTGATACGGTTTATATCACAATTATTCATAAATATCACAAACAGAAGAAGATGGTGTTGCTGGAGATAAGGAAAACCCGTCCTTGACCTTGAATAAAGCAGTGTGTTAATAATTTTGTCACATATTCTGTCTTGATAAGACAGGAGCTTAATATTTGAATTACGGTGCCCGAAAGGGCTTGATAGGGAAGAGGGGTGCAATTCATTTAATTGGATATTCCCCCGCGGACCCGCCGCTGTAAGCGATGACAAAGGGCAATATGTCACTGGTCGAAAGACCGGGAAGGCGCCCGGAGGATGAATCGCAAGCCAGAAGACCTGCCGATGATTCCTGCGCTCAACAGAGCCCTCTGGTAAAGGGAGAGTGTAACACTTTAAAGGACTTTGAATACGAAAAGTCCGCATTTGCTTTCAGCAGATGCGGACTTTTTTTGTCGGATTTTTCTACCTGTGAGCAACCCATAGCTTACCAAAGGTACCGGAAGATAATTTATGCCTCCTGCAGGGAATAGTGCTGAAATTTTGACACAAAAAAGGAGAAGCGATTATGCATATCATGGAAGGTTTTTTGCCGTTAAAACATGCATTGGCCTGGAGTGCTGTCTCAGCTCCCTTTGTTTTCTATGGTATCTACAGCATTAAAAAGCGGGTTGCCGAGCACCCGGAACAGCGGATGCTGCTGGGGGTGGCAACCGCCTTTACCTTTGTACTCTCGGCGCTCAAGATTCCGTCGGTAACAGGCAGCTGCTCCCATCCGACCGGCACCGGGTTCGGGTCACTGCTGTTCGGCCCGGCGGCAATGGCTCCACTTGGGGCAATTGTTCTGTTGTTTCAGGCCATCCTGCTGGCCCACGGAGGCCTGACCACCCTGGGGGCCAACATCTTCTCCATGGCGATTGTCGGCCCCTTTGCTGCCTACGGCATCTTCCGTATGGCCCAGGGAATAAGGCTGCCGTTTGCTCTGTCGGTCTTTCTGGCTGCGGCGATGGGGGATCTGCTTACATATCTCACCACATCCATACAGTTGGCCCTGGCCTTTCCAGATCCGGTGGGTGGTTTTGCTGCCTCACTGGCCAAATTTGCATCTATCTTTGCCCTTACCCAGATCCCTCTGGCAGCCAGCGAAGGTTTCCTGACCGTGCTGGTGTTCAATGCACTGACCCGATACAATGCCAGGGAATTACAGGCGATGAATATTCCGGTTGTGCAGGAGGTGAAGGCATGAAACGGTATCAGAATATAGCCTTGATACTTGCTGTTATTGTGCTGGCGCTGATTCCTCTTTTTACCGTCCAGCGCCCTGAGTCTGGGCCGGACGGTAAAAAGGTTGAGATCTTTGCAGGGGCAGACGGCCAGGCAGAAGAGCTGATCAAAAAGATCGTTCCGGATTACAAACCCTGGTTTGAGCCGTTTTTTGAACCGCCCAGCGGAGAAATAGAATCATTGCTGTTTGCCCTGCAGGCAGCGCTGGGAGCGGGGTTTATAGGCTATTATCTGGGTTGTGCAGCGACAAGGGCCAGACTACAGAAAGAGCAGAACGACTCCCGGTGCTGACTGATCCGGCAGTTCTCTGCTAACCCCAGGAGTTTTTGATGTTTTTACCCGTACAGATCCAGATGGATAAACGCCCCTGCCTGATTGTGGGCGGATCAACCGTTGCCGCACGCAAATGCAGCAAGTTGCTTGAATATGGTGCACGGGTGACGGCGGTCGCTCCGATCTTCTGCGATGACCCTGTCTGGGAGTCGCCCCTGGTCGCCACCATCGTGGCGCCATATAACAGCAGTCGGCTGGACGGTATGCTGCTGGTGATTGCCGCCACCGATGATCCCGTTGTCAATCAGGCCGTACTGGATGATGCTGCAAGTCGTGGCATACTCGCCGGGCGGGTAGACCACCCCGATGCCGGTGATTTTATGCTGCCCGCCACCCTGCGCCGGGGGGCGCTGACAGTCTCCTTTGCCACCGATGGCCTGAATCCGGCCTTCAGTCGCGCAATGCGTGATGAAGCGGCGGCCCGCTACGATGACAGCTATGGCCGCTATTGTGCCTTGACAGAAGAGCTGCGTAACTCAACCCAATGGGGACAGCTGACAACTGAGCGGCGCAGAAGCGGCCTGCGGGCCATGGCCCGCTCTGCTTCAACGGTACTGGGGCTCATTAAGGCCGGTAATGAGGCTTTAGCCCGAACAGTCCTTGCCGAGGCTGCCGGACTACAGTCCCCTGCCGCCACTGCCCCGGCTCTGGTCAGCCTGATCGGGGCCGGTTCCGGAGACCCCGGCCTGATCACGGTCAAAGGGGCGCAGCGCCTCAAGGAGGCAGAGGTGGTACTGCATGACGGGTATGCCAATCCGCTGCTGCTGGAGCTGTACTGCCCGTTTGCGGAACAGATCGATGTAGGTAAGCACAAGGGGGGCACCTGTCTCAGTCAGGATCAGATCAATTCCCTTCTGTTGAAAAAGGCCGCAACCGGCGCGCGGGTTGTGCGGCTTAAAGGGGGAGATCCGCTGATGTTCGGCAGGGGGGGAGAAGAGGCCCGCCTGCTGGCTGACCACGGTATTCCGTTTGAGATTATCCCCGGTGTAACGAGCGGTCTGGCGGTTCCTGCATACGCCGGTATTCCGGTGACCGACCGGGAATTTGCTTCATCGGTGGGCTTCTACAGCATGCACAAAAAAGAGGGGAAAGGGCTGTCGGAGCAGGAATGGCAGAGGATGGCACAGGGGCCAGACACCCTGGTGCTGCTGATGGGAAGCACTGTGCTTGGCGATATTGCAGAAAACCTGATCCGCCACGGACGCTCCCCGTCAACCCCGGTGGCGCTGATCAGCAAAGGCAGCCATCCGACACAGACCCGCTACCTGGCCACCCTGGCAACCATTGCAGAACTGGCTGCGGCTCATAAACCGGAACGCCCCGGCCTGGTGGTGGTGGGCAACGTGGTAAACGTCATTCCCTCCATGGACTGGTTTCCCTGTACAACAGTCACGCACCTGCCCTGATGGCAAGAGGTGCCATTCTGATAGCCGGTACCGGCAGCGGCGTGGGCAAGACTTCCATCACCCTGGGGCTGATTGCTGCCCTGAAACAACGGGGGCTTATAGTCCAGAGTTTCAAGGTAGGGCCGGATTTTCTTGACCCCACCTGGCACACCCTGGCCTCTGACCGTCCCTGTTACAATCTTGATGGCTGGATGTGTGGTGAACAGTATGTGCGCCGGCTGTTTGCTGAAAAGATTGCCGATGCTGACATTGCCGTGGTTGAAGGGGTTATGGGGCTTTTTGATGGCGCAGATCCAGCCAGCTCAACAGGGAGCAGCGCCGAGATTGCCCGCTGGCTGGGACTGCCGGTACTTCTGGTGGTCAACAGTCATGGCGTGGCCCGCACCCTGGCCGCCACGGTCAAGGGGTTCTGCAGTTTTGAAGAAGGTGTGCGGATCGGTGGTGTCATCGCCAATCAAACCGGATCAGAACGCCACGTTGAGTGGTTGGGCGAATCGCTTCGATCTGCAGCCCTTCCGCCGCTGGTGGGAGCTCTGCCCCGCAATGGGTTGCCGACCCTGCCCAGTCGTCATCTGGGCCTGGTAACCGCAGGCAGCGCAGCCGTGACACCGGAGCTGCTGCAGGAACTGGCAGCCCGGGTTGAACAGCACCTGCAGCTTGACACCATTCTGGAGCTGGCCGCCACAGTCCCCACACAACCTGAACCAGCGCCCGGAAACAGCCCCACTCCTGTGGCCCATGCCGTGCGGATCGGCATTGCGTGGGATGATGCCTTTCATTTCTACTACCCGGATAATCTGGAGGCGCTTGCTGCACAGGGGGCCGATCTGGTGCGCTTCTCTCCCCTGCAGGACAGCTGTCTGCCTGCCGGGCTGGATGGTATCTATCTGGGGGGCGGCTACCCGGAGGAACAGGCGGCCCTGCTGGCAGCCAACAACCTCATGCTGGGGGAGATGCGCGCCTTTATCGCCTCGGGAAGGCCTGTGTACGCCGAGTGCGGCGGCCTGATGTATCTCTCAAGGGGAATTGAACTTCTGGATGGCAGCCGTCATCAGATGGTTGGCGCCTTGCCGTTTAATACCCGGATGTTGCTCAGGCGGAAGGCGTTGGGTTATGTGGAGGTTTTGCTGCAACAGGACACGCTGTTAGGTACGGCAGGCCATACTCTGCGGGGCCATGAATTCCATTATTCCGAAATTATTGAAGATGAAAGCGGCGCCTGCCCCAGACCTTATAAGACCATCAAGCGGAACCGGGGCCTTGCCGGTTGCTGCGGCTACCAGCAGGGCAATCTGCTGGCAAGCTACATCCACCTGCAGTTTGCCGCCCAGCCGGAAGCTGCCGCACAGTTTATCCATACTATAGCCTGTTCAAGCGTTGGGGAGAAATTCAGTTTATCTTGCCCGTCCTGAACGCTGCGGGTGTCTCGAACTGCCTGGAGAAACCGGCTTTCCTGCTGTTTTTGCAACCTCTGTCCTGCCTGCAGGCTTGCTTTTGCCCATCGCCGGCGCTGCTCCCTTGTTTACCACAGGTTTCGGTTGCGCTGCCTTTGGCTTCGCTTGAGGCCTCGGCTCACGGGGAGGCCGTGCAAACTCGGCATCCTTGCGGGGAGCCGGAACCTTGTAGTCAAATCCCTCAATCGTGCGTCGCTCGATCTTTGACTTCAGAACCTGTTCTATCGCCCTCACCATTGCCGAATCTTCATCAGTTATCAACGTAAATGCATCTCCGCTGCGCGCGGCCCGGCCGGTGCGGCCTATCCTGTGGATGTATGCATCGCTGGTATCCGGAATATCATAGTTGATAACGTGCGAGATCTGGGAGACATCAATACCACGCGCCGCGATATCGGTTGCCACCAGAATCTGGAAACTTCCGTTACGGAACCCCTCCATTGCCGCCTGTCGCCTGTTCTGCGAGAGATTGCCTTGCAGTGAGGCAGCTTTGTATCCGGCTTTTTCCAACTGCTCTCCCAGCCGCTTGGCCCGGTGCTTTGTCCGGGTGAATATAAGAACCGATTCTGTATCCGTATGTTGCAAAAGCTCCAGCAGCAGCGGGGTCTTGAGATGTTGCGCCACTGGGTAAAGAGCATGGGTAACCGTAGCTGCCGGGGCAACCGTATCAACCTGTACGGTTACGGGATTCTGAAGGATCTCCTCTGCCAGCTTACGGATCTCCGGCGGCATGGTGGCGGAAAAAAGCAGGGTCTGACGCTTTGCAGGCAGCTGCTTGAGGATGCGGCGGATATCAGGGAGAAACCCCATGTCAAACATCTGGTCAGCCTCATCCAGCACAAGAACCTCAACCTGCGAAAGGTCTATTGTTCCCTGTGCCAGATGATCCAGCAATCTGCCGGGGCAGGCTACCACTATCTCTACTCCGCGATGCAACCGCTCTATCTGGGGATTAACTCCGACACCGCCATAGATGGATGTACAGCGTAGCCGGGTTAGATGCCCCAGCTGATGGATTGCATCGTTTATCTGTTGGGCCAGTTCACGGGTAGGGGCAACAATAAGGGCGCGGACCTTTCCCCGGGGGCCGGTTGCCAGACGATGAAGTATCGGCAGCCCAAAGGCTGCTGTCTTGCCGGTGCCGGTCTGGGCAAGCCCCATGACATCGCGCCCTTCCATGATAACCGGGATGGCCCGTGTCTGGATCGGCGTAGGGGCACTGTAACCTGCTGTCTTGATACCGGCGGCCACCTTTTGGTGAAAATTGAATGATTCAAACTGCATAAATTGCCTCTTTTCTTTCTGCAACAAAAAGGCCCCGAAGTACCTCCGGGGCCAAGGTATGTTTTCAACGCTTCCAGAGACTACCTTTTCGGAAGGAGGGAATCAAGCTGTTAAAGATAAAAACAGTTCATTACGCTGCCTTCCGCATAAGCCCTTCGGCATAGTACTATATATAGTATTGAATAGTCAGCCAGAGCAGTTGAAGAAAACAAGCCGCCCCGGGAATCAACTCCGGGGCGGCTTGTTTGTTGGTGGTGACGGATAAGTGGGGTTACTGCGGCGGGAGTTAGTCAACTAATCAACTACGTCCCCTTTTGCACCTTTTGCCCTTTCCCGCAGCGGTGGCGTGCCAGACATCCGGTTGCTCATTGACTTTTTGTGTTTGTTTAACTTACTGTCATTACAGACGTTGAGGCAAAAGACATCCACAGAAAGACGATATCAGCATGAAGACCCTATCATGACCGATCCGCACATTGACACTCGTACCATTCTGACAAACAACATCTTTACCCGGCGGTTGTGGGAAAGCCGCCCATTACTCCGTTATACAGCTGCCCTTGCCATCATCCTGACAGCAGCTATAGGTCGCATGCTGTTTCTGAGCAATCTGGGAACACAAACTCCCTACATGACGTTTTACCCGGCTGTTATGATCGTGACATTGTTTTGCGGCCTGTACGCCGGTCTTCTGGCAACACTCCTTTCTGCCATGCTTGCCTCGTATTTCTGGATAGAACCGTTACATCAGCTTTCAATCAAAACACCGGCCGATTTGCTGGGGCTGTTTGTCTTTATAGCCAGCTGTTCAGCGGTTGCCGGTTTGGCCGCATTGCTGCGTCGCTCAGAGCTGCGGAATATAGAGATGGAAAGCCAGCTGGCATTACATGATCAACGAAAGCAGTACGAAGACAAACTTAACATGGCGCTGGCCGCCTCGAGAATGGGGGTCTGGGAATGGGATCTTCGTACCAATGCGGTGTTCTGGTCGCCGGAGTGCCATGACATTGTCGGTCTGAAGGATTTTAACGGCAGCTTTGAGGCGTTCGCAGAACTGATCCACCCTGATGACATGGCGCATGTCATGGAAACCGTATCAGATTCTCTCGCTCAGGATAATGCCTATACTGATGAGTTCCGTATCATTCGCCCCGATGGAGAACTGCGTTGGCTTTTGAATCACGGCCGGGTTATCTACGCTGCGGACAGAACGCCGCTGTTGCTGGCCGGCACTGTTCAAGACATTACTGAACGCAAGCAGTACGAGACGGAACTGCGCAGGTATTCCCATCGTCTGATTGAGCTGGATGAAAATCTGCGAAAACAACTTGCCGCCGAGCTTCATGATGAAATCGGCCGTGACCTGACCGCTCTCGGGATGAATCTGGCGGTCATCGACACTGGTGTGGCAGTGATGGAGCCGCTAAAAATCCATGATAAAATTCAGGATACGGTAAAATTAATTGAAACAATCAGCCGCACGGTCAGGGGGATCATGGCCGGTCTCCGTCCGCCGGTTCTTGATGATTTCGGCCTGCTGGCAGCTCTTCACTGGCACGCCAGGCTCTTTTCGGAGCGCACAGGGGTCGCGGTTGATGTTGTGGCAGAGGATTCGTTTCCCCGGCTGACAACAGAAAAGGAGACGGCTATGTTCCGCATTGCGCAGGAGGCGCTTATGAATGCCGCCAAGCATGCGGGGGGCCGGTCCGTAACCTTGACCTTGGAAACAGGCGATGAAGCGGTCCGGCTTGTCATTGCCGATCAGGGCAAGGGCTTCATGGCCGGGGGGGTCGAGCCTTGCCGGGACGGTTCCGGCTGGGGACTGAAAATAATGCGGGAACGGGCGAAGGCAGTAGGCGGCCATTTTCAGGTGGAATCGGAACCGGGCCGGGGGACTACCGTATCGGTCACTGTGCCGGTAAAGGAGGTTTAGATGCCGATCAGGATTTTAATAGCCGACGATCATACAATTGTAAGGGATGGTCTGCGGATGATTCTTGAATCGCAGAGCGATTTTCAGATTGCCGGTGAAGCCGTGACCGGCCGTGAGGCGGTGATTCTGGCGGAAACCCTTGAGCCGGATGTCATTATTATGGATATCTCCATGCCTGAATTGAACGGTATCGAAGCGACCCGCATGATCAGCGAGCGGATGCCTAAAACCAGAATAATCATACTCTCCATGCATCATACCCAGGAGCATGTCTTTCGCGCCATCCAGGCAGGGGCCTGTGGCTACATTCTCAAGGAGTCCGCTGGTTCACATGTAGTAACCGCGATTCGCACGGCCATGAAAGGAGTTCAGTATTTCTGCGAGGGGGTTGAAGCTCCTCAGAAAACCAGCGCCGGAGCCCAGAGCCCCATCAACAGCCTCAGCCAACGGGAACTGGAAGTACTGCAGCTGGTCGTGGAAGGAAAAACCAGCGCTGAAATCGCCGAAATACTCTCTCTTTCCCCTAAAAGTATCGAAACATACCGGAGCCGACTGATGCAAAAGCTCGGCACCACTACTATTCCCGCGCTGGTGAAGTTTGCCATCCTGCACGGTATTACCTCTCCAGAATAATTCATATAAATCAAACATTCCCGACAGACGGGCAGAACAAATGCCTATACACTGCCGTAAGTATAACAATCAGCATGTGCCGGGATCGGTACGTACTGTCCAGAGTGTATATGGCAGGTCTAAAGGGAATTGAACATGACCATTGCAGCACCTTTAGTTCTTATCGTTGATGATGAGCAACCCATACAACGTCTTCTGAGAATCTATTTTGAACAGGAAGGCTTTGCTGTTACCTGCGCATCGTCAATACCTGATGCAGAACAGGCTCTTGGTGTAAATACGTTTGATCTGGTACTCATTGATATTTATCTGGGTGAAGGTACCGGCATCGATCTTCTGCGTCACATCCGTGCATTCAACTCGCATATTCAGGTTGTACTGATGACCGGCCTTCCTGATGCCCGGACAGCTGCAGAAGCGCTCAGACTGGGGGCATTTGACTATATTACCAAACCGGTTGAGCCACACCAGATCATCGGCATAGCCCAGCGGGCCTTGCTCGGCAAAAAGCTTATCGAGGAGAACGCACGAAAACAGGCAAACCTGGACGCCATCTTCCAGAGCGCCTCCGATGGCATTATTCTGGTGGATAGCACGAACGAGCTGGTGCGGGTCAATGATGCGGCCATGCGATCGTGCGACTTTGTCCTGGATATGTTCGGTTCCCCCCGGCATCCTGAAAAGAGCGGCTGTGGCGGTATATGTCGGCAAATCATGGCCAGGGTGCTTGCAAACGGAACCAAACAGATGATTCGTCGTTTTGAATGCCGGAAGAATGACGGCACCAAGCGGACCATCAGCGTCAGCGCCTCTCCCGTGTTTGAGAGTAACGGCGCCATCAGCGGGGCAGTGGCCATTATGCGCGACGAGAGCGAACTGGTCTGTCTTGAAAAACAGATAAACCGGCAAAGCAGCTTTGGAGGGTTTGTCGGCGGCAACTGCGCCATGCAACGGATGTATACCTTGATCGAAGCGCTGGCTGACGTGCCGACAACGGTACTGGTAAACGGGGAAAGCGGCACCGG
>CAZXTZ010000014.1:0-24495 GCA_964643645.1 uncultured Geobacteraceae bacterium
GTACAGGTCATGATTGAAGGTCCGGGACATGTTCCCCTTAACCAGATACAGACAAACATACAGCTTCAGAAGCAGCTATGCCACGGCGCTCCGTTCTATGTGCTCGGCCCGCTGGTTACAGATATCGCTCCCGGTTACGACCATATCACCTGTGCAATCGGCGGTGCCATTGCAGGGGCAGCAGGAGCTGATTTCCTCTGCTACGTAACTCCTTCCGAGCACCTGGCCCTGCCCGATGTGGAGGATGTCCGCAACGGGGTCATAGCATCGCGGATTGCAGCCCACGCGGCTGACGTAGCCAAAGGTGTGCCAGGTGCCATTGAAAAGGATCTCGCAATGGCCGTGGCCAGGAAAAAGCTGGACTGGGAAGGTCAGTTTGCAATGGCCCTTGACCCTGACCGGGCCAGGGAGTACCGCGCAAATTCCCCGGTCTCTGACCACGGAGCCTGCACCATGTGCGGTGAATTCTGCGCCTACAAGGTAATGGATGAGGCCATGAAGAGGTAAAAATGGGCGACACCACACGCTTTGGAATTTCAATGGATAGCGGACTGCTTGAGAGCTTCGACCGCCTGATTGCTGACAAAGGCTATCAGAACCGCTCGGAAGCCATACGTGACCTTATCCGTGGCGCAATTGTAGAAAACAAGATGGATGCCGACCATGAAGAGATGGTCGGCACCCTCACAATGGTCTACAACCACCATGTCCGGGATCTTTCCGACAAACTTACAGAACAGCAGCATCAGCACCACCATCAGGTGGTATCATCACTCCATGTCCATCTTGATCCCCACAACTGCCTTGAGGTACTTGTTCTTAAAGGCAGGGCCACTGAAATAAAGCAGATTGCAGACGAACTTTTAGGTGTAAAGGGTGTAAAACACGGAAAACTCTTCCTCACATCAGCAACCCCTGAACATCACTAAAACTATCCAATCAAGCCAATATTCTATATACAGCGCTCATCTGCCATAAAAACAGCACTTTTTTCTTTTTCGCAGCCCCTTACTGTGTTACTAAAATAAAATATGTGCTACCACAAAACCATCAAAGATAAAGAGACCCGATCCAGGAGCCTTCTCTTACGCCTGCTCATCCCTCTTCTTATTCTCTTTTTCTCAATGCCTGCCGCTGCCCGTACAGCAACAGACCAGCTTGGGCGAACAGTAAAGATACCGGAGAGGATTCAGCGGATTATTCCACTTGGCGGAGCGACCCGTTTTGTAGTCTATCTGCAGGCCTTTGATCTGGTGGCAGGAGTTGAAGCGATTGAAAGCAGAAAACCGCCGACAGCCGGACGCCCGTATAACGTGGCCATAAGATCAGCCGCATCCCGGCTGCCTGTAGTTGGAGAAGGACTTCAGAAGCCATTGAATCTGGAAGCAATTATTTCTCTCCGTCCAGACCTGATCATAACTTCTGAGGGTGACCGGGAGCAGGCAGACCGCCTGTCCAGGACAAGCGGTATTCCTGTTGTTGTAATTGATTACGGGGGCATGGGGGTATTGAAACTTGACAAGGCAAAACAGGCCATCAAGTTCCTGGGCGATATTCTTGGCAGGGAAAAGCGGGCGTCAGAGCTGGCCGGATATATTGACCTGACACAGAAGGAGCTTTCCGGGCGAATACCTGTAGCCTCAAGGGAAAAGATCTATGCAGGAGCAGTAACACACAGGGGTATACACGGGATAACCAGCACCGATGCAGACTATTTCCCGCTTGTTCTGGCCCGCGCAACAAATATTGCAGCCAATTCCGGCAGGAAAGGGCACCTTTTCATAGACCGTGAGCAACTTCTTGCATGGAACCCTTCTCTTATGCTTATTGATGCCGCAGGTCTTGGACTTGTCAGGGATGACTACACAAAACAGCAGGGTTTCTACAGCCGCCTCGCGGCGATCAAAAACAACCGTGTCTACGTCACAATGCCTTATAACAACTACCATACAAATATTGAAATCGCCCTCTCAAACAGCTGGTATGTTGCAAAAGTACTCTATCCTGAAAACTTTAAGGATATCAGCCCACAAAGAAAAACTGACGAAATCTGCCGGGCATTTACCGGAATTCCCTGCTATGGCCAGCTTGAAAAAGAATTCGGTGGATTCGGGCGTCTGTTTTTTACTGACATGAAAATCCATGCACACTGACACCAGCACTGCCAGCGAAGAATATCTTCGTCTCTCCCGCAGAAGGCTGAATATAATAATAATGCTCTGCATTGCGCTGATCCTCGCCGCATCGGCATCTCTAATGACAGGATCATACAATCTTTCATTTATAAGGATTTTAGAATCAATAAGCGGAACAGGCAGTGACAGTATGGTTAATCATCTTGTCTGGAGCATAAGGCTTCCACGGATGGTTGCCGCACTGCTTGCAGGAGCTTCACTGGGGCTTTCCGGCTGTATAATGCAGGCTCTGCTCAAAAACAGACTGGCCTCGCCTTCAACACTGGGAATCTCGCAGGGAGCTGCCTTCGGCGCAGCCTGTTCAATCATACTTCTAGGTACAGGAGTGACATTCAACACAGGAAATGAGGCTGTGCTGCTGAATTCATACGGCACAACAGCACTTTGCGCATTTGGCGGTTCCCTTGTTACTGTTGCTGCAATTGTGATGATCGCCGCATCAAGACAGATTTCAAGCGAATCAATGGTTCTGGCCGGTGTTGCTATGGGGGCTTTCCTGAGCGCATGCACGATGCTGCTTCAGTACTTTGCAACTGACCTTCAGGTTGCCGCAACCCTGTTCTGGACCTTTGGTGACCTGGGAAAAGCCGGTTGGCTCGAAAACAGGATACTCGCAATATTGTTTATACCGGCATTCATCTATCTGCTTGCAAAGGGTTGGTCCCTTAATGCACTACGCTTTGGGGACGATGTGGCCAGATCAATGGGAGTAGCCACAACCAGCCTGAGGTTTTCTGGACTCCTCCTTACCTGCCTTATTGTCTCAGCCACAACTGCTTTTCTTGGTATCATCGCATTCATAGGGCTTATGGCGCCACACATCATGAGGCCATTCACAGGGTCAGACCATCGCTACCTTATACCAGCCTCATCCCTATGCGGCGCTCTGCTTCTACTTTCAGCCGACTGCCTCTCCAGAACCCTGTTTGCCCCGGTAATAATACCGGTGGGCATAATAACCTCCTTTGCCGGAGCGCCGCTGTTTCTCTGGCTTCTGCTCAAAAGGTGGGAAGTATGATAAGGATTGAAAACCTCTGTTTTTCTTACGGAAACCATAAAATCCTGCACAACCTTTCCTTCAGCTCAGAAAAGGGCGAACTTTTATCCGTACTGGGTATTAACGGCTCCGGTAAATCAACCATGCTGAAGTGCATAAACCGTCTTCTGCAAGCCGATTCAGGATCCATATTTATTGACGGAACAGAGGTCGGCAGTATGTCAAGACAGCAGCTCGCGGCTAAAATCGGCTACCTGCCCCAGAGCACCATTCCTTCAGACAGCACCGTATTCGAAGCGGTTCTTACCGGACGCAAGCCCTATCTGGGGTGGCAATTGAACGATCTGGACATCAATGAAACATCCGGGATTCTTAAACTGACCGGCACAGAAAAATATTCTTCTCGCCTGTGCAACACCTTAAGCGGTGGAGAGCTGCAAAGGGTTGCCATTGCGCGTACACTTGCCCAGAAGCCATCACTGCTGCTGCTGGATGAACCGGCCAACCATCTGGACATCAGAAACCAGATGGATGTATTGGCCCTTATCCGCAGACTTACCAGCCAGTTAGGCATAACCACCATTGCGGTCATGCATGATCTGAATATGGCGCTCCGCTTCTCCGATAAATTCCTGATGATGAAGGAAGGCGCTGTTCTGGCTACAGGGGGAATAGAGGTAATGACTGAGGCAAACATTTTGGAAACTTATCAAATACAGGTAAGAATGCTTGATCTTGATGGTATACCGATGGTGGTGCCGTGCCCTGATCAGGAACCCTCACGACTCTACCAGTAAACCTGTTAACCAGCCAGACTGCCTGTCTCGGAAACAAAGAGTACCTAAATTCTTTAATTCCTTGACTTACCATTCAGAAACTTCAGCATTTCCTCCGGCGGCAATGGCCTGCTGAACAAAAAACCCTGCATTGAGTTACAGCCCCTGTCATTCAAGTGGCTCCTCTGTTCTTCCGTTTCAACCCCTTCTGCCACAAGTTCAAGCCCCAGTTCCTGGCCCATTGCAATTATTGTGTTGACAACAGCAGCATCCGTTACCGCATGATGAATACGCCTTATGAAGGACTGATCCACCTTGAGTTCCTGCACAGGCATGCGCGAAAGGTAAGAAAGAGACGAGTAGCCAGTGCCGAAATCATCAAGAGAAAGACTCAAGCCCAGACTGCGGAGTTCCGTAAGTTTTTCCTGTGCGTGGGCTGTATCAACCATAAGTACACTCTCAGTAAGCTCAAGACATAACAGGCCCGGATCAAAACCGGACTCGGAAAGCACTGAGCGGACTGTTTCGACAAGATCACCTCTCCTGAACTGTACTGCAGAGATATTAACCGACAGGCGCATTGGCGGAAGCCCGGCTTTCTGCCAGGCAACCATCTGGTTACACGCCTCACGCAACACCCAGACACCAACAGGGACTATAAGGCTTGTCTCTTCAAGTATCGGCACAAAAACGGCAGGTGAAACCGGCTCCATATCTTTTGGTGTATTCCATCGCAACAAGGCCTCCACCCCATATACAACACCACTTGAACTATCAATCTGCGGCTGGTAATGAAGACTGAAGTCATTGTTTTCAAGGGCACGATGCATGGCTCTTTCCATCATAAGGCGATGCTGTACCCGCTGATGAAATTCTGAATTGTAAAAGACAATGGTATTGCGACCAAGACGCTTCGCCTCATACATGGCGCTTTCGGCATTACGAAGGAGGCTGTCAACATTGTCACTCTCATCTGAAAGGGAAACCACACCTATACTTGCCGTAACAGGAACATCAATTCCATCCACATTAAAAATGACAGAGAGCATCTCTTTAACGCGCTCTGCCAGATAAACGGCCCTATCCGGTTTATCGGAAAGAACGGGAACCAGAACAAATTCATCACCTAAAAAACGGGAGACCAGACATTCGGGACAGGCAGCCTTCTCCAGACGACTGCTTATCTCACGCAGCAGATGATCACCAAATTCATGTCCAAATGTGTCATTTACAAACTTCAGATTGTCAATATCCACAAGCAAGACAGAAAGATGCTGTTTTGAACGATCCATTTTCATTATGACTGAAGAGATGTGGGTTTCCAGATAGTAACGGTTGTGGAGGCCGGTAAGGGCATCGTGACTGGCCTGCCATGAAAGCACTTCTTCCTGGGCCTTGCGAGCGGTTATATCCTCTTTTATTCCCAGATAATTGGTTATTTCACATTCTTCATTCCTTATGGGAGCTATACTGCACTGTTCCCAGAACATGGTGCCATTCTTGCGTTTGTTTCTGAACTCGCCTCGCCATTCCTTGCCAGACTTAATGGTATTCCAAAGATCTTCATACAATTCCGGCGGTTGATGTCCGGATTTCAAAATTCCCGGCTTCTTGCCCATCACCTCTGTAAGGCTGTAACCGGTTATCTGGCAGAATTTAGGATTTGCATATTCTATGACACCATCTGCATCTGTAATGACCACTGAATTTGCGCTCTGTTCCACAGCTGCAAACAACTTGCGGAGTTGAACGGTACGTTCCTGTATAACCGATTCCAGATTGGTCTGATATCTGCGGTTTTCAGCAACAAGACGCGCCCTTTCCAGACTGCGATGCACAATAATTTCAAGTTCCTGAAGATCCTGTATCGGCTTTGTCAGATAATCCCAGGCTCCCCTGCGCAGGGCATCAATGGCATCGGCAAGAACCCCTGTGCCCGAAAGCACGATTATTGGCAGATTTTCAAACTCTGCCTTAACCGCATCAATAAGTTCAAGTCCATCCATACGGGGCATCCGCAGATCGGTAATAACAATGTCAGGGCGTTGCTCCCTTATCAATTCAAGGGCGGCAAGTCCGTCAGAAGCCTCTGACACAACAAAGCCTGAATCCTCGAAGTAGGCGGCGACTCCACTACGAATCGCTTCTTCGTCATCAACGGTCAGAAGGCTGAACGGCCTGGTATTATTCATAAAGTATCCCCTTGCATCTTTATAACCGGAATATATTCCAGTGGCAGTTGAATAGTAAAGCAGGTTCCAACGCCAGGTTCCGAAGTAACCTCAAGGCGACCGTGGTGATTATTTGTAATTATTGCAAATGAGACTGACAATCCCAGACCTGTGCCTATACCGACTTCCTTGGTGGTAAAAAATGGATCAAATATCCTTCTCTGCATGTCCCTGGAGATGCCAGGACCGTTATCTTCCACCTGTATAACTGCCCAGCCATCAGATACTCTTGTCCTTAAAATGATACGATGCTCTTTCTTTTCATGGCTGAACGCCATTGCCTGTGCAGCATTTTTCAAAAGGTTAAGCAGAACCTGCTCTATTTCAAGGACTGTAAGCGGAACTTTTGGCAGATCCGGAGCATAATCCCGAACAATTTCTATTCGTTTGAAATCATAATGTTTTTTAAGATCATAGTCGCTGGCAGCCAGCTCTATGGACTGTTCTATTACATGTTCAAGAGTAACTGACTCAATCCTCGATTCACTCTTTCTGCTAAACTTGAGCATGTTGGTGATTATGCGCGACATTCGCTCACCGGCGGTGTGCATCTGATGCATGAATTTAAGTATGCCTCTATGCTCCAGATATTTTTTAACCTGCTCAAGATCTGCCCCGATAAGCCTGGCAACCTCAATATTTGCAGGAAGTTCCGGTGAAACCCGGCGTTCAATATTCTGAATGTTCTGCATTATTATGCCGAGCGGATTATTTATCTCATGGGCCATACCGGCTGCCAGTCCACCAACCATCATCATCTTCTCGGTTTGCGCCATCAGATTTCCCATCCGTACATGTTCCGTTACATCAGTTCCGGAAGCGATTACAGAATCAGGGGCTCCGGAGGGGTCCCTTATAAGGCGGGCATTTATGGATACCAGACGCTCGGCACCGTCCGCCTTCATCATGGCGATTCTGTAGCCGGTAAGAGTCTCCTTTGCCTTCAGATCTTCAAGCAACCTGCGAAAATCATCGGGCTCTTTTAGTAGGGCTGAAAATCTCTTGCCTTCCAGTGTTGCAGAGCTATAACCAAAAAGATCCACACCATTTGATATGAATCTGATAGTTCCATCAAGTCCGGTATGGACAAATATCTCCTGCATGTTATCCAGAACAAGACGCAGTTGTTCTTCAGAACGACGACGTTCTGCTACTTCATACAGAAGATCTGCCGTTTTTTTCCGCACCTGCCTTCGCAGGAGTGCAACAAATAGCACCAGAACCATAAACCCGCCAAGCACACCAGCAGCAGACCACTTTATCCAGCCCGGCATTTTATAGCCGGCCCCCTCAATACCGAGCCAGCGTTTCAGTGAGTGATGATACACTGAATTACGGTCTTTTTTCATCAAATCCAGATGACGGTCAAAGGCCGTAAGAATCGCGGAATTTTTATCCTTTGGAGCAGCCACCTGGACAGATACCGGGCTGAATATTATGGGAGTTGGCTTTACCTGGAATGATCGTTCGTTAAGCAAGGCAAAAAAACGGTTTGCAACCCCGGCAGCGGCCTCACCAGTCTCAATCATGTCGAATACTTCTGCAAAGTTTTCTGCATAGACAAGATCACAACGGATATTGAACTGCTGCATCATTTTTATAAAGGTATTGCAGTAGACATCATTTTTTACAACGGCTATCCGCCTTCCGTTCAGGTCGGAATAGGTTTCGATTTTTAGATCCGGGCTACTGTAAAGCAGTCCCCAGTTTGATATTACCGTATGATGGTTATAGTTGTATTTCCTGGCACGCTCTGGTGTATGGGCAATCCCCAGCAAAAGATCAATTTCGCCTGCTTCAAGGTTTTCAAGGCATTTGCTCCATAAACATGGCATATATTTAATTGTCCAGCCTTCGACCCTTGCCACCTCTTCCAGAATATCCGGCATTATCCCTCTGGCAACGCCGTCCTGGCCAGTACTTACCATGGGATGATTCTGCTCATAGCCCACCCGCAAAACAATATTTGCACTGCAGATTCCAGGAAGCCACAGGAACAGCGGGATTACAAATAAAACAAAACGCAAAACAACTATTTTCATGTAATCCGGTTTTCCTCTCAATGGATTGCGTTATCAATCCTTCTCAACCCCTCAAGGGCTCCACAGGCGATGCCTGTGTGCGGCTCACTGATTTCAGGTTCGCGGATATTCAGACGGATAACACGAGCATCTCTGCAGTTATATCCAATCCTCTCGGATGTCGCCCGGATTGTGGGTATGGCTGTTCCGGCGCCCATCTCAATCACCGCTATCCTTCGGCCAGCATTCTCATCAATAAAGCGACTGTATCTTTCCTCCTGCTGGTGGGTACGCTGGGGAAGCCATGACCAGTCGCCAAACATGAGTATGTTTGGGCGGCTTACACTGCCGCAGCCAGGGCAACGTGGGATATGGGCGGCCCGCATGGTGGAGTCATCCACAGGAATCTGTTCGTTGTTGGACCATATTGCATCGCTGCATGGAGATGTACATTGCAGCCAGTGTATAGATCCGTGAACCTCAAGCATTATATTTTCATCAAACCCGGCTTTCTGGAACTGGCCATCAACATTTGAGGTTACTACGAAATGGGGAGCGCTTTTTTCATCAATCCAGCGCTTTATAATATGAAAACCTTCGTGGGGTGTTGTCTCCCGGTAAAGATTGGTGCGGTGGCCGTAAAATCCCCAGCCAAAGGAAGGGTCTCGCTCGAAATGCTCAGGATTTGCACACTCCACAAAGGAATATCCAAGACGGGAATATGGCGGATAGGCCTGCCAGAACCCCTGATTCCCTCGAAAATCAGGAAGACCAGAATCAACACCCATACCTGCCCCTGCAGTTACAACAAACACCTCAGCATTACTAATAATATCAGCGGCCTTATCAAACTGAAGCATCATCCTCTCCTGAATTACCGTCAGAGATCGGCAGCGTTATGGCAAAAAGAGCTCCATGGGCGGTGTTACAGGCCGTAAGTCTGCCATTCCCGCTACTTTCAACGATCACTCTGGACATGTAAAGCCCCAGACCTGTGCCATGGGATTTCTGTTTGGTTGTAAAATATGGATCAAATATCTTTTCCATTATTTTTTCAGGTATGCCGCCACCATTATCTTCAACCCTGATTACAACTGAGTCAGCTTCACGGATACATGAAATTGAAATAAAAGGGGAATCAACATTGGCTGACAGAAGGGCGTCCCGTGCATTATTGATCAGATTCAGAAGAACCTGGGAAATTTCATTACTATGACCATATATCCTGTAATTTCCTGTGCAATTGCAGGATATTTCGATTCCCGCACCTTTGAGTGATGCCTTGATCAGTGATATGGCGTCATAGATTGCCTCAGAAGGATCAAATGAGGCCGCCTTGCGGGAGGGCTGAAAGAAATTTCTAAAATCATCAATAGTTCTGGACATGTAAGTTATTATATCCATCCCCCCGCTGACAAAAGCATCAAGCTGTGGCAAATCCCTTGATTCAGGGGGAAGATCCAGTTTAAGCATCTGAATCATACAGGATAGCTCATAAAGGGGCTGACGCCACTGATGGGCAATATTTGAAATCATTTCCCCCATTGTCGCAAGGCGGCTCTGATGAATCATCAGCTCTTCCTTCTCTCTGGCGCTGAATATTTCTGCGGCAAGGCGTGTCTGTAACTCAATTTCCCTTGCCTCAAGCCTCTTTATCCTCTCCTCAAGGAGTCCGATCATTCTGTTTTCTTGTGATATATCGCTCAAAGTAACTCCGGCAGACCTCCGATCGGTTTAATAACGGCTGGAGAACCGCAGATTGTTATTGTTTTCAATCATACCAGAGATTCAGGCGTATTGCATCAATCTGTACAAAAAAAGGCACAAATCCGTCTGGTCAGATTGTGCCCAAAGTTGCTGAATATATATGAATAACTATCTCAGTTCAGACACTTTCACAAAAAATCATATTCCCTCCCAGCCAAGAAAACCGGTGCCTATTGGCACCTCTACAGAGACAAGGGTTCCTTCAGCAAGACCGAGGCTCTCTACAGCTGCAAGCGTCAGCAGAGCCTTTCCGTCATAAAGGGCTTCCTGGTCATCCTCTATTACACTTAGCGGTACAATTATCTGTTTGCCGTTGGAAGGATTTTTAAGCATGAACTTCTTTGATGGCCGCTGGTTGTAATGGCGCCAGATGGCCCGACAGGTGATTCTGTTTATTGAAACTGTCTCCTGCATCGAATCCCAGAAAGTGCCGCCATTCTTTTCAACGATCTGTACATGAAGCAGTATTTTCCCTTTTTCAACCTGTAATGGCTTGAAGGTCCAGCCTGTGGATGAATGCAAGGGCGGGGTCAGCTCAGTTGCTACCCTGGCAGGCGCAACCGGCGGTGCGACAGTGACAGATGGGACAGAGGCAATAGCCGGCATCTTCTCCAGTTTTTTAGATGCCACATTGAGCCCTATTGATAAAAGCTGTATGTTTGCACTGTTTTCACAGACAAGCACGATTGTTTTGTCCCCTGCAGGTCTTGAAATAACCTTTCCAAGTTCAAAACGGATTTCTGACATCCTGACCCCGCCTGTAGCATCCTCAAGTCCTATCTGCTGCTCGGAAAGCACAGAAGCCGCTGAGGCAACCTGGTCAGGATCAAACATCGCCGGAAGGGATCGCACAAGCACCCTGCCTGAATCATCAAGAAGAAGCCCCCCCATTACACCGGGAGAAGTAAGAACAGCAGCAAGTACAGATTCCATTTTACCCCCTGCCCTGCCCTGTAAGGGCACGTTTTATCTCATTCTCAACAGCTGTAGGCTTTGCACTGCCCTCAATTTGGGCAAAAAAGAAGTTTTTAGCGCCTTCCAGCGCCAGAATATGGCCGCTGCCCCCCTGAACCAGAGCCGCCTTGAAAGCTCCAAGCCCCATCCCCTCGCCAATTTTTCCAGAGGTCATCACAAGGTACATTCCAGTGGCTGCCAAAGTATCTCCATCAGAACCCAGTGATTGCATAATCTCTCCATCACGGCTCGTAAGTACCGCTTCATTCAGCCCTGAAATACCTGCAAGACGATCTGTCACAGCATTCCCCCTTTGCTCCATCTGACGGTCATCTTCTGCGGCGCCTCCCGCCTTTGCCTCGTCACTTAGCCTTAGTGCGTCAAGCAGCAGAAACTGCAGACTGTCTGAAATTGTCTGGCGTGAAGTGGTTATTTTAGGATCAGCCTGAAAGGTTCCTCCACCCCATTGCATAATCCTGTCAAATGCCGAACGCCCCTCCATCCCCCCCATCTCGGCATGGATAACGTCACCGTCCCGGAAAAAAACAAGTCCTTTGTTCCGTCCATGCTCTATGGAAATACGACCTGTAAAACGGGCCATTCCTTTTATCTGAAGAAGGTCGGCTATGCTCATTCCTGTCACAGCGCCCTCAAAACCTGCGACATTTGCAGCAGCAGTATTTTTCACAGCCCCCTCCCATGCAGCAAACATTATTCTATTACCTCCAAAAGGAAAGCCCAATCATCAAATTATCTGGATATTACGATATAGCATATCAGACAGCTATTTCAAGATAATTAAGAAGATTATTCTATGAAAGCAACTTAATAACGATGTTTTTATTAATGATTGATTACTACAGAACAAGGCTTAGCAGCTGGCTGTGTCTTTCAATATGGTGCAAGGCGGGAATATCTGATTTATATGCGACAAAGGGAACGCCTGCAGCCTCTGCCGCCAGACGGTCAACATCACTGTCCCCAACAAAAATCGCCTCATCGGGGGCTATCTCATAATGCTCAAGGACCTTCAGCAACGGTTCAGGATGTGGTTTTGGATTCTTTACCTTACCGGCAGTCATTACAAAGCTGAAAAAACCTTCAAGACCAAAATCCTCTATTATCATCTCCATTGAAGCAGCCCTGTTTGTGCAGACCGCAAGTTCAAAACGGCCCTTTAGCTTCGACAAGGTTTCAACAAGTTCCTCTTCCCGACGCATGTACGGCATAAGTTCCCTGTAACGGATACTGCTTCCGATCTGAATGGCCTTGTTTTTCAGTGGATCTCCACCAAAAAAATGTTCAATTACATCCAGATAGGAATATGTGTGCAGAACCCGCTCTGATTCTGCACACAGCCTGTCAATGTGAGGACGGCCAAGCCCGTCCATTATGCGATTGTAGAATATATAGTTAGACTCTATGGAATCAAGAATCACCCCATCGCAGTCATATATTACGACCTTGTATGCTGTACTCATTTATCCTCTTCTCCGTTAAAACCATAAAGGTACTCTTCCCACTCCATCGGAAGCAGGTACTTCTTCCGGCTGTTGCACTCCTTGCATGCAGGCACAACATTATTACGGCTTGCCTTGCCTCCCCTGGTCACCGGAACAATATGATCCATTGTAAGCTCTTCCGGAGAGAACTTTCTGTTACAGTAGTAACATACTCCCTGTGCAAGCCTGTTTCTCCACCAGCGGGTTCTGCGCAGATCCCTGGATTTATCACGCTCGCGACGTATCTCTTCTTCTGTCAGTTCAATTATAAATTCGCCCATGAATCACCCGAGAAAAACAATGGTGGCCCCATCCCTGCCCTCGTGGGGCTCTCCGGGACGAAAATTTTCAACCTGCGGGTGCCTGCCCAGAAACTCGCGGACTGCCCGCTGCAAGACACCGGTTCCCATGCCATGAACTACCCTTATCTCCCTTGTGCCTGACAGAACCGCCTGGTCAATGAACCCCTCCAGCATGGTGAGAGCCTCATCAACACGTTTTCCGATTATTTTCAGTTCTGTGGCTGCAGCTACAGTTTCCTGTATCCAGGGTGCGGCAAAGTTCCTTATCTCATCTCGTCCCTTGTATCTGGCTTCCTGAGCATTAATAGGGCCCAGGCCATTAACCGGCACATCCATCTCCATACTGCCGGCCCGCACCCTTGCCCTGCAACGTTCCCGATCAACTGAGACCACAGTCGCGCTACGCCCCAGCGAATGGAGATGCACAGCCGTACCCGGCTTCAGTGTTGCCGGGTTGAGCTGGTTGCTGCCGGATGGCTCAAAGGCCGATTCCAGCTCTGATATCCGTTCCCGAAGCCTTGATTCCGTTTCCTTTTTGCGCTCTTTCCTGAATTCTTCAATAAGCTGGTTAAGCTCTCTACGAGCCGTGGAAACCACTGTGCGGGCCTGCTCCCTGCCCTGCTCCAGCGCCTTTCGACGAAGCTCATCAATCTCCGACCTCTGCTGTTCAAGCAAACTGGCCATTTCATCCAGACGACTGCTTTCCTGCTGCTGGCATAATATTTCGGCATCAAGAAGGTTACGTTTCTGCCTCAGCTCTTCTATGACACCGGCAAATGCGGTTCCCGCATCGCCAAGAAGTCCTTTTGCAAACTCAAGCACAGATTGGGGCAGACCGTAGCGCCTTGCGGTTTCAAGTGCGTGGGACTGACCAGGCTCACCCATTACGAGACGGTAGAGCGGGGTCCAGGTAGCGCTGTCAAACTCCATTCCGGCATTCTGCATACCAGAACTTTTGTGGACAAAGCCTACAATTTCTGTGAGGTGAGTTGTCGCAATCACCATGGCGCCCAGAGCGCTGAGCTCGTTTAGCACTGCGCAGCCTATGGCAGCCCCCTGAAGCGGTTCGGTTCCTGTTCCAAGTTCATCAAGAAGAACAAGTGAGCGGGAACCTGCCTGCCGCAGTATGCCTGCAGCAGCCGCTATATGGGCTGAAAAGGTAGAGAGGCTTTGCTCTATTGACTGGTCATCTCCGATATCAACAAGTATTGAGTCAAGCAGTGGTATGGAGGATGAAGGAGATGCCGGCACCGGCATACCTGAAAGAGCCATTGCGGTTATAAGGCCCACGGTTTTAAGGGCTATTGTCTTCCCGCCTGCGTTGGGGCCGCTTATAACAAGCAGCCGCGCACCTCCTTCATCAGATGAAAGCAAAATGTCAAGGGGCACAACCGGAGCCGGGGACGACTCATTGCTTTGCGCCTTCATGGCGAGCAGTATGGGATGACGGGCAGAGAGAAGGCGTAGCTTCCCATTGTTGTTCAATTCAGGGACAGACATGGAATAACGCTCGGCAAATCCGGCAAGACAATCCAGGCGGTCAAGCTCCACCAGGGTAGCAAAGCCGGCGGATATTTTTTCCGCATCCTCCCTTATCCATCCAGAGAGTTGCCTGAGAATACGGATCTCCTCCGCCTTTTCACCTGCCGTCAGATTCTCAAGCTCATTTACGAAAGGTATGATCTCAAGTGGTTCCATGAAAGCTGTCTCGCCGGATGAGGAAACATCATGGACAACCCCCTGAACCATCCCCTTTGAATCCATCCTTACAGGAATGACCCATCGGCCTGAACGGATTGTAATGAAATCATCCTGTAGAAAAACAGCCGTCTCGTGCTGCCTTACAATTTCCTCCAGCTTCCTGCGTATCCTTGCAGCAAGTGTCCGTTTTGCCTTCCTTATGGCAGATAATTCGGCAGATGCGCTGTCAAGTATGTTCCCCTCGGCATCAATGGTTGCAGCAAGTGGTTCAAGTATATCACCGAAAGGTTCCGGAGGAGGTTCTAATAATTTAAGGAGAGGAATGTCCTGTCTGGGGGCGAACTGAAAGTGCAGGTCAGCAAGTGAGCCCAGAACCGGAATAAAAGAAAGCAGAGAGAGAGCAGGCAGTATGGCGCCATCGGGGCGCACCTTTTCCAGAAGCGGCAATATGTTGTCAAAAGTTGAAATCCTTAAAGTCACCCTCTGACGCAGAAGCCCCCTGATCTCCTCTATGCGCCCCATATCCATGGCTGCGCGACGGTGATCTTCAAGCGGAACCATGGCCATTATGGAATTTGCAGTAACTTCACTTCTTGCACCGACTGATACTGCAAGCAGTACCTTGTCGAACTCAAGACGCCTGAGGGTTTCAAGGGAGATCATATCTGTTCTTTGAGAGAAATTTCAGAGCTGGAACGGCGGCTTCGCCTCGCCTTCTGTCTTCGTATACGGGAAGCCCTTTCGTCTGATGCTGTCGGAAGCCCCTGCATGGCAGCAATTTTTTCAAGCAGTTCGCGCCTTGCAAGAAAACGGTTAAGGGACTGGCTGCGCTCCCGCCCGCAACGGGCCTCGATGCCAGTGGGGATATGGCGCACCCGGGCAGCGGAGGATGTTTTATTGATATGCTGCCCTCCCCGGCCAGAGGAGCGGACAAAACGCTCCTCAAGATCCTCCTCCCTTACCCCCAGCTCCGCCATCCGTTGAAGCAGTCCAAGGTTTTTTTCCCTGCTTACGGCAAATACCGGCGTGATCATTCAGCAAGGCCCTGCTTCCAGCCGTAGGCCTTTACCTGTGCATCCATTACGTCGCTGTAAGGAACTGAAAGGTCTCCCAGAAGAACTGCGGCTGCCACAAAGTCAACCTGCTCAAGCGCTTCGGCAAGTGCAAGCAGGGAACCATAAATCCCTTCACGGCTCGTAAGGGCAAGCCGTACTTCGTCCGACAGGTTAAGTTCAGAGGCTATCTGATCCATAGGAATATCGTAGATGGATTCCAGCAGCGAGAGGATACCGGTCATAAAAGCCTGGTCAGGAGCCTCCCTGTTACCACGGAGGCGGGGACAGATCATGGCTATCTGCTCCATGAACCCGCCACGGACTGCGGCCATGTCAACCAGGGGGTTTTCAAGCCCCCTCGCGTCATCGGATGCAAACATTGCAAGCTGCACCCATCTCTTTATCTGGGTTCGTCCCAGCATGGCTATGGCGTGTCGCACTGTCTGTATTTTCTGACGTGATGCGAAACCAACCGAGTTTACGAGCAGAAGCAGCTTGTATGTAAGCCCGGGGCTTGATCGGAAGGTTTTTTCAATCTCGTCAACATCGGCATCATCCATAAGCTGCCGCATAAGCCGCAACTGTGCTGCGCCGCCATCATCAATCTTTTTCTTTTCAATCAGGGCAGGTTTTGCAAAATAATATCCCTGAAAATATTCAAAACCGAGGTCAAGACATTTGAGGAACTCGTCCTTTGATTCAACTTTTTCCGCCAGAAGCCTGAAAGGATAACCGCTGTACCTTTCAATGACCGGCCCCAGGGTATCAACCGGTGTGGCCATAAGATCAACCTTTACTATATCAATAATCTGATACAGCTCTTCATACTCCGGGCTGAACTCATGATCATCAAGGGCCAGTGAAAAACCGGCCATTTTAAGCTCTTTGCAGCGTTCAATCAGAACAGGGGAGACCTTGAGTGTCTCAAGGAGTTCCAGCACCACCATCTCTTTGGGAAGAAGTTCAAGAGAATCACTCATCAGTATATCAAGCTCAAGATTTATGAACCCAAGGCTGTTGCCCAGTATCTGCTGTATTCCGAATCCGGCCAGGGTGTTAAGTATTACGCTTGCAGTGGCCTGTGATGCATCACTTACAGTGGCCTGATTGAGTGAGTTGGCAGACCTGAACAGGAGCTCATATGCATACACCTGCTCACTTCTGTCCAGTATGGGCTGACGTCCGATAAGATATTTTTCCTGCTGTTCCATGTCAGCACCCCGGAAAGGATTAGTTACGACTTTTGAAGAGATAAGAAACTATACGGCAACTTTGCCTATAGTTCAATCACCGCTTGATTGTTTTTCTTCAGGGGCAGTTGCCGGTAAGATATATTCATGGTATAAAAACGGCATTGGCTCCGCTTTCAAAAAGGATGCTGATTTATCTTTCAGGGGCTTATTCTGTGAACACTTCTTTCCTTCAACGCTTATGGGTTACTTTTTCAATATTTGTGGTGGGCAGCTATGCCTCGGGAATAAATAACCTCAAGGTAAAAGGCGCGCATAACATCCCCTCTTCAGGTGGCGTGCTGATAGCTTCAAACCACATTTCAGCATATGAAACCATATTCCTGCCCTGGGCCGTACTGCGTTACAACCCGATGCAGATGCTGTGGGCTCCTGCCAAGGAGGAGCTTTTCAGCAAGACCTTTCAGCGAATTGTCTACAGATCATGGGGAGCCTTTCCGGTACGCAGGGGAAGGGATGTAAAAGCAGGCAAGATTTTAAACAACCTTCTGGCCGACCAGAAGGTAATGCTTTTCCCGGAAGGCACAAGACATACTGACGGGAAACTTGGTTTTGGAAACCGCGGTGTGGGGAAAATTATTTATGACACAAGGCCTGCCGTTGTCCCCACTGCACTTACAGGTCTTAACAGCTGGAAATTTCCACAACGGGGCGCAGAGGCCACCATTGTGTTCGGCCAACCGCTCTGCTTTGATGACCTTTATGCCCTTGATGACTCAAAAGAAACTCACCAGAAGATCGTAGAGAGGCTTATGGAGGCAATAAAGGGTCTGCTTGAACAGGAAGGGGCATATGTCGGCAGAGCAGAAAAATAGGAATCAAAAAAACGGGGCGTCAGAAACCACTGAAGTCGAGATTTTCTGCGACGGCGCATGCAGTGGCAACCCTGGCCCTGGCGGGTACGGGACAATACTCAGGTGTAGGGGTGTTGAAAAGGAGCTTTCAGGCTACTGCGCTGAAACCACCAATAACAGGATGGAACTTCAGGCTGCAATATCCGGCCTTTCGCAACTGAAACGCCCATGCAGTGTAACAGTTGTGAGTGATTCCCAATATCTTGTAAAGGGGATGACAGAATGGCTTGAAGGCTGGCAGAGAAAAAACTGGCTGAACAGCAAGAAAGAACCGGTTTTTAACAGGGATCTTTGGGAACAGCTGCTTGCACTGTCAAAAACACATTCAATCCAGTGGCAATGGGTCAGAGGCCACGATGGGCATGCTGAAAATGAACGTTGCGATGAACTGGCCAGAGAGGCCATTGCCTCAGCCGGCAAAGAAGAATCTACAGGCTTGATTCGGGGGGACGATGAAAGAAGCTGAAGCCGAAGTCGGCGTAAAAGACATAATCGGATTCTATATAAAGATAAATGACAGCTCCAGGGCCAAGAAAGATATAGCAAGGCTTTCAGCCAAGGACAAGGCCACAGCATTCGGCCTTATCGCCGCTTCAAATGCAGGACGCGAGTTCAAGATCGAGATTGCCAGATACTTTGTAAACGATCTTGACCCACATATACGACGCAAGGCAGAACTTTTGCTTGAAGCCCTCATTCCGGGCTGGGTTGCAGACCCTGCAGCAAGCATCCTTCAGGTGCTCAGATCAGCCGAAACCAAGGGGCCAGCAAGACGCAACGCCGCTGTGCGCTTCCTGTTCGGCATAGTTGATTCCGACTCGCTGAGAATCACCCTTACCAGCCTGCTTTCAAGCAAAAATCGCTCGCACATAATTGAAATAATCGAAATAATCGAGCAGTATATTGATTCATCCGAGGATGAAAACGAGCAGGTAAAGATATTCAACGCCTCTCTTGACATTGTCCTTTCAGATGAAGTGGAGATGTCGGTCAAACACCACGCAAGTAACCTGCTTTCCGCATTCTTCAAAAAAGTCGCAACAACGGCCCTCGGCGCCCACCTTAAAGCAAAATACGTCGAGCGCCAGGTTGAAAAGGCAGAGAGCGTCTACCGTTTCCTTTGCAGTGGAACCTGCGGACTCACAGCCAGCTATCTGGAAGACCTTTTAAGACCATTGCAGGAAGGTGGAAAGAGTTATCAGCTTAAAATACTCAGCTATTTTTCTTTTCTTCTGGGCAAGATGTGGAACGAGGAAGAGGTTGACAGTTACATAGACACCTGGCCTGAGGCATGGGAACCTGAAGAGACAACAAAGATGGACAAGGTACGAAAATTCAGAACTTCAATAATAAAGCAGGTTGAAGAGCTCTGGGAGTATGCGGCTGACAATGATGTAAAAAATGCAATTATGGGAGTTGTATATAACGGTCACTCCAGCAAGTCCGATCTTCTTTCAACGCTGCGCAGCAAGCTTGAGGCAGGAAACCTTTCCGAGGCTGCCAGTGAAAAGATGGCAAGGATACTCAACAGCTTTCTGGGCGCTGCTGAAAATGAATCACTTAAACCCCAGGCAGCAAACCTCATGCTCTTCTCTTTTGAGGAAAAGGAGTACCATCTTGCCGCCCTTGCATTCCTCAGACAGTACATAGAGAACTGCTCGCTGAACCAGGCTGAACTGAAGAGCCTTGGCGCTGCAATGCTTCAGTTTGCTGCAAACGCAGTGGATACAGATGAAAAGACAGCAGCCCTCCATATTGTCTTCCTTCAGGATCCTTCGCTGATTTCCAGCCCGGAAGAGCAGAAGCTTGTTCTTGCCAACCTGAGAAATATCGTCGAAGGCGGGACTGTTTCAGAACTGTCAAAAAAGGCCATGACAGCTGCGCTGGAAAAATTTGAAAAACTGCCAAAAACCACCGACAAACTACGAAAAGCCGGGGCCTATCTGCTGTTCAGGCTCAACAATCCCGGTGAAACACCAACCTGGGACAAGATCGAAAAGCATTAGCCAAAGGGAGGTTTCAATGTCTTCAACATTCGAAAATCTAAGCATCAAGGTCAAGCTGGTAGCCGCATTTCTTATGGTAGCCTTCTTTGCCGGCTCCCTTGGCGTTGTTTCGGTGCTGAATATCAACAAGATGAAACAGGCAGACAATTACATGTTCAGACAGGTGGCCGTTCCTTTGGCTGAATTGCGCGAAATAACGCAGGCATTCCTTATGAACAGAATACTTACCCGCGCAATGATAGCGGCTGAAGATCCTGATGAAAAGGAAGAGATAATTGATACGGTCAGGGACAATCTGAAAAGCCTTGAAGTTAAGACAGCCAATTATGAAAAACTGATGTCAGGCAAGGAGGAGAAGGAGGCATACAACAACTTCAAATCCGCATATCAATCATATATACCGCTGCTCAATCAGATGATTGATCTGACTTCTGCAGGAAAGTCCGCAGAGGCACTTGATATTGCCAAAGGATCAGCCAGCAAGCAGGCCAACCTGATGCTGAGATCACTTGACAAGGTTTCCGCAGTAAGTGTCAAGCATGCAAAAGAGACAGCTGAAAAAAATGAAACCATTGCAGGCAGGGCAAAGACACTATCTACTCTTTTTGCCCTGGCAGCCGTTGCCTCGGCCATAATAATCGGGCTTGTGGTTTCAGGCAAGATAAGCGCTCCTCTTCAAGGTCTGCGTGATAACTTCCAGAGGGTTGCGGAAGGTAATCTGACTGTAAAAATCAACACTTCCTGTTGCGATGAAATAGGTACACTCAGCAAATCCTTTGAGCTTATGGTTGAACACTTAAGAGATCTGATATCAGAGGTATCAAAGACATCCGCAACAGTTGCCGCTGCCACCGGCGAACTGCACGGCACATCTGAAATGATTGCCAACGGGGCTGAAACCGCTGCAGCCCAGACCATAACTGTGGCTACAGCCAGCGAAGAGATGGCTGCCACAAGCCACGACATTGCAAACAGTTGCCAGCTGGCGGTTGAGGGAGCCCAAAGGGCAAATACAACCGCCAGAACCGGCGCAGAGGTGGTAAGCCAGACAGTAGAAGGGATGCGCCGGATTGCCAGGAGAGTTCAGGACACAGCCCATACCGTGGATACCCTGGGAGAGCGCTCGGACCAGATAGGGGCAATTGTGGCAACAATTGAGGATATTGCCGATCAGACAAACCTTCTTGCCCTTAACGCTGCAATTGAAGCTGCAAGGGCAGGCGAAATGGGGCGCGGATTTGCCGTTGTCGCAGATGAAGTAAGGGCGCTGGCGGAAAGAACAACAAAGGCCACCCGCGAGATAAGCGACATGATAAAGGCCATACAGGCTGAAACCAGAAGCGCGGTAAATGCAATGAATGTAGGAGTAAAAGAGGTTGAGGCAGGAACAGTGGATGCAGAACGCTCAGGCGCTGCTCTTCAGCAGATACTTTCCGAGATTGACGCAGTTGCAGATCAGGTACGTCAGATTTCAACAGCAGCTGAGGAACAGAGCGCCACAACCGGTGAAATAACGGATAATATTCATCAGATAACCAGAGTAATACAGGAGACAGCCAAGGGCTCACATGAAACCGCTGCATCTGCATCAAACCTTTCAAGCCTTTCCGAAGGCCTTGAAAGACTTGTGTCGAGATTCAGGCTTTTCTGACCAGATGGGGATGACTGTTCCTGAACCGGCTCCTGAATCATCTTCTACAGGGCCTTCAAAATTCAACCATATACCGGGACTTGACGGATTCCGGGCAATATCAGTTATTGTAGTAATGCTGTATCACGCCAATATCCCATTTATGCGCGGTGGCTACCTTGGCGTTGAAATCTTTTTCGTAATAAGCGGTTTTCTCATTACCGGCATTCTGCTGCATGAGGCAAGACTTAACGAAGGCAGAATCCGACTGATCACCTTCTGGAAGAGACGGGCATTGAGACTGCTTCCCGCACTTTTTGCCCTGCTCTTCTTCATAACCCTGTACGGTGCCATTGTTCTTAAAGAAGAGGCATCGCAGTTCAGATTCGATATCCTTGCATCCCTTTTCTATTTTGAAAACTGGTATCAGATTTATTCCGGAAACAGTTATCTTGCAGATAACGGCCTGCCACTACTCAAACATATCTGGTCACTTGCTGTGGAGGAGCAGTTCTATCTTGCCTGGCCGTTTCTTACCGCCGGACTGCTCTATCTTTCAAAGGGCAGGACAAGAGTTCTGTTTACTGTGGCCCTTGTCTTTATTACTGCCTCATTCAGTGCAATGTTTTTCTTCTCTCTTCCTGCCGGACAGACAGATTCACTCCTTGCTGAAAATCTGAACAGGGCATATCTGGGAACTGACACCAGAGCCTTCGGGATACTTTCAGGCGCCCTGCTGGCAATAGCCCTTACCAATTCCGGATTTGGACGTCTGGCAACCCGCTTCCCCGAGATGTTTTCCATTCTGGCCTTTACCGGCCTTATTGCGCTATGTTCCATTCTGGATATACAAAACCTTTACCTCTACAGGGGCGGATTCCTTCTGGTTGACCTGCTGACCCTTATAATTCTGGCAGCCCTGGTAAAAAGAGAAAACGGGGTTATGGGGCAGTTTCTGGGCACCGGCCTTCTGGAATGGATAGGCAAAAGGTCGTATGGCATATATCTGTGGCACTGGCCGGTTTTCAAACTTACCGGCGCTGGAAACGGTGAGCCTGTATGGACGGTTTTAAGCTTTATACTAACCTTCATCCTGGCAGGTATAAGCTACCGCTGGCTTGAAACCCCCATAAGGCTTGGAGGTTTTTCCTCCCTTACCTTCGTACATCTGAAGATAAGAAAAACTGTTGCTGTTACGGCCTCCGTCTTCGGGATACTGGTGCTTGTCTGGTCAGGCATGCTGCTTGCTCACAACAAACCCTACAAAGACCCTGTTCAGGAATCTCTGGCACTTAACTCAGCGGCTATTGACACTGCCCCTGAAAGCGTTACGCCTGCTCCACCCCCACCGATGGAAACAGTTCCGGCAAGCACTGAAGAAACAGATCCCATTCCTCCTGAGGATAAACATGAGCAGGCAACAATATTAAAAGAAGATGACCTCTCCTATTCCGGAAACATTGAAGAGATCAAAGTAACTGCCATTGGCGATTCTGTAATGAAGGGTGCGGCCATTGCCCTGAAACAGCAGGCAGAAAAAAATATCGGGAAAAATGCTATTGCCATAAATGCCGAGGAATCCAGATCATTCGGCCTTGCATACAGCATTGTGTCCAAATACAGGCAGAACAACCTGTTGGGCGATGTGGTGATAATTCACCTTGGAACCAACAACAGCAGTATCTCAAAAAAAGAGTTCGGGAATTTGATGAAGCTGCTTTCCGACAGAAAGCTGATTCTTTTCCTTACTGCCAGATCTGATAAAATTAAAATATGTGAAAATGTGAACGCCACACTTGCAAAATTTGTCAGTGATTTTCCCAATGCCCGCATACTCGACTGGAAAGCTGTCTCCGAAGATCATCCTGAACTGTTTCACACCGATCGCACACATCTCAAACCCTCCGGAGCCAGATTCTATGCTGCAGCAGTATTCAGGCATATAGCACAGCACCTTGAAAAGCCGGAACCTGATGACAAGCAGCATCTTGCAAAATCAACAATGGAAGACACGGAATGATCAGTGTGTAGCCGCACAGTACTGATCCGTTTGGCTGTTCTTCCATTCTGCCTCTTGCTATCCGCAATGCTTGACAGCAGCAACCTCCACGCAGGCCGGATTTACAGGTGCAGCGATGCAAGCGGCGCAGTTTCGTACAAAGATCATAAGGATGACAGCAGTTGCGAGCCATTCATTGATTCTCCGGCAGAGCCCAGAGCCACCGAGATACTTGAAGGTCTTGTATCCGGCCCGCCAACATTCCACTCAGGCAATCTTACAGGAACCGGCATGGCGCGTTTCTATGAAAAACTCCTGAAGCTCGATAAAGGCACAGCGTCCCGGATCACAGTATTTCATATAGGGGATTCTCACGTAAGATCAGCAGCCTTTCCCCGAAGAACGGCAATGCTGCTGCAAGAGCGTTTTGGCAGCGGAGGAGGCGAGTTTTGCTATCCAACACCACCACCAAAGCCCCGTCGTGGGACAAAAAAATCAAAAAAGAGAGTAACTGACAATCCGGTTTTACTGCCTGACACCTGTAGGCCTGCCACAACCCTTCCATCTTCCTCCGAAAAAGGTTTGAGCTACAATGTATATGGCAACAGCGGAAAAACATTTGCCTGGTTCGCATCATATCCGGATGTTGCAAGGCAGATAAAGCAGTATCAGCCAGACCTGATAATTGTTACTCTCGGAACAAATGACGCATTTGCCAGGCTTGACTATCAGGCAGCCTGGAAATCACTGGATGGATTCATGGCAACCATACGTTCAGCATCTCCTGACAGTTCGGTGCTTTTTACAACCCCGCCAGACTGTTTCTTTCACAATGGACAGCACAACTCCCATATCGAAATAATCAGAAAAGCAACCATAGCATTTGCATCACTTCACGATTCTTCTGTCTGGGATTTTACTACTGCAATGGGGGGCGCTGGTTCGATGAACAGATGGCTTGAATCAGGTTACGCCTTTACAGATCGCATTCATCTGAATGCGAAAGGCTATACGGAAAAAGGAGAGATGCTTTACAGGGAGATTATTGCTGGATTTGAGGGATACGTAAAAAAATAACCGTTACGAAGTCAGGATTCCTGAGGCATACGAGCCTTGATAAAAGCAACAAGATCCCGTTCAGACAAAGGCTTGCTCAAATGATAGCCCTGGATCTCGTCGCACCCCCTGTCCTGCAGGAAGTTAAGCTGGGCAACAGTTTCCACCCCTTCAGCAATAACCTTAAGCTTCAATGAAT
>CAZXTZ010000015.1:0-20805 GCA_964643645.1 uncultured Geobacteraceae bacterium
GGATGTATGAAAACGACTACAAGTAACCGATGGGTGCTGATTGCATCCCACTTGCATATTTTTGATATACACAGATGATTTGCTATAGGTTAAGACTACGGGTGCAATTATGAAAAAAAAATGCTTGATCGTGGATGATGATATTACAACCTGTTTTATGCTGAAGATGATTCTTGAGGATCATTTTGTGTGCGATTTGGCAATAGATGGTGAGAAGGCTCTGTGCAGCTTTGACAAAGCCCATCTTGAAGATGCGCATTATGATTTAATCTGTCTCGATATGAACATGCCGAAGATTAACGGACTTGACGTTCTGAAACATATACGTGAAGCGGAATCGGCATTAGCGCTAAGTCCCGACCTGGAAACCAAGGTCATTATTATCTCCTCCGACAATACCCCTTCAACCGTATTGAACTCATTCTTTGCCGGTGGCGCTTCATCTTATATTACCAAGCCCATTAAGCGCCAAAAACTACTGGATGAACTTGCAACCCTGGAATTGATATAGATTACTGCCCCTATTGGAGTCCAACCACAAATTCATACGGCAGGTTCCGGGGACAGCAGGATTTGTTTCAAAAGGGCGCTGATTGCAGCACCCTTTTTTTGTGGCTCTGGAGTCTCTCTCAAACATATAATTCCCTGCTCCATTGATCCGGATTGAAATCAAAGACGAGGTCCATTGATGAAACGACTGTTTTTACCAGTATTGCTGATTCTTCTGGCAATGCTTATCTGCACAGCAGGCTGCAATAAGCCTGAAAAGACGATAAAAACCCTTGATGATGCCAAAAGCGCCAAAATCGGTGTGATGATAGGCACCACCGGTGAGCAGATTTCCAGGTTCTCCTCCCCTGACGACTTCAAAGACAAACGGATAGGTGTAATTATGGGCACTACCCATGATGTCTTTGCCACAAGAGCCTATCCGCAGGCCACCATCATGCGTTACAAGAGCCCTTCGGACATGCTGCTGGGGGTCAGATCCGGCAAGGTTGATGCTGGCATATACAGCCGTGAAGAGCTGGCAGATATGATGGGAACAAACGGAGAACTGGGGATCGTTGGCGGCTCGCTGTTTGACACCCCTGTGGGCTTTGGCTTCAATAAAAATAATGTTGAGCTCAGGCAGGCATTCGACCGCTTCCTTAAAGAGATACGCCTGAACGGGCAGTACGATGACATGGTCAAACGGTGGGTAACAGATGCAGGGACCGCAATGCCGCAGCTCCCAAAGCCCCCGGAAGGAAAGAAGCTGGTTGCAGGAATAATAAGCGATAACGGCCTGCCGTTCACAATACTCAAGGACAACCGCCTTATCGGCTTCAACATAGAGATGATGGAACGGTTTGGCGCCTTCATTGGCCGTCCTGTTGAGTATCAGGATATGGAGTTTGGCAGCCTGATAGCCGCAGCAGCCACCGGCAAGATAGATATGATTGCTACAATTCTGGGGATTACAGAGGAAAGAAAGAAACAGATAGCCTTTTCAGACCCTTACTATGAGCTTGGCGCATACTTCTTTGCTCTTAAAAAGAACATAGCATCTCCTGACAACCTCCAGAAACCCAGCGATGTATCAGGATTGCAGGCCTTTTTCAAACACGCCACGAAAGGATTCCACAGCAACATACTACATGAAAAGCGCTACCTGCTTATCCTGGACGGACTCAAGACAACAGTGGTCATCTCTGTGCTCTCCACCATCTTCGGCACAATGCTGGGAGGGATAATCTGCTTCATGCGGATGTCGCATCACCCGCTGCTATCAAACCCGGCAAAACTCTACATATCAATCCTGCGTGGAACCCCTGTGCTGGTACTTTTGATGCTCATCTACTATGTGGTATTTGCCTCCATAAATATCAGCCCCATACTGGTTGCCGTAATCGCCTTTGGAATGAACTTCGGCGCATATACATCCGAGATATTCAGGACAGGCATTGAAGGTATAGACAGCGGGCAGACAGAGGCCGGCATATCTCTGGGCTTCACCAGGACCGGGGCCTTCCTGCAAATCGTACTGCCTCAGATGATCCGTGGGATCCTGCCGGTCTACAAGGGTGAATTCATCTCTCTGGTCAAGATGACCTCCATAGTCGGTTACATTGCTGTGCAGGATCTGACGAAGGCCGGCGACATTATACGGAGCCGCACCTTTGACGCTTTCTTCCCCCTGGTGATGATAGCTGTACTCTACTTCGGCATTTCATGGGCGCTGATGCAGGGACTTACCTGGCTGGAGCAGAGCACTGATCCAAAAACAAGGCGTGAAAAAGGAGGCCTGAAATGATACGGGTTGAAAATCTGGGCAAGGCCTTTGGTGACGTCACAGTGCTAGAAAACATCTCCACAACCATCAGCAAGGGGGAGGTAATCTCTATCATAGGCCCTTCAGGCACTGGAAAAAGTACTTTTCTGCGCTGCCTGAACCTCCTTGAACAGCCAACTGCAGGTTCCATCTTCATAGATGGCATAAACCTTACGGCCAGGGGTACGGACGTGGCCGCGCTCCGGCGCAGGATGAACATGGTCTTTCAGTCATTCAACCTCTTCTCGCACCTCACAGCCCTTGAAAACCTTACAACAGGGCCTGTAAGACTGCTGGGGATGAAGAAGGAGGAAGCGCGTCAGCACGGAATGGAACTGCTCAGACTGGTGGGGCTTGCGGAAAAGGCAGACCGCTTTCCTGATGAACTTTCCGGCGGCCAGAAACAGCGGGTGGCCATTGCCCGATGCCTGGCCATGACCCCGGAGATAATCCTGTTTGACGAGCCCACCTCCGCCCTCGATCCAACAATGGTGAGCGAGGTGCTGGCGGTCATACGGAAGCTGGCAAAAGAGGGGATGACCATGCTGATCGTAACCCACGAGATGGACTTTGCCCGTGATGTGTCCAGCCGGGTTTTTTACATGGATGAAGGCGGAATTTACGAAGAGGGTACGCCGCAGCAGATCTTTGAGAACCCGCAGAAAGAAAAGACAAAGGCATTCATCCACAGGATACGGAGCTGCTGCTTTACAATAACAGGCCCCGACTATGATCTTTATGCCATGAACGCCGAGATTGAGAGTTTCTGCGAAAAGCAGATCCTGCCAAGGAATACCAGGCTAAAACTACAGCTGCTGGTTGAGGAGCTGCTTCAGGCCCACAGTCAGATAATAGGGAAGAACACCCTTGAGCTTTCCATTGGATACTCTGAAAAGCATGGATCAATCGAGATTGTTGCAACAAGCGGAGGTGAGGCATTAAATCCGCTGGATTCAAAAAACATGGACGACGAACTGGGGCTGAACATCATCAAAGGGATTACTGAGGAGATTTTATACCAGCGAATAGACGAAACAAACCGGCTGACTATGTACCTCATGATGAATCGCCAGTAATAAACGGAATCATCCTCGCCACAAAACTGAATATATCTTGAGGGTCTTGTGACATTTATACAGCAAAATACTTTTTCAGAAGCTGCTGTAGATCATTTTCCAGCTGTTCTTCACTCTCTTCGGTAACATACTCAAACTGCTGGCTGGCAATACCGGTAAAGAGTGACACGAGATGCGGGTCAAAATGAGTTCCGGAGTCATTTGTGATTATCTCCATTGCCTGCTGTAGTGGCATCGCTTTTTTGTATGGGCGCTCCGATGTCAATGCATCAAAAACATCAGCTATGGCAAAGATGCGGGCTGTTAACGGTATATCCTCTCCGCTCAGACCAGTGCTGTAACCTGTGCCGTCAAATTTTTCATGGTGATATTCAACCACATCTCTGGCAATGCCCAGCCAGCTTGAGTTTTTAAGTATTTCCACCCCCAGGTTGACATGGGTTTTCATCACTTCAAACTCTTCAACAGTAAGACGGGCCGGCTTAAGGAGTATGGTGTCGCTTATACCTATCTTCCCGACATCATGGAGAAAAGCCCCGGCAATCAGACCACGCACCGATTCTCCTGACAGTCCATGCGCCTCGGCCAGCGCCACAGAATACAGAGTGACCCTGTAATTATGGCTGTTTGTATCAGAATCTCTCTTGGCTACTGCGCTGCCAAGAACGGACATAAGCTCCGTATTTCCCTTCACTACCTTTCGGGAAAAAGCAATCGTCTCGCGGTTAAGATACAGAATGACCGGATAGAGTATGAGCGTGTTCGCCAGTACTGCTGCCAGCACAATTCCAACCGTAACAAGCAGGTTATTCTTGAGAGCTTTTATGGTTTCCTGCTCCACTATGAATCCACCCTTGAAATAAGCGATGATGTTGCCCTTGCTCTCCCTGATCGGCAGCATGAACAGCAGCATCGGGTGGTCGTCAACTCTCCGGCGCTGATAGTCAACCCCACCCCTGAAACGCAATGTTGATGGGGCTTTCAGCTCTTTCAGCATTTCACTGGTTGTATTGCGGCCCGTAGCCTCAAGCAACTTCCGGCCACTTACGTCATACAGCTCTCCCATTGCAAAGTGAGATGCCACAAGCTGCCTGAATTTAGTGGCAAACTGACCGTCAGACGGCACAGAACCATTCAGTAGCCGGATATCAGGCATCCCGGCCAGTTTTTCTCCCTCTCTAATGGCTATTTCCAGAATGCGCCTGTCATTTTGCATTGAGGCGATCTGTGTTGCCAGAGCACCAAGCAGTATTGAAACCAGCAGCCAGCTGAAAAACAGACGCCTGATTATTATGCGGTGGATTGAGTAGATCATTGCTCTACCTCAATTGCGATGACTGTGAGTTGTCACTGCCATACTGTGATGCAAACCGGTTCACGTACTGTTGAAACTGCTGCTGAAGCTGTTTCGGCTCAGCGGAACCGACAGATCGAAGCACCCTTCCGGTCCTGTCATCTATAAATATATGATCACCGTTTGCCTTCAGTTCCCCATAAACCCAGCGCTCTGTAGAGCCTACTGTAAACAGTTTCTCATGGGCTATGGGCAACGCACTGCCGGTCAGATAGGCAGCTGTTATCCCCTGCAGATCAAGGTGACTACGGAACCGGGAATCAGTCAGCTTCTTCACCCCATCCCCGGCAATCAGGAGCGGCACCCGGTAATTATCGGCCTTTGACGGCTGGGAACGGTCACCATGATCTGAAACCACCACAAACAGACTTCGTTTATCCAAACCTCTTGATTTAAGGGCATCAAATAGCTCGGCAAGGTAACGGTCATAATACTCCAGCGTTGTAACGCCTGTTTTTGCCTGCCATTCTGTTGTATGTCCATAGATCAGCTCGTGCATAACAACTACTTTGGGATGGGCCGCAGCTGTTTCAACAATGTCAGAGATGGCGGCGCGATCCTCAACAGCCTCTTCCATCCGGCTGGAACCGGCAGTTACCCAACCTTCCTGTTGTCTGAGGTCTCTTCGTATCATGACCCGATCCCATGACGCACGAACCGGGACAAAGGGGTGATAGCTGCATGTACTGACAAACAGGCTGTAATAGCCAAGGTTTCGCAATGCAGCGGTTATGTTTTCAGTCTGGTTGACAGCCTCATAGAGACACACATCCGAATAGCAGCGATAGGGTACCTGTTTTGATGTAAGCATGGCGATCAGGCTTGTATAGGAGTCGAGATTTGTGGTGTTATAATTCTTAAAGTAGCTGTAATTCCCCCCCACCCTTTCAAGAAAACGGGATTTTGCTCCAAGGAAGCTGTTTTCAAACTCAGTGGCTGTTATACCTTCAAGGACTATGATAAATATACGATCTGCGGACAAATTTCCGGCGGAAGCAAGCAGGCTACTCACTTCTGCCTTTATCGGCATTTTTCCGGTACTGCCTGAAGGGGCGTGAAGGGCTGGAACCTCTCTGCCTCTGCCATCAATCAGGCTGAAGGCTGATTCTTTAAGGCTGTTTATGACCGGATTCGGCGTTCTTGAGAGGGTTGACAGGCCGATTGTAAGAACTGGCAGCAGCACTATGCCAACTATATCCCATGATATCCGCCTTACCGTAATCCTTAGTGCTACTGCAGCCATAAATGCTGTTGCCAGAGCCGGCCACAACCTCCGTGGCCCCAGATATTCAAAAAGCACAATTCTGATGCTGCTGCCATCCGATGAAAAAATGTTTACCGGAAAGGAGAGATACTCACGCAGGGTCTGGGGATAAAGAGCCAGAAGCATCCCGGTTAGGGTCAGTATGATCTTGACGGCCAGATTGACGCGGTTTCTTTTTTCAGGCATAAAAAATCCGGCAGCGTACCCTGCTCCAGCAACGAAACCGAACAGCAGAAGATCCTGCAGCCAGGCTACAAGATGGGGCAGCATCAAACGCATGTCGCCGGAGGAGACAGAAGCAATCAGGTGGAGAACAAGCTGCCAGATGCAAAGCACTGTGAGGAGCCATGGAACTGCGTTTCCGTTTTCAGCAGATTGAGAAGGAAACATTCTGTTTCTTTTTATCTGAGCCAGATCTGAATTCCCTGTGGTTTCGATCATTGTATCAAAATCATCCGGTGATCCGGATACTGTGCAAAGTTTGTCTGTGGTCATTAACCCGCCTGTTAATTCTGCAGACATAACAGAGTTCCCTTTCATAACAAGCTCCCCTTTCAAAGTATAAATGCGGCGCCAGCCACCAGAATACCTGAATCACGCAGTCTGATTTACGTTCAGCCCGAGATGCTTATGGTAGAGTTGGCCGGCTTTGACGGCTCGGAAGGTTTTTGAGGCGGCTGCCGGTTCTCGATGTTTCCTCCGGGTGGAGGCGTAGGTGCCTGCGGCTGGGTTGGTTCACTTGGTTTGATCATTGTAACATTTGCAGATGAACTACTGATGCTGTTTACCATGATGGTACTCCTTTCCCGTAATTTGTCAGATGTACTGGCGCCTTTATTTCAGCCTATTCCTTAAATGTGTCTCAATTGTGTACAAAATGTATTTTTTAGACAGGAAAGCAGAAAAATATTTCCAGACATAAAGAAATCTGTTGAATTAAAAACGATTGTGCCTGTGAAGGAGATAAAGTGGTGAGATCCGGTATTACATACAAGATTTTTGCAGCGCTTACAGTTGCCTCCACACTGTCTGTGCTTATTACTGCTGCAATTATGCAATGGAGCATTCACAGAGGCTTCATGCAGTACATGAGCGCCGTAGAGAATGAAGGAATTCCGAGACTTGTAAAGGCACTTGAGGAGGAGTATCTTACTTCAGGTGGCTGGGCAGCACTCTGCCGGCAACCTGAAAGATGGCGTAAACTTGTGGCTTCAAGCCTCTATGATGAAGCTGCTCAGGATATCTCAGCCATAACTCCGGAGTCCGCAGGCAAAGCCCCTGGAATGCTGCCGCCACACATTGCAAAAGAGTTCGATCGCAGGCTTTTTCTCTCCACCCCGGACAAGGAGCTGCTCATAGGCAAGGGTTCCCTGAAGGATGCAACTCTTTATCCCATAACTCACAAAGGTGTTCTGACAGGTTATCTGGGACTGTTTCCCCAGCTACAGCCTGCAGGTACAGCCCAGGAAAACTTCCTGAAGCAGCAGCATCGAACCCTTCTTATATCTGTAACTATTGTAATCACTCTTTCCACCCTCCTTTCATTGTTCATCACACGCAGGATGGTCAGGCCGGTGAAAAACCTGACGCTGGCAACAAGAAGCCTTGCATCCGGAGAATATCATATACGTGTTCCTGTTATCTCAAACGACGAACTGGGACAACTGGCAACGGACTTCAATGCCCTGGCTCTGGCTCTTGAACACAATGAGGGGGCAAGGCGCAGATGGGTTGCAGACATCTCACACGAACTCAGAACTCCACTCACCTTTATCCGCAGTCAGGTGGAGGCGATACTGGACGGAGTACGTCAGCCGACACCTGACGCGATAATGGCAATTCACAATGAAATAATCAGGTTTACAAGGCTAGTGGATGATCTTCATCAGTTGAGCATGTCGGATGTGGGGGCACAGACCTATCGCAAGGAGATACTGGATATTTCCATTCCTCTGCGCCAGACCGTTTTGATGATGGAAGGGGAATTTGCAGCCCGTAAGATTACATTGCAGTACCAAACAGAAGAAAATATCACTCTTTATGGTGATTCAGGCCGATTGCGGCAGCTGTTTTCAAACCTGCTGGATAACTCCCTTAAATATACAGAATCGCCTGGTGTCTTGCATATCAAGACTCATAAAATGGGTGACAGGGCGGTTATAGTGCTACAGGATTCTGCGCCAGGTGTGCCAGAAGCCGATCTTGTCCGTCTTTTTGATCGTCTGTACCGGGTTGAGTCATCACGAAACAGAAACAGCGGTGGCTCCGGGCTTGGCCTGGCTATCTGTCGCAATATTGTCGAGGCACACGAGGGGAGCATCTCGGCACAGCCATCTCCACTCGGCGGACTCTTGATTCGTGTTGAGCTGCCTTGCAAGGGGAGGGGCTGATGAGTAAGACCATACTGATAGTTGAAGATGAGCAGCAGACTGCCGAAATTCTGGCAGACTATCTCAGGATCGAGCATTATCACCCACATCTCCTGACCGAGGGTTCAGCCGTTGTGGAATGGGTGCGAGAAAACAGGCCATCACTGATACTGCTTGACCTTATGCTGCCGGGAAAAAGTGGTCTTGATATCTGCCGCGAGATCCGAGCATTCTCGTCAGTGCCCATAATCATGACAACCGCACGGATTGAGGAGATCGACCGACTGCTGGGGCTTGAGCTGGGGGCTGATGACTATATATGCAAACCTTACAGCCCCCGAGAAGTGGTTGCACGGGTAAAGACTGTGCTGCGGAGGGTTCACAGCAACAGCTCTCCACAGGAGTCAGGGCTTCATCTGGATGAATCAAAATACACGGCAACCTTGAATGGGCAGGATCTGCAACTTACCGCTGCTGAATTCAGGCTGCTCAATTATCTGGCCGCACATCCTGGAAGACTCTATAACCGGCAACAGTTACTTAACGCAATCTATCCTGATGAGCGAGCGCTTAATGACCGTGCCATTGACAATTATGTAAAGAACCTGCGCAGGAAAATTACTGCTGTTTGCAAGGATTGTGAAATGATTGTCTCTGTTTATGGGGTGGGTTATAAGTTCGAGGTTTCTGCTTCTCAATGACAAACTGATTATCCCCAAAACGGCACTTTGTCTCACGCAAAGTCGCAAAGACGCAAAGAAATAAGAGTGTTAGATAAAAAGTATACTCCACCACAAAGGTGATATGTCAATTTTTTAAAACGTCTGTTTTCCTTAGCGAACTTAGCGGCTTTGCGTGAACAACTGTTTTTTATAGGTTAATATCTAAAAAAAGGCGCCTCCAACAATTGAAGGCGCCTTTAGAATCCAGAGGTAAAACTTCTATATAAGCTTAACGGCCTGCTGGGCGAACTGAAGGATAAGGGAAGGAATTATCCCAGGAATCAAAGAACCGGCAGCAGATACTACAAGGGCAAGAGCAAGCGGTGCGGATACTGTGATCCAGTCAAACTCCTCTTCACCTGGCTTGAAGTACATGTAAACGATAACTCTGAGGTAGTAATAAACTGATGCAGCACTGTTAAGTACCCCTATAATTGCGAGCCAGATGTAGCCTTCCTGGATAGCGCCTGAGAAAAGGTAAAACTTGCCGATAAAGCCTGCTGTCGGAGGCATTCCAGCCAGAGAGAAGAGGAAGAGAGCCATTGTAGCGGCAAGGAGCGGTCTCTTCTGGGCAAGGCCAGCAAAATCCATAACAGTGCCATTCGCCTCGCCCTTCTTGCCAACAAGAACGATAACCGCAAAAGCACCAATGTTCATGAAAGCATATGAAAGCATGTAGAAAAGAATACCTGATGTACCTGTTGCGTTTGCAGCAGCAAAACCAACAAGTGCGTAGCCGGCATGGGCAATTGATGAGTATGCAAGCATTCTCTTGATGTTATCCTGACGCAGGGCGGTAAAGTTACCAACCGTCATTGTGAGCACTGCAAGAATCCAGAGCAGATCAGCCCAGTCTGCCTTCATCACAGGGAATGCTACGAGCAGAAGGCGAAGCATTGCTGCGAAACCGGCTGCCTTGGGGCCAGCTGACATGAAACCGGTCATAGGAGTCGGAGCACCTTCATAAACATCAGGAGTCCACATATGGAAAGGAACAGCTGCAATCTTGAAACAGAAACCGGTCAGTATAAGGAACATTCCGATAAGCAGCATCGTGTTGCCTGTCGGACCGATCTGATTAGCGAAAGCAGCAATTTTTGCGATCCTTGTTGTACCAGTAACACCATAAACAAGGGCCATCCCGTACAGCAAAAATCCTGTTGAGAATGCACCAAGAAGAAAGTACTTCATACCGGCTTCATTGGATTTTATGTTGTTGCGGTTGAAACCGGAGAGAACATACAGAGGTATGGACATAAGCTCAAGACCGAGGAAGATGGTCATTAGGTCTGTACCTGCAGCCATAAGCATCATACCAACAGTAGTGAAGAGAATAATGGGATAAAGCTCTCCGTGATTACAATCTTCACGCTCCATATATTGACCACTTATGAGTACAGCAAGTCCGGCAGCAACAAGGAAGATAATTTTGAAGAATATCGAAAAATTATCCTGAACAACAGAACCACTGAAGCTTTCAATGGTGATTCCCCATCCGCTGACTGCAGCAAGTCCGGCCCCCACGATGCCAATAAGGCTGACCCACGCAAGATAACCTTTTGAGTTGGAGGGGATGAATACGTTAACCAGAAGGAGAACCATACCGAGAACAGAGAGTATAATCTCTGGCATGATTACATTCAGGTTAATCGTCTGAAAGAGTTGGGCTACATTGATATCCATTTAACAATCCTCCAGGGCATTAACTCTTATTTACTAGTGGCCAGCCGGTTTTACAGCGGCAGGTTGATCTGCAGGTACAGCTGCAGGCTGTCCGGTTACTGCTTGATCTGCTGCATGGGGTGCTGCAGGCATCTCTGCCGGTGCTGCTACCTTTGCCGTTTTAACAGGTTCAATACGTGTATGAGCAACAATCTTCTTTATTGATGGGGTCATTTTTTCTATGAACGGGTTGGGATATACACCCATTACAAAGATCATTACCAGAAGCGGAAGCATTATTATTATTTCACGGGCATTAAGATCCTGAAGTTGCTGGTTCTTGGGGTTATCAAGCTCACCAAACATAACACGCTGGAACATCCAGAGCATGTAGACAGCGGCAAAAATAACACCACTTGATGCAACTATTGTCCACCAGCGCAGGCTGCTTTCAAAACCACCCACAAGAATCAGAAACTCACCTACAAAACCGTTAGTTCCTGGCAGGGCTACAGATGAAAGCGTAACAATCATGAATATTGTAGCAAATACCGGCATCTGCTTGGAAAGCCCGCCAAAATCGGTGATAAGACGAGTATGGCGACGCTCATAAATGAAGCCGACAATAAGGAAGAGCGCGCCAGTTGATATACCATGGTTAAGATTTTGTAAAAGCGCGCCAGTTATACCCTGTTCATTGAGGGCAAGCATTCCGAGTATAACAAAACCTAAGTGAGCAACTGAAGAGTATGCAACAAGCTTTTTAACATCTTCCTGTACCATTGCTACAAGCGCCGCGTAGATGATGCCGATAACGGCCAGGGTTGCGATAAGAGGAGTAAACTGGTGAGTCGCTTCAGGGAAAAGTGGCATTGCGAAGCGGATATAACCATATGTACCCATCTTGAGAAGAATAGCAGCAAGTATTACTGAGCCGGCTGTAGGTGCTTCAGTGTGGGCATCCGGCAACCATGTGTGAAGCGGAAACATGGGAACCTTGATGGCAAAGGCAAGTGCAAAGGCAAGGAACAGCCATGTCTGGGTGGCCGGATCAACCTTGAGATCAAAGAAGTGTACCAGGCTGAAATCGGTTATGCCGGTCTTGGTTCCGAGGAAATAGAGGTAGATCAATGCCACAAGCATAAGGAGTGAACCTACCATTGTGTATATGAAGAACTTGACCGCTGCATATACACGGTTCTTGCCACCCCAGATGCCGATTATAAAATACATGGGGATAAGCATCACTTCCCAGAATATGTAGAAGAGGAAGAGGTCAAGAGCCACAAAGGCACCCAACATACCTGTCTGAAGAAGCAGAAGGCATATCATGTACTCTTTTACATTTTCCTCTACAGCAGTCCAGGTAGAAAGGACGGCTATAGGCATAATGAAGTTGGTAAGAACAACGAGCCAGAAACTGATACCGTCTATGCCGATATTGTAGCGCATTGCAAACGGCCCGGCTGCAATCCATGGGACGTTCTCAACGAACTGGTAATCGGCAATTGTCTGGAAACCGGTAATCACAGGCAAGGTCACCAGAAAGGTTACCAGTGTCGTTACAAGTGCGACACTGCGCAGCACTCCATTGCTCCCCTTGGGGATGAAGAGCAGCAAGAGTACCCCCACGACGGGCAGGAAGGTCATCACGCTCAGAATGTTACTCATCGAATCTGCTCCTTTGGTACAAAATCAGACTGTTAGTTACTTGAACAGGTAGTAGCCGATGATTACAACCACACCAAAGGCCATGGACCAAGCATAATTATAGATCTGTCCGGTCTGCACATAGCGGATCACGCCACCGAAAGACATTACAACAGTAGCTACACCATTAACAATGCCGTCAACAACAAGTACGTCGAAACCTTTCCAGAGGAAGCGACCAAAAGCCTTGCAAGGATTGACGAAAAGAAAGTCATAGATTTCATCAATGTACCACTTGTTATAAACTGCACGATGCAGAACCGGGAAGGCAGTGGTAAACTTTTTGGGAATATCCGGATTAGCCATGTAAAGAGTGTAGGCAATGGTTATACCTACAAGTGCAATCAGAACCGAGAAACCCATCAAACCCCACTCAAGGGCATGACTGTGATGTCCATGATGGGTATGGGCTTGCATATAAGCGTTTGCATTTGCAAATACAGGCTCAAGATAGTGCTCAAGATAATTGGGAACACCGCCAACAACATCACCGATAAGCTTTGGTAAACCAACGTAACCACCAACAGCAGAGAGCAGAGCCAGAACAAGTAGCGGGAAAACAATAACCATTGGAGATTCGTGGAGATGCTTCTCAGCACCTGACTTGATTCTGCAGGTTCCGTGGAAAGTCATAAATACAAGCCGGAACATGTAGAATGCTGTAAGAAGAGCTGCGCATGCACCAAATCCCCAAAGCAACATGTTAACACCACCGTGGAGGGGGTTCGCAAAGGCCTGCCAAAGTATCTCGTCCTTGGAGAAAAAACCAGAGAAACCAGGTATGCCCGCAATGGCTATTGTTGCTATCAGGAAGGTGCCATATGTCATTGGCATGAATTTGGACAATCCACCCATATTACGCATATCCTGAGCATCATCATGTGAGTGAACCTTGTGTAATGCATGGTGCATCGAGTGAATTACCGCACCTGAACCAAGGAAGAGGCAAGCCTTGAAAAATGCGTGGGTCATCAGATGGAAGATACCTGCTGTAAATGCACCGACACCCATTGCAAGGAACATATAGCCAAGTTGTGAAACTGTAGAATATGCAAGAACACGCTTGATATCGTTCTGGGCTGTGCCTATGGTTGCAGCAAAAAGCGCAGTACATGCTCCAACTACTGCAACAGTCATCATTGTTTCAGGTGAGCGGATAAAAAGATAACTCATGCGGCCTATCATGTATACGCCAGCTGTAACCATTGTGGCAGCATGTATAAGAGCTGAAACCGGGGTTGGACCTTCCATCGCGTCAGGCAACCAGGTATAGAGAGGTATCTGGGCAGATTTGCCAGTAGCACCAAGAAAGAAACAAAGGGTTATGACCGTAACAACACCGCCAGTTGGGAATAAATGAGCATTCTTGGCCAATTCTGTAAACTGGATTGTCCAGACGTTGTGAGTACTTCCAAGCCACCAGAAGAGAGTGAATGTTCCCAGAAGGAATCCAAAGTCACCAACCCTGTTCATAACAAACGCTTTCTTGCCAGCATCACCTGCAGACTTCTTGTGGAAGTAGTAGCCGATGAGCAGATAAGAACAGAGACCAACACCTTCCCAGCCAACGAACATGAGCAACAGATTGTTACCGGTAACAAGGAGAAGCATGGAAAAGACGAAAAGGTTAAGGTATGCAAAGAAGCGATAGAAGCCTTCCTCACCATGCATGTATCCAATGGAATAAATATGGATCAGGGTACCGATACCTGTAACAACGAGGAGCATCAGACATGAGAGAGGATCAATAAGAAATGCGATGTCTGCGTTAAAATTACCGGCAGTCATCCAGGTAAAAACCTTTACATTCACGGAACGCTCTACAGCCGGAAGTGAGATCAGATTGAAGAAGGTCTTAACGGACATGATAAAGGAAGCGAATACGGCAAGAGTGCCGATGCTGCCGATGACAGTCTCGTTCTTGATCTTCTTCCCCAGTAGACCGTTGATAAGGAAACCGATCAGGGGGAACAGTGGTATCAGCCACACATTGTCGAACATTGAGCTACTCCTTTATCTCGTCTTTACAAGTTCAAATTCAGATACTCTGTACTTTAGAGGGAAAACTACCACTTCAACAGATTTACATCATCAATATCAATGGATTCACGATTGTTGAAGAATGAAATAAACATTGCAAGGCCAACAGCGGCTTCAGCAGCAGCGACAGTCATTATGAAGAAAACGAATATCTGTCCGTCAAGGTTGCCAAGGTGCCGCGAAAAGGCAACAAAAGTCAGGTTTACAGCGTTCAGCATAAGTTCTATGCACATGAAAACTACTATTGCATTTTTGCGGGTCAGCACCCCTACGGTACCGATTGAAAAAAGCACTGCACTTACGATGAGATAGTTATTAAGTGTATCCATGGTATCGGCACCTCTAGGAGAGTTTTCTCTTTGCCAGGATTACTGCGCCAACCATTGCAACAAGGAGCAGTATCGAGGTTACTTCAAAAGGAAGAAGGAACTGAGTGAACATTACTTTACCGAGCAGTTCGGTATGGCCAACCTGATTAATCATTGCATTTGTAATGTCACCAACTGGAGGCGAAACCTTACCGCGGGTGAGAAACAAACCGATCAGTAGAAGTGTAACAACGCCTGTAACAGTTCCGAGCGCAATCTGGTGACTAGCTTTTTTGTTTGCATCAACGCGGATGTTCAATAGCATTATGGTAAAAATGATCAGAACCATGATTGCACCGGCATAAACGATGATCTGGACAGCTGCCATGAATGGAGCGTTCAGCATGGCATAATAGGTTGCCAGGCAGAAGAACGTCATCACCAGCGAAAGCGCACTGTTGATCGGGTTCTTGCATGTCACGACCAGCAGGGCCGAGACTACGGCCACTAAAGTGACTAGGGCAAAAAAGACAGATGAAATGTCCATGTACAACGCTCCTTTATTTCTTTTCTTGAAGTCGTTCCTTGGTGAAGATGAAGTCTTCACGGCGATAATTGGCCAACTCAAACTCACCGGTCATCTTCAGGGCATCCACCGGGCATGCCTCAACACAGTAACCGCAAAAAATACAACGCAAGACGTCAATTTCATACTTGGCTGCAAACTTGTCGTGATTTGAATCTTCACCAGCCTCAACCGTGATGCACTTTGCGGGACACACAGTTGGACAGAGATAGCAGGCAACACATTTAGTCTTGTCGTGAGATACTTTCAGGGCCTGAAGACCACGGTAGCGTTCGGCTACTTTTGGACGTTCTTCCGGATACATGAGAGTTACCGGCTTCTTGAACAAATGGCCAAATGTGATTTTCATTCCTTGCATTATCGGTGTAAACGGATTCGGCATAACGTCGTCCTCTATTAAAACTGTAGTTCTTTTAAACTAAAGAGTTATCTAACTTAACCTATCTCCCGAAAAGACCGGTAAATGTGTAGAATCCGAAGTGGCCAGCAATTGCAGTAACAACAATTATACCCAATGTGGCTGGCAGCATTACTTTCCAGCCAAGAGCCATAAGCTGGTCATAACGGTAACGTGGCAGAGTTGCCCTGATCCACATTGCCATGAACATCAGGAAGTAGACCTTGGCAACAAAGTATACAACTGACAGGAGCGGGAAGGTGGAAACAAGAGGACCATCCCAGCCACCCAGGAACAAAGTAACCATAAGAGCACTCACTGTTACCATGTTGGCATATTCGGCCATGAAGAACATTGCATACTTCATGGATGAATATTCCGTACAGAAACCCGAGACAAGCTCTGTTTCCGCCTCCGGGAGGTCGAATGGAGTACGGTTTACTTCAGCAAGTGTAGCCACATAGAAAATCATACCTGCAGCAAAAGTCATTGGGCTGTTCCAGATGAACCACTTCATTCCAGCCTGGGCCTTGATGATCTCCTGAAGCGAAAGTGACTCGGTCAGCATGAAAACCGGAATGATTGCCAAGCCAGCTGCAAGTTCATATGAAATCATCTGAGCTGAAGAACGAAGGCCACCCAGGAGAGAATACTTGCTGTTGGATGCCCAGCCGGCGAGAACTATGCCGTATACGCCCAGGGAAGACATTGCAAGAACATAGAGCATCCCTACGTTGATATCAATGACCTTGCCCACGCCTGAATCATAATAGCCAACTATCTGGAGAGGAACATCATAACCAAATATCTTGACTGTGTCCCCGAAAGGTATGACAGCAAAGGTTATGAATGCTGGTATCAATGCAATAAGCGGTGCAAGCAGAAAAGCAAACTTGTTCGACTCAGCCGGTATGATCTCTTCCTTGAAGAAGAGCTTCAAGCCGTCTGCTATCGGCTGCAACAACCCCATTGGACCTGTACGGTTAGGTCCGATCCGCACCTGCATCCAGCCAATGATCTTACGTTCGGCATAAGTCGCATAGGCGACTGTCAGCAGAACGAACACAAATGCGATCAGTACCTTGGCAACCATGGCGATGTAATAATACAACGGCAGTCCTAGAATCTCGATTCCCATCGGTCACTCTTCCTTCTTTGGTAGCGTTAAGAGACTTAAAACTGTTACTTTGATATAGCTACAGCCGTTACTGCTTCACCAGTCCAGATTGAACTGACCGGTGCTTCGGCGAAATGATACGGTACAAACAGTACGCCTTCAGGCATCCGAGGTGAAATCTTTGCTTTGATGGTCATTGAACCTGTAGCGGAAGTCAGCTTGATTGCAGTACCGTCAACAATGTTCAGCTTTGCTGCATCTGTGCGGGAGACCTCTACATATACTTCGTTACAAACTGCGACAGTACCTTCACCGTACATTGACATGGTGCCGCAGTGGTAAAGGGCCGCGCCTGTCAGGAGCTTGTATTTTCCTGCATCTGTAGCAGGGATCGCAACTTTTGGAACAATCTGTACAGGAGTAATTTGATTGGTTACAAACAAACCATCCTCGCCAAGTTTGTCGTAGGTAAGATCCTTATAGACGGCTATTTTTGAGAATGCCTCAGATATTGTTGCTGGTGCCTGACCGCCAAGCAGACGGATAAGGTCACCGTATACCTTAAACTCACTTCTGCTCTGAGCAACAGCAGGAATTGCTGGTGTTATCCTCTGAACACGACGGTCAGTTGCAGTAAATGTACCTTCTTTTTCAGCATAAGAGCAGACTGGCAGCACCACATCAGCATATTGTGCTGTTTCTGTAAGAAACAGATCGGCAACAACAAGGAATTCAACAGAATCAAGGGCTTTTTTAATTTTTTGCTGATTTGGATAGGATACAGCCGGATTCTCCCCAGCGACAAGAAGTGTCTTGATAGAACCATTTGAACATCCATCAAGTATTTTCTGAGCGTCAAGTCCGCCCTGACCTGGAATGAACCCCACATCAATGGCGCCCTGACTGTTATTCTTTTCTTGAAGAGCGAGTATGCCAGAACCTTCCCTGCCAAGTTTTCCTGACAGAATTGCAATATTGGATGCCGCATGAGCAAGTTCTGCGTTTGCAGCAGGATATGCGAGACCTGATGTAAATATTATGATCGCATTTTCTGCTGTAGAATATGCCCTGGCAAGAGAACGGATTTCATCTGGTGAAACACCAGTGACTGCTGAAACTTTCTCTGGGGTGAATTCGGCCAGAGCAGACGCTAGCTCAGGAGTCGCCGGTGTTACTGTAAGATTTTCATCTATAAGGACTTTTGCAATTGAATTTAACAGTATTACATCCGTTGAAGGATTATTCAGGTAGAGATTGGCTCCTGGAAGTCTGGAAAGTTTACCACGCTTGTCAGAGATCAAATGAAGTTTTACATCTTTGTTCTTGACAGCCATATTTATCTCAAATCCAACCACAGGGTGTGTTTCGTAAAGGTCAGATTTTACGGCTAGGATCAGATTACTCTTCTGAATGTCGACTATGGTTGAGGAAGAAGCAGCCACACCAAGGCTTTTCGCAAGTCCTTCAGATACAGCAGAATGTGCATAACCGGCAGAATGATCAATATTCTGGGTACCTACCTGCTCAGTCATAAGTTGTTTTAAGAGCAGAAGTTCTTCATTGGTCATGCGTGGAGTTGCAATGGCTGCAGCTGATGTTCCAGCAACTTTCAGTTTCTCCGCGACAAGAAATAAAGCTTCATCCCATGATGCCTCGACCAACTGGTCATTCTTTCTGATCATTGGCTGCTTCAGGCGTTTATCGGAATTGATGAATTGATAACCAAAACGGCCTCTCACACAAAGCTGACCATTATGAAAGCCCTGATTTTCATCGTATACGGTAGTGACTACTGCTGTATTATCCTTAACGCCAAGGGTAAGATTACAGCCTGTAGCGCAATAACCACAAACTGTTTTCTTCTTTTTAAGTGCCCAGAAGCGTGATTTGAATTTGAAAGGTCGGGCGAGCAGTGCGCCGACCGGACAAACCGAAATACATGAGCCACAGAATTCACAACTGAGGGGACCATCAAACTCGGTGCCAATCTTGGTTTCAATACCGCGACCTATGAATGTTAGCGCACCTCTTGCAACAATTTCATCGCAAATCCGTACACACTTTCCACACAATACGCAACGATTCTGATCCCGCTCGATGAGTGGGTTATTGTAGTCAATTTCATGCTGAAATTTAGCATCGGTAAGCCGATTAACGTTTACCTTATGATCATATGCAAGGTTCTGTAGTTCGCAGTCTCCACCCTTGTCGCATACCGGGCAATCAAGAGGGTGATTAAGCAAAAGAAGTTCAAGAACAAGCTTACGGGCCTTTTCGACAGGAGGAGTAGATGAGCGAACGATCATACCTTCAGTTACCGGAGTTGTGCATGCAGGGATAAGACGTCCCTTCATCTGCTCAACTTCAACCAGACACATACGGCAGGCACCAAAAGGCTTCAGCTTCTTATCATGGCAGAGTATCGGTATATTGACACCTGCTGCTTTGGCGGCATCATAGATCGTTGAATCTTTTTTTACAGAAACCTGCTTGTCATCTATTGTAAGAGTGACCATCTCAACCTCTTTTTACTTATGTTCTCTCAGCTTTTTTATATTACTCGATAGCCATGAAACGGCATGCATCATAACAGGACTTGCACTTTGTACACTTTTCCTTATCCAGATAAGCAAGCTGCCCCTTTTCCCATACTATGGCATCAACAGGACAGGCCTTTTTACAAGCGCCGCATTTTACACACTTGTCTTCAACAACCTGCCAGAGAAGAAGTTCTTTACAAGAGTTGGAAGGACAGCGCTTGTCAGTAATGTGGGCTTCATATTCATCACGGAAATAACGAATGGTAGAAAGAACCGGGTTAGGAGCTGTCTGACCCAAGCCGCAGAGGGATGCCTGCTTGATTGTAGTACCTAGATCAATCAGTGTATCTAAATCGCCTTCACGACCGTTGCCCTCGGTGATCCTTACAAGAATATCCAGCATGGCTTTCAGACCAATCCGGCACGGGACGCACTTACCGCATGACTCCATCCTTGTAAATGTAAGGAAGAACTTGGATACATCCACCATGCAGGTTGTTTCGTCCATTACAACCAGACCACCTGAGCCCATCATTGCGCCAGCTTTAATCAATGAGTCGTAGTCAACAGGGGTATCAAGTATTTCAGCCGGGATACAACCACCGGAAGGTCCACCTGCCTGAACCGCCTTAAACTTGCGATTGTTAAGTATACCGCCGCAGACATCGTAAATAACCTCACGAACCTTCATACCGGCGGGCACTTCAACGAGGCCGGTGTGCTTAACCTTGCCTGTAACAGCGAATATCTTGGTTCCCTTGGTTGTATCGGTACCTATTGCTGCATACCATTCAGAACCGTTATTGATAATATGACGTACGTTTGCAAAAGTTTCTACGTTGTTAATGTTTGAAGGATGCTGCCACAGACCCTTAACGGCAGGGAAAGGAGGACGTGGGCGTGGCATTCCACGCTCACCCTCAATTGATGCCATAAGTGCGGTTTCCTCACCACAGACAAAAGCTCCTGCACCCTTCTTGATCCGCATGTCATACTCAAAACCAAGTCCCATGCAGTTCTTCCCAAGGTATCCCTTCTCATAGCAGGTATCTATCGCTTTTTGAAGACGATCAATGGCCAGTGGGTACTCTGCACGAACATAAACGTATCCAAACTGTGCACCTATTGCATAGCCTGCTATCATCATACCTTCAATAACGCAGTAGGGGTCTCCCTCAAGAATCGAACGATCCATGAATGCGCCAGGGTCGCCTTCGTCAGCGTTACAGATTATATACTTGTGATGTCCCGGCGAGGCAGCGCAGAAAGACCACTTCATACCGGTGGGAAACCCGCCGCCTCCACGACCGCGGCCGGGCACTCGGGGTGCACGATCACCCGCACCC
>CAZXTZ010000015.1:20815-24165 GCA_964643645.1 uncultured Geobacteraceae bacterium
TTTTAACTTCTTCCGTTACCTCAGCAGGCTTCATAGATTTTATGCACTTTTCAATTGCCTTGAAACCGTCTTCTGCCAGATAAGCATCAAGAGATTCTGCGTCAATCTGACCACAGCCGGACATTACGATCCGGCGCTGCGCGTCAACGAACTTGTTATAGTAGGGCTTTGCCTTACGCTTCTCGATCGGTTCACCGGCAACAATATGTTCATCAACCAGCTTTGCCACCTCTTCAGGCATAACAAAGTCATATGTTGTGCAACCATTGTCGTCAACAATGTCAACAAGAACGTCGTTGGCGCAGAGACCGCGGCAGCCGGTTTTGATAACATCGCAACGCTTGCCGACAGTTGCAGTCAAACCCTTCTCGGCAATAATACGGTTGAACTCGGCCTCTACCTTTTTGGCTCCGGCGGAGATGCCGCCCGTTCCCTGACAGATCAATATCTTGATAGCTTCAGCCATGTTTCCTGTCCCCTGACGAACGTCCCGAAACTAGAGCGGGAGCGCAGTGTATTCCTTAATGATCTCATCAACTTTTTGAACTGTCATTTTACCGTAGGTCTCATCATTGACCATTGCAAGGGGGGCCATACCGCAGGCACCAAGGCAGGCAACCAGCTCAAAGGTAAAACGACGATCCGATGATGTTTCAGCGTGACCTATTTTTATACGGTCATAGAAAGACTCTTTAATCCGCTCGGCTCCCAGAACGTGGCAGGCAGTTCCCATGCATACACGGATAATGAATTTACCACGCGGCTTCAGGTGAAACTGCGCATAAAATGTCAATACTCCGTATATCTGGCTAGGGTATACGTTGAGCCTCTCTGCAACGTAATCAACTGTAATCTTGGGAACATAGCCATAACCGTCCTGTATGCCCTGCAATACCGGCATAAGGTTTCCAGGTATATCCTTGTATTTATCAATTACTTTTTCGGCAATGGACAGATCTATGACAGGCTCTTCAATCTCTTCTGTCTCTTGCTCTTTAACCGCTTCAGTCATCTGCGGCCTCCCCTTTCGGTAACAGTCTAGCGGTCAATCTCGCCCAACACGATATCCAGCGTACCGATGACAGCAACAAGGTCAGCAAGCATGGAACCTTTAGCCATTTTTTCAATGGCCTGCAGGTTTACAAATGAAGGCGGGCGAATTCTCATCCGGTAAGGCTTGCCACTGCCATCACTTACAATATAGAAACCCAATTCTCCCTTGGGAGCCTCGATCCCCATGTAAACTTCGCCTTCTGGAACCGGATAACCTTCACTTGCGATCTTGAAGTGGTGAATAAGTCCTTCGATGCTGTTGTATACTGAATCTTTCGGAGGGTAGCACACCTGCGGTTCATCTGCCAGAACAGGTCCTGGCTTGAGACGATCCAATGCCTGATTTACTATTTTGCAGGATTCGCGCATTTCAATCAGACGAACCTTGTAACGGTCAAAAGTGTCACATTCCGTTCCAACCGGCACTTCAAATTTATAGTTTTCATAGCCTGCATATGGAATATCGCGGCGGAGGTCAAAATCTACACCGGATCCACGAAGTGCCGGGCCGGTTATACCAATATCTGTTGCATCTTCTGCAGATATAACTCCATTACCTATTGTACGCTTGCGCCAGATAGGGTTACCTGTAAGCAACCCCTCATATGTGTCTATGAAAGCTGGCATTTCTGCCATAAAATCACGCACCTTCTTCTCAAATTGAGGAGGAACATCCTGAGACAGACCACCTGCACGGAAGAAGTTTGATGTCATCCTGGCGCCTGAAATAAGCTCATAAGTCTCCATGATGACTTCACGCTCACGGAATGCATATATAAACACTGTCATGGCACCAATATCAAGGGCGTGACAGGCAAGCCAGACCAAGTGAGACTGGAGGCGTGTCAGTTCGGTCATAATAATTCTGATTGTCTGGGCGCGCTCCGGAACATCTATACCCAGCAGCTTTTCAACTGCAAGCATATATCCGAGATTATTACTCATCGGCGCAAGATAATCGAGACGGTCAGTTAAAGGCAGAGTCTGATGGTATGTGCGATATTCGGAGAGTTTCTCAACACCACGATGGAGGTAACCAATATCCGGATCAATCTTCAGAATGGTTTCACCATCCAGCTCGATCAACATACGCAGAACACCGTGTGTACTGGGGTGCTGCGGCCCCATATTAATTGTCATTATTTCATTGTTCGCCATTTATAGCCTCGTCTGCTAGTTAAGTGCGTTGTATTCTCTATCAGGAAAGACGGCCTTTGTATGGCTCTCTTCCAGGCCCCTGCAACGGATAATCCTTGCGCAATGGATGGCCCTCCCAGTCAGGGGTCATAAGAATCCGACGAAGATCAGGGTGCTTGCTGAATCGAATCCCGAACAGGTCAAACACTTCACGCTCAAGCCAGTTGGCAGATGCATATACCTGAGTTGCACTTTCTATTATGCACACATCTTCAGATACCGAAGCCTTCAGTCTTAAGCGATCCTTGAATGAAACCGATGTCAGCTGGTATACCATCATAAAGCGGTCGCCAGGCTTGCCGAGATAGTCAATGGCAGTTACGTCGGTCAACATGTCGAACTTGCATTCTTTTTTCAGAAAGGCAAGAACTTCGATAACAGCATCCTTTTTGACCGTAACGATCCAGTCACCACGATCCTGCTTCACCTCCAGAATGGAGGCCTGATACTTCTCTTGCAGTTTTTCAACGGCACGATTTGTGTCTGCCATAGCGTCGAAACCTTTTCCGTTAATAATTAGTTAATTCACAGCAACCCAGTTTATTAAAATCAAACAGTCGATGTACGCTCACCAAGACCAAATACTGAACCAAATGAGTTAGCTTCACCCATAATTTTATCCTGAAGCTTCATCAGACCATAAAGAAGCGCTTCTGGACGTGGCGGACAACCCGGAATATAAACATCAACCGGCAAAGCCTCGTCAATTCCCTGCACAACACTGTATGTATCAAACACACCACCGGAACATGCACAGGCTCCCATTGCAACAACCCATTTGGGCTCAGGCATCTGCTCATAGACTGTCTTGATAACCGGCAACATCTTCTTTGTAACTGTGCCGGCTATGATGATGCAGTCAGACTGACGTGGAGATGCACGAAAGATTATGCCGAAACGGTCAAGGTCGTTGTGCGATGCACCAGTAGCCATCATCTCAATGGCACAGCAGGCCAGACCGAAGGTCATCGGCCAGATGGAGGACTTCCTGACCCAGTTGACCAGCTTATCAAGTGACGTAACGGTTACGTTACCACCGAGGGGCTGATTTACTCCCATTCCAGTGCTCCTTTTTTCCAGACATAGATATAACCAACAAA
>CAZXTZ010000016.1:0-23819 GCA_964643645.1 uncultured Geobacteraceae bacterium
TCATATTCTGGTATCTGCTGATATCAAAACAGTGGAAACTACTTTTAAAGATTCCCTGGATATCCGGCCTGCTGGTTTTTGCTGCAATTGCTTCCCCCTGGTTTGTTGCTGTTTCACAGAAAAACCCGGAATTTCTGCATTTCTTCTTCATACATGAACATTTTCAGCGCTTTACAAGCACTGTCCATGGGAGATACCAGCCTTTCTGGTATTTCATTCCTGTAATACTTGGAATCCTCTTTCCATGGTTCACCCAGATACCTTCTGCAATATATTCAGGATGGAAAAGATGGAAATCCAGCAATGAAAATCCGGATCTTTTCCTGATACTCTGGTTTGCGCTCCCTTTTCTGTTTTTTTCCATTTCCAGCTCCAAACTTGTTCCATACATGCTTCCGGTATGCCCTCCGCTTGCAATACTTGTAGCAAGCCGTTTTTCTTCCGCCATTGAAAAAGAGCCGGACAGAATCCGGAAATCATCGCTGATGGCTTCTGGCCTTCTTGTAATAATGGGAGCACTGTTTCTTCTGTTCGCATTTCTCCCGGTTTTTCAGGCAAAGGCATCTCAATTTCTGCCCATACAGATTTCCGGTTTCATAAATTTCTACAGGCCTTTTCTCGGCTTTTCCATTGTATCTGTACTTGGCGCAGCCCTGTTGCTGCAGGGAGCATTCTTAACAGCAATAACTATCCGAACTGTGCAGTATCCGGTCGTAGTTATTCTCATCACGGCCCTTTCCGGAATAACCCTGACTTTTGCAACAAGGACGGTATATGAAAAGGCCATTGCCCCGGGGGCATCTTCAAAATCCTTTGCAATGCTCATCAACAGGGAAATAAGGGCCGGTGATCAGGTCGCTGCCCTTGGGTATGAGCAGGGCATTAATTTCTATACAGGAAAACGTGTAATACTTGTTCTTGATAAGGGTGAACTTGATTTTGGAAGCCGTCAGGGAGATCACTCTGCCTGGTTCATGGACCCGCACCGCTTCATGTCCCTCTGGCTCTCAGAGCAGAGGATCTTCTGTGTCTCGGACAATGTAGTGCTAAAGATGTTTCCACTGATATTCAAGGAATCACAAATAATTGCCCGCAGGGGCGACAGGGTTCTTTTGCTCAACAGGCCCTGAATCCAAAGGAGTTTTAAAAGACATGAGAGAAAAGTTCCTTCCGTTTTCAACCCCCTCTATAGGAGATGACGAGATTAATGAGGTTGTTGATTCACTCCGCTCCGGCTGGATAACCACAGGCCCAAAGGTCAAACGCTTTGAAGATGAATTCAAAAATTATATCGGCGCCCCCTTTGCCGTACCCCTAAGTTCGGCAACAGCAGGGCTCCACCTGACCCTCATGGCCCTCAAGATGCGTGAAGGTGATGAAATCATAACCACACCCATGACATTTGCATCAACAGTGAGCATGATAATACTTGCCGGGGCGACCCCTGTGCTGGCTGACATCGAACCAGGCACGCTTAACATTGATGTTGAAAAAGTAAGGGAAAAGATCGGCCCGAAGACCAGAGCCATAATACCTGTACATTTTGCTGGACAGTCCTGCGACATGGATCCACTCTTCTCAATGGCCGGAGAGCACAACCTTGCCCTGATAGAAGATGCAGCCCATGCGGCTGGCACTGAATACAAAGGGAAAAAAATCGGAACCTTCGACACTGTCTCAATATTCTCGTTCCATCCCAACAAAAACATAACTACCGGAGAAGGTGGAATGGTCTGCACCAGGGATGAAAATCTTGCAGAGGAGGTCTCGCTCCTGAAGTTTCACGGAATGAGCAGAGAAGCCTGGAAACGCTTCGCATCCAGTGGAACACCTAACTACGACATCATGATGCCAGGATTCAAATACAACATGATGGACATCCAGGCAGCCATAGGCATACACCAGCTTCCACGTCTGGATGGATTTATTGATCGCCGCAGGGATATTGCGGAGTTCTATAACAGAAGCCTGGCTGATCAGGAAGCGCTTGCACTGCCGGAATATGCGCCCTACCAGCAGCGTCATGCCTGGCACCTGTATACCCCGCTGGTAAAGACAGAGATGCTGACCATAGACAGGGATACTTTCATGGCAGAGCTTAAAAAGCTGAACATAGGAACAGGACTCCACTACAAGGCGATTCACCACCACGCCTGGTATCGGGAGAATCTTCCGGTGACTGACAGCGATCTTCCTGTTGCAAGCTACGCTTCCGAGCGTATCCTTTCACTCCCGCTTTTTCCCGCCATGACAATGGAGGACGCCGAAAGTGTAGTATCAGCGGTTACTGAAGTAATCAGGATGTATCGGAGGTAATTGTGTCAGGATCTGAAATCCATAAACTTCCGCCCCAGAGCATTGAAGCGGAGATGTCAATACTTGGCGGAGTACTTATTGACAACGATGCCATAAACAGGGTTCTTGAACTGCTTGGCCCGGAAGATTTCTACAGGGAGGCCCACAGAAAGATCTTCTCCGGCATGCTGGAGCTTTCGGAACGGAGGGAGCCCTGCGACCTCATCACACTCACAGAGACACTTAAACGCCGTGGCGACATTGAGGCATCGGGAGGCGCTTCATACCTGGCAACACTTGTTGATTATGTCCCTACAGCAGCAAATATCGCCTACTACTGCAAAATAGTGAAGGAGAAGGCTCTTAACCGCCGTCTTATTACTGTAGCCACTGAAATTGTCACAAAAGGCTACGATGATCAGGCCAATGTAAACGAGCTTCTGGACGGAGCCCAGAAATCCCTTTTCGAGCTCTCAGAAAACAAGCTCAGGCCCCAGTACTTTCCTGTAAAGGCGATAATCAAGGACACCTTCAAGATTCTTCAGACACTACACGAGAAGAAAGAGCAGATCACCGGGATTCCTACAGGCTACATAGATCTGGATCAGATGACAGCCGGACTCCAGCCGGGAGACCTTGTAATAATAGCCGCCCGCCCTTCCATGGGAAAAACAACTCTTGCTCTCAACATAGCCAGCTATGCAAGCGCTGAGGCAAAGAACAGGGTCTCTTCGGTAATCTTCTCCCTTGAGATGGGTAAAGAGCAGCTTGTGATGCGTCTGCTTTCCTCAATTGCAAGGGTTGATGCAGGCAGAATGAGAACAGGCCACTTTCTTGACTCTGACTGGCCGAGGTTACAGAAGGCTGCGGATATACTTTTTAAATCAAACATCTTCATTGACGACACACCTGCCATATCGGTTCTTGAACTACGCTCAAAGGCACGCAGATTGAAAAGCGAGCATGATCTTGGCCTTGTAATTGTGGACTATCTGCAGCTGATGAGGGGAAGCGCTTCCAATGCAGAGAACCGACAGCAGGAGATCTCTGAGATATCCAGATCTCTCAAGGCGCTGGCCAAGGAACTGAGTGTTCCGGTGGTGGCTCTTTCCCAGCTGAACCGCAGCCTTGAAAACCGCCATGACAAACGTCCGATGATGAGCGACCTTCGCGAATCAGGGGCCATTGAGCAGGATGCTGACGTAATAATGTTTGTTTACAGGGAAGCGGTATACTGCGAACATTGCCGGAAGAGGGACGGTTCATGCACAGCCAACCACGAGAGGAATTCTGAGGTAATAATAGGCAAGCAGCGTAACGGCCCCATAGGCACGGTCGAACTGGCGTTCCTGGGTGAACATACAAGATTTGAAAACATGAGTAACAGGAATGATATGTAAAACAGCAAATATGCAGAGCCTTCAACCGGATGTAGATGTGCGTAGGGGCGAATCTTGTATTCGAACGGCTGAAGGCTCTGCAGTTATATCCTAAATTATGTTGCCTATTCAGCTTTGACAAACTTCCCTTTTTCTCCACATTTTTCACACTTCTGAGGTTTGCACCGGCCTTCCTTGCTGAAACCGCACTCGCATTTCCATGTAGCCATACTCAATTCCTCCTTTTAAATCTGATTCTCTTCTGCTTTATATATAGTTCAGCAAAGACATCTGGCTTATCTTGGCAGTTGAGGAAAGGGTCGCCTCAAGGGCTGTAATCTGTTGGGACATTTCAACGCCCAGCTTTGCATAGTCAACATTCTGGACATTACCATACACTGTTGAAAGTGTGTCAATTATGCTCTGGTTCATCTGCGATGCAGACTGGACACGCACAACCCTGGACTGTAGGTCGCTCTGGGCAGAATTAAGCTGTATTGAGGCATTGTATAGCGCTGTTTTCCCCGCCTTTATGCCTGCTGAATTTGAAGCGCTTACATCAGCAATCAGCTGATCAATTGTCTTAAGTATATCTGTGGAGCCATATGGATCTCCTGATACAGGCATCATCACCTGGCGTCCCGGAATATTGAGCGACTGGGTTACCCCCTGATTAATCTCAACACTTATGGTTCCATTGTTACCGGCATATGCGTTGACCCCGGTACCGGTCAGGGTTGCAGTAGCCGCGTTACTCATGGTTATTGTGCCTGGACCTATTGCGCTAATAGTGGTTCCATCCGGAATACCGGCGCCGCTAAGCGGCATACCTACTGCAAGGTCCGCCACACTGCTCATATTGGCTATCGTGCTGCTGCCGGTGGTCATGTCTCCTGTATTTACCACAAACGGCTTCACAAGATTGTTAGTGCCCCCAAAAACATATACGCCATTATTCGCAGTATTACCCATATCCACGATCTGCTGTTTTATTGACTTTAACTGCATGACAGCATTGTTTATTACATTAGGATCGGTTTCACCTCCTGAAATGGATGAAACTGTTTTTACAGCCTGATCAACAAAACTGGTCATTCCGGTAAGTGAAACATTGGTCATCTGAAACCAGGTGTCTGCCTTTGTAATATTGCTGTTGTACTGATCAGCAGCGGTCATCCTGTCGTTAAGTCCCACCAGAAGGTTTGTTGCAACAGGGTCATCGCTTGGCTTGTTGTACATCTTGCCTGAAGAGACCTTTTCCTGGAGAGAGTCAAGACGACTCTGGTTCATCTGAATATAATATATAGAGTTTTCCAGTGTTGTATTGGGTGTTATCCGCATGACATCCTCCTACTGAACCATGTTAAGCAGCGTATCAAGCATCGCTTCAGCCGTGGTGATCAACTTGGCAGATGCCTGGTATGAGCGCTGGTAGGTAATAAGGTTTGCCAGTTCCTCATCAAGCGAAACCCCTGAATTTGAATCCCTCAATGTGGTCAGCTGCTTCATGAACGCCTCATCCTGGGTCAGCACAGTCTGGGATGACTGAACATCAAGGCCAACCTGTGCCACAAGGGAATTGTAATAGCCGCTGAATGTGGTAGTGCCTGCTGACATTGTGTTTACGTTTGCAAGCTGAGCCATTACTACTGCCCTGCTGTTATCACCAGGAGTTGTGGCGCTCGCGGATGCAGCTATCTGGGTTGTTGCTGTAACATTAAGCTCTATGGTGGAAGCCGTTGTACCCAACGGATCAAAAAAATTGATTCCTGTGACGCCTGCCGGTGTGAATGAGGCGGCATGTATGGCATTAACCTGACCGACCATCTGGGCTGCAAGAGTATTTACCTGTGTCTTGTAATCCGGAATGTCGGTATCACGCAACTCCAGAGTCGCCCATAACTCGCCACCGTTAGACCCTGTGTACATATTTCCGTCCACCACAGCGGTTGAGCCACCTACTGCATTTACGGTAACTGTGTAATTGGCCGGAGGCGCTGACAATGAGAGGCTTCCGTACTGGGAGCCCTGGACAAGATAGTAATCCGTTCCACTGCGGCTCACATAAATATCCGTTGTTCCATCCGAGTTCTCTGTGTACTTGACCCCCATCTGATCAGACAGCTGCCGTACCAGATAATCACGTTCATCCCTCATTTCATTTGCATTTCCGGTTATAAGCTCGGTAACTTTTATCTGGCCGTTAAGCAGACCTATATTATTGAGAATCCTGTTGACATCATCCGCGATCGGTGGAATCGCTTCGTTCTGCATTGTTATAGTATCGCTAAGGGTTCGATCTATATAATGAAACTGATCCACGAGAATCTGCCCGCGGGAAATTACAGCCTGACGTTCTGCCATACCTGTAGGGTTAAGACTAAGGTCTTCCCATGAGTTGAAATAGGCAGACATGGCGGTTCCAAGACCTTCCTGTGCTATTTCGTTAAAAACAGGTTCAACCTGCTGTAGCACCTGGGACTTTGTCAGGTCATAGCTTGTTGTTGTTCCACCATTTACAAGCTGTTTCTGTAGAAGGGCGTCGTAATATCTTTCAACGGTTGATATGCGTACACCTGTTCCAAGCGAAAAACCGTTGGCGGTGGATGGTGGAGCCGACTCAAGAAGAACACGCTGGCGGGAATATCCTGGCGTATTTACGTTGGCTATATTTTCGCTGGTAACCTCTGCGCAGACCTGAAATATCTGCAGCCCGGATTTTCCTATTTCCAATACGGCACCGAGACTCATTTTATGCCTCCCTGTTCACCATCATTGCGGCTGTTCGCTGCTGCTGAAGGTACACGCCTGATGAACCGTACATGCTGGAACTGTTAAGAACCCGAAGTATGAATGCAAGGGACTCATTTACAGTGCCCAAAAAACGTTCAAGCATCTGCCTGTTGTTTTTTGCCAGTTCCTTTACCCTTCCGGCTATTTCAATCAAGCCGTTCTGAAGCATACTTAGCTCCGCCTGAAGTCCCGGTTCCATTTTTTCAATAACCTGGCTAAGCCTGACATCCTGCTTAAGTCCGGTCTGTTTTGCTATTGATGAGATGAGCTGCTGTCCTTCCATAAGGATAGAACGATGACGTTGATGAGCCGATTCTTTCAGGATGTTCAATTCCTGCATTTTCTCAATGTCAAGGGCGATTATGGCCAACTCTTCATCCTTCATAAGGGAATGCAATTCCTGCAAAGAGGCCTGCTGCATGGCCATATATCTGATCAACTCAACGCTCACTGACATCTTTTCCCTCCGACTTTGGAATACTGGCCGCCTTAGCAGGGGTCAACCCACCCGATCCGTAGCGCTTCAAAAGTTCCTTCTCCACAACCGAGGCGATACCTACACCACCTCTCTTTGCAGCTATGTTTGAATATTCCTGATCAAGTAGAAAACGATAGGTTTCCTCGGCCTTGCCACCACCTGTAATCTTGTCCTCTGCCACCGTCTGACGCATTGACTTAAGCATCATATTAAGGAAAAGGGCTTCAAAATCCTGGGCAACCTTCTTGATTTCCTTCTGTTTTGATTCAGTAAGGCTGTTCACGGAATTTGCCGCACCACGACGGAGCTTCTCTAGGGTCATCTCCTGTGCTGCTGCATCCGGGGTTATGGCAATTTCAGTATTCATAGTTTAATAATCGGCGGTTCTTCCGGCAGGCTTCAGGATAAAATGAGCAAAAACGAAGTGGAGAAATTATACACAAGCAAAACAGCGTGTTAGCTGATGACAAACAAATAAACACCGGGTAGATGTCAGATCAGATTATTACAAGGTCTGCCTGCAATGCGCCGGCTGCCTTGATGGCCTGAAGAATTGATATGAGGTCTCTCGGAGTTACCCCCAAAAGGTTAAGGCCGCGTATTATCTCTCCTATGGTTGCTCCTTCAGGAAGAAGCGTCAGGCGTTTTGTCTCTTCAATAACCTTCAGATCAGTTTTCGGAGTTTCTTTTGTAACTCCAGGGGAGAGGGGGGGCGGTTGCGAAACCTTTGGGGTCTCCTTGACAACAAGCGCCAGATTTCCGTGGGAAACTGCAACTGTTGATATCCTTACAGCATCTCCCATAACAACTGTGCCTGTCCTTTCGTTTACAACTACGCGGGAAGGATTGTCCGTCTTTACATCAAGGGTTTCAATTGAGGCGATGAAGTCCACTGGCCGTGAGGCAAATTCATCCGGTATCCGCACTGTGACGGAAGCCCCATCCGTTGTGGCTGCAATTCCGTTGTAACGACCGTTTATTGCTGTGGCAACCCTAGATGCTGTTGTAAAATCTGCCTGCATAAGATTAAGGCGCAATGAGCTCTTGCCGGTAAGGACATTTGGCAATTCCCGCTCAACAAGGGCGCCTGAAGGGACACGGCCGGCTGTCGGGTGATTCTTTGTGGCTGATGCCCCCTGACCTGCAAAGGCAAAAGAGTTTGTCAAAACAGAGCCCTGGGCCACAGCATAGACATGGTTATCACCACCACGGAGCGGAGTCATAACCAGCGTGCCGCCGGCTATGGTCTTTGCGTCCCCCAGTGAAGAGACAACAACATCAACCTTTGTACCCTGTTTTGCAAAAGGGGGAAGTGTTGCCGTAACTGATACAGCCGCCACGTTTTTAACCTTCACGTCAGCAGGGCTTATTGTAACCCCCATCCGTTCCAGCATGTTCACGAGGGACTGAACCGGAAAATTGGTCTGATCGCTGTCTCCTGATCCGTTGAGCCCAACAACCAGACCATATCCCACAAGCTGGTTTTCCCTGACCCCGTCAAAAGCTGCAATATCCTTGATTCTGGCAGCATGTACTGCTAAAGCATGAAAAAATGTCACAAAAATGGTGATGATAATTATTTTTTTCATAGCTATGCCTCTCAGAACGGCCAGACCTTGTCCACAACATTCATAAGCCACCCCGGCTTCTGACGATCAGAGATTATTCCCTCGCCGCTGTAAGATATCTGGGCATCAGCTACATATATTGAATTAACTGTATTTGCTGCTGTTATGTCACGCTGCCTGATTGTTCCCTGAATGGTTACTATCTGTTCCTCATTGTTTACCTTGATATTTCTTCTTCCTTCAATCCGCAGATTTCCATTGGGGAGCAGGTCAATCACCTTGGCGCTTATGGTGGCGTTAAGAGTCTCTGAACGGCTTGTGGATCCGCTTCCGTCAAATTTGGAACTTGCACTGGCATCAATCAGCTTTGAGAGGTTTGCCTCATTGCCCCCCAGGTTGTTGAGCAGTATACCTGCACCCTCAAGCCCCATAAATGCTGGTACGCCTGCGCTCATCTCGGCTGAACGGCCGGTGGCCGTCTTGGCCTGCTTGCTGGCGCTGGATGTTTCTGTTATGAGTATTGTCACAATATCGCCTATCCTGCGGGCCTTGCCATCTTCTATGAGTGCTATTGTTGATGTCTGCCAGATTGACCCATTGCTGTATGTGGGCACATTTCTGTGCAACTGCTGATCAAAGGCCGGGCTTGTAACCTGCGTCTGCTGGATGGTGCAGCCGGAAAGTGTGAATACTGCAAAAAAGCTGCTACAGAGTATCTTCCGCTTCATTACACTGCTCCTTCAGAATCCTATGACAACTGTTGACGTATCCAGAACTTTTGCTGGAATTTCCCTGAGCGAACCGAGATTCTGAACCATCACAACATCACCGACTGCTCCTGAACTTCTTGCGCGGCCTGTTGTTGATATCCTCACAGATCTGCTCTCCGCAAGCAACGTAACCATCTGGCCGCTTTTTATAACAGGCACCTTTTCAAGCTGGTCTCCCCGCACAGGAAAGCCCTGTCTGACTGTACCCCTTATTTTTTTCCCTGCTGCATCTTCTATTGAAGCTACATACCTGCCGTTTACTGCCGAAAGATCATGTTTCTGCAACAAGAGATCATCTTTTGAAAGAATTGTGCCTGCCTGGATCTGTCTCGCTGCCACAACCATATCTGCAAGGGCCTCAACAGTAACTCTGATTGAAATATTCTTTTCAAGTCTGCCGTTTACACGTAGCATAACGGTCATACTGGCTGGCCCCCACCCATCCCATCTTGGTGGCGGAATAACCTCTAAATCATGCTGCCCCCCAGGGATTTTTGTCCCTGATGGAACTGAAAGCTGCGTAATTCTGGTATCCCAGCCCCTTCCCGACACCTTTGCCTCCAAAAGAGCTTCCACAGCCTGCCTGACATCCTGTTCCTTAAGAACGGTCTGTTTGGCTTCAGCCTTGCCCTGAGGAGCGGCCAACAGGTGGAAAGGCGCTAAAATGGCAGCCACAATGATGGTCAATATCAATACTATGTCAGCTTTTTTTCTCATTAATTATTATCGTTTCAGGTTATTGGCTGTCTGAAGCATCTCGTCCGAAGCATTGATGGCCTTTGAGTTTGTTTCGTAGGCCCTTTGGCCAACTATCATGTTTACCATTTCTTCCACTACGCTTACGTTGCTCATCTCAAGATATCCCTGGGCAAGAGAACCAAATCCATCCTGTGCCGGAGCCCCTGTGGTTGGATTTCCAGAAGCATCCGTCTGCAGAAAGAGGTTCTTTCCCATTGCCGAAAGGCCTGCCGGGTTCGGAAAATTTGCAAGCTGAATGTTGCCGACGGTAGAGGCCGTATTCTGGCCCGCCTGAACAGCCGATACAGTGCCATCATTGCCTATTGTAATCTTTGTTGAATTGTTGGGAATTACCAGTTCAGGAAGCATGGGATAACCGTCCGAAGTAACTATCCGCCCGTTACTGTCCATCTTGAAAGCGCCAGCCCTGCTATACGCAGTAGTGCCGTCCGGGAGCTGTATCTGATAGAACCCCTCACCCTCAATGGCCACATCCAGCTGGTTGCCTGTCTGGTTTATATCTCCGGGGGTAAATATCTTTGAAACTGCCGCAAGCTTTGCTCCCATACCGATCTGTATTCCAACAGGAATCTGGTTTGTATTGGTGGATGGCGAACCGGGATTCTTTAATGTCTGGTACATAAGATCCTGAAAATCTGCCCGGCTTTTTTTAAAGCCTGTTGTATTGGCGTTGGCAAGGTTGTTTGCAATTACGTTTATGTTCTGCTGCTGTGCCCCCATACCGGAAGCTGCTGACCATAGTGATCTCATCATGGCTTATGGTGCTCCTTTAAAAGGTTTCTGTTTATAAGATCGGCTAAACATTCCTGTATGTTAAACTTTATACTCTGCCAAGGTCATTTATAGCCTTCGCAGCCATATCATCAAAACCTCTTATAACCCTTTGGCACGTCTCAAAGAAACGACTGGTCTCAACCATTTGCACCATTTCTGCAATGGAGTCCACATTGGATTTTTCAATGGCCCCCTGGGTAATGGTTACAGACCCCTCCGGCGCAACTGGCGTTGCTTCCTGATTTTCAGGCACAAACATACTGCCTGCTGTCTTCTTCAAAGTGTAAGGTTTGGGAAAATCGTATAACGCAAGCCTTGCCACCTGAGTGGCGTTTACTGTTATATTCCCTTCGCTGTCAACAACAGGCCTTCCCCCGCCAGGAGGCACAGTATTTATGGTTATGGGCTGCCCCTCCTCCGGCGACTCTCCGGACTTTGAGAGCACCGGATATCCCTCACTCGTTACCAGCTCACCTGCCTCTGTAAGACGAAAGTTACCCTGCCTTGTGTACGCGACACCTCCCGGGGTTCTGACAACAAAAAAACCGTTACCCTGAATTGCTACATCCAGTGGATTCCCTGTCTGAATAAGTGATCCTTCGGAAAAGTCGGTTGTCATCCTCGCCTTAAGCAGCACAGGGTCTGCTGTTGAGCCGGGTGGAACTGCAGGCGGATTGTTATTGCCGGCCAGCACGCTTTCAAAGGCAAGTCTGTCCCTTTTAAAGCCGTTGGTATTTACGTTGGCCAGGTTGTTAGTAATTACATCCAGCCTGTTCATGGCTGAAAGATTTCCGGAAAGCGCCGAGTACATTCCACTGTTCATAGCCTTATCCTTTCAGGGCTTGAAAGTCTTCATCCTGGTCTTTAGACGCACCATGGCCTGGCTCAGAATCTGGCATATCCGTGATTCGGTAAGACCCATTGTTGCACCTATTTCCTTGAGGTTCATCTCTTCATAGTAGTAAAGGGTGACAGCAAGTCGCTCCTTTTCAGGTAATCCGTCAATTGAGGCACCCAGAGCGGCTGTAAGCTGGGAGGCAATGGCCTGACTCTGGGGGCTCTTGCTCTCGTCATCACCAAGAATGTCAGCAATACTTAAGGGATGTCCCTCTTCGTCATCCCAACTGTCATCTATACTTATAAAACTGAACTCATGCACCTCATCCAGCAGGCGGTGGTAATCATCCATACTCACATTAAGGGATCCTGCCATCTCTTCCCCGGTCGGATTACGTCCGAGTTGATGTTCAAGACGAGTCATCTCCCGTTCGACCATCTTGCACTTGTCGCGCACGGTTCTGCTCAGATGATCACAGGCGCGAAGCTCATCAAGAATCGCCCCCCTTATATGCTGTTCGGCAAATGTTTTAAATTGTACACCCCTTGCAGGATCAAATCTGTCAGCGGCATGTATAAGACCAATTACTGCGGCGCTTGTCAGATCCTGTGGATCAAGGTGAGGAGGAAGCTGGGCCACAAAACGTCCAACCAGATATTTAACCAGAGGAAGATGCTGAACAATTATGTTCTGACGGGTTTTCTGGATACGGCCACTTGCCTGCTCCTCATATGCCTTGAGACGGCTCATGGTTTTTCTCCTGCTGAAGCATCGAGATAACGACGGAAGAAAAACTGAATATTTCCTTTAAGCCTGTTCTGTCTCGAATTCTCTATAACCCTTCGTGCAAGGGTCATAAAACAGCTGGCAGCTTCCGAATCCGGAAACATCTCGAAAACAGCCTTCTGCTTCTTGACTGCGTCAATCAATTTTTCGTCCCTTACCACACAACCAAGATAATCCAGTGATATGTCCAGAAAACGTCCGGCAACATTGGCCAGCTTTCTGAAGACCTCCAGTGCGTCTTCGCTGTCGCGGGCCATGTTGACCAACACCTTGAAATGATGTTCGGAATAACGGGTTGCAAGCAATTTTATAAGCGCATAAACATCCGTAATGGAGGTCGGTTCGGGAGACACAACTACGACAATTTCCTGGGCAGCGACTGTAAAATAGGTCACATTTTCAGAAATTCCGGCCTCTGTATCAATGATCATTATGTCAAACTCTTCTTCCAGCATATCCAGTTCATCAAGCAATTTCAGCTTTTCATGCTGGCCGAGGCTTGTATACTCCTGTACCCCGGATCCGGCTGGTATCAGCTTTATTCTTGAGTTTACCTCCACAAGAATCTCAGGAAGGCTCTTTTCTCCTGAAAGCACATGATTCAGGTTGTATTGCGGGGAAAGACCAAGAAGTACGTCAAGATTTCCAACTCCCAGGTCTGCGTCAATTATCAGGACTTTTTTCCCCAGGTCTGCAAGGGCCATGGCGAGATTGGCTACAACATTACTCTTGCCGACCCCCCCCTTACCGCTGGTGACTGAAATCACCCTTATTCCATCCTGTGATCCGCTTTTTCCTGAACCTGAACCGGCATCCTGCTGGGGACGCCTGGCGTTACGAGCAAGTTCCCTGAGTGTATCCGCCTGATCGCCAGTGCCGCTAACGGTGCTCATGCCTCGGCCCCCTTCAGAATCAGCTCTGCCAGTTTTTCTGATGTCGCAACCTCTATATCCTCAGGCACCCTCTGACCGTTTGTAAAGTAGGCGATCTGCAGACTGGCCTTCAGAAGCAGGTTAACAATACATCCGAAGCTTTCACACTCATCAAGCTTTGTAAAAACCACCTTGCTTACGTCAAATATACTGAAGCGTTTGAGAATTTCCTCCAACTCTCTGTCCTTTGTAGTAGCTGAAAGACACAGATATATATCGGCCTGTATGGTCGTCTGGAGAAACCCCTTCATCTCTTCAAGCTTGTCTGCGTCTTTGTGGCTTCGTCCTGCCGTATCTATCAGAATCAGATCGCAATCAGAGTTTCTTTCAACAGCGCGCTCAAGCTCCTTTGGAGTGGATGCAACTTCAAGGGGAATCCCCATGATCTTCGTATAGGTCTTGAGCTGTTCAACAGCTCCCACCCTGAATATATCCATCGTAATCAGGGCCACCTTGTTTCCCCTGTTTAAGGCATACATGGCCGCAAGCTTTGCGGTTGTTGTTGTCTTGCCCACTCCGGTGGGCCCCACCAGAGCAATTATCCGTGGCGCATTTTTTTTCAGGCGCAACACACCTGAAAATCTTATAAGGCGATTGAATGCAGCCCCAAGAGAACCGGAAAGGGACTGTCCGGACTGTTCGACAGGTATGGTCTTGACTGTGGCAAGTATCTTTTCCATTGCATCATTTGCAATTCCCTGCCGTTCAAGCTCTTTTTCGAGGGGCGATCTTGAATCTTCCCGGGCAGACCCCAAATTTTCCATGACAGGCTTTATTTCAGACAGATCAGCAGCCATCGGCCACTGTACTGGCCTGGCTGCCCCTTCCTGATTTCTTGTAATGGTGTTGAGAAGCAACTTCTTGATCTCCTCAAGATCCTGCCTGGGAATATTGTTAAGATTAATTCCTGCCACCTCATTATCTTTTGAGGCTTCTTCGTGATGCACTGAAGGAGAAATCTGACGATGTTTAAGTTCCTCATCCTTTTTCGCAAGCAATTCGACTCGTTCCCTTAATTCCTTAAGTTCCCTTGCAAGCGGAGCAAGCATTGAATTCTCAAACTCCTCCTTGGCTGTCTTCTCACGCTCCACAGGCCTCTCTCTTACAGGAGGCGGGGATGGCGGGGGAGAAGGACGGTGCGGATCAATGGCCGCCGTAACCTTTACCACCTGCTTGCTGAAAAAACCCAGTATGCCACCCTGACGCTCTTTTTTTGTTGAGAGTATCATGGCGTCCGGACCAAGCTCGGCCTTTACCTGCCTTAATGCCTCGGCCATAGTGTCTGCCTGAAAAGTCTTAACCAGCATTTATAGTCACCACCCCTAACGACTGAATTTTGACATTCTGTGGTATTTCATTGTGAGATAGAACTGAAACATGAGGTAAAAATCTTTCAATCAATTTTTTGACATGGCGTCTGATTGCAGGGGAGGCAAGCACAACCGGCTGGGCTCCGTACATGCCGAAACGATCAACCAGGCCTTTTATCGAAGCTATAACATGCTGGGCAGCCGTCGGATCAATAGCAAGGTAGCTGCCCTGATCTGATGGCTGTATGGCATCGGAAACAAGATCCTCAACCTCTCTGTCAATGGTTACAAGGTAAAGGGTGTCATCATCCATCTTCAGCTGGTCAACTATGAAACGGCCAAGAGATTGACGTGCAAATTCCGTAAGGACATCAGGTTCTTTGGTAAGGGAAGAATAATCTGCGAGGGTTTCAAGAATTGTACGCAAATCCCTGATTGAAACTCCTTCCTTGAGAAGATTTTTCACAACCCTTAAGAGTACTCCAAGGCCCAGCTGACCGGGTATCAGCTCATCAACAACTTTTGGCGCCGTAGCAGAGACGTTGTCCAGAAGCTGCTGAAGCTCCTGCCTGCCGATAAGATCCTGAGCGTATCGCCTGATTGTCTCGCTTATGTGCGTTGCAATAACTGTTGTACTATCAACGACAGTATAGCCGTTAACCTGTGCATTATCACGCTCTTCACTCCGTATCCAGACCGCCGGCAACCCAAAAACAGGCTCTGTGGTTGTATTACCTGCAAGCTGGGCCGTCACAGCTCCGGAATCCATGGCAAGGTACTGGCCAGTTAGCTCGCTGCCGCCAACCCTGGCGCCCCTTATAAGAATATTGTACTCGTAAGGCCGCAGCTGCAGGTTGTCGTGTATGTGAATCGGGGGAACAACAAAACCCATCTTCTGCGCAAACTGACGACGTATGGAGCGGATCCGTTCCAGAAGTTCGCCATCCTGTGCCGCATCAACCATCGGCACAAGACCGTAGCCCACCTCAAGCTCCAGCATATCAAGCGGACGTATTGCGGAGGCCTGATCCTCCGACTCGACGCTCATTGCTGCTTCTGCGGCGGCGGCCTCCTCCTCAACCACATCAGCCATCTCCCTTGACATTCGTCCCACCAGCCAGGCAACGCCGGCAAGCAGAAGGAAAGAGAAATGGGGTAGTCCTGGTATCATGGCAAAAAGAAACATTACGCCTGAAACGACATAAAACGCTTTGGGATAATTGAGGAACTGGCCTGTGAGCTCCTGTCCGAAGTTGTTCTCGTCCGCAGTGCGGGTTACTATTATGCCGGCAGCGGTTGATATTATTAAGGCCGGGATCTGTGCAACAAGACCTTCACCAATTGTAAGCAGTGTGTAATTTGTCAGCGCAACGTTCAGAGCCAACCCCTGCTGCCAAACACCTATAATCAAGCCCCCAAAAATATTTACAAGCATTATGAGTATGCCTGCAACGGCATCCCCCCTCACAAACTTGCTGGCGCCATCCATTGCACCGTAAAAATCAGCCTCTCTGCGAACTTTCTCTCTGCGGTTTCTTGCCACTTTCTCAGTAATGAAGCCGGCTGAAAGGTCGGCATCAATAGCCATCTGCTTGCCAGGCATTGCATCCAGGGTAAATCTTGCGGAGACCTCTGCTACACGTCCTGCGCCTTTTGTAATTACAGTAAAATTGATAATAACCAGAATAAGGAACATTACTGCACCCACGATGTAGTTACCACCGACGACAAAGGAGCCGAATGCCTTTATTACCGCACCTGCCGCCTCAACCCCTTCCCGTCCGTGCATGAGAATAAGACGGGTTGAGGCAACATTCAGTGAAAGGCGAAAAAGTGTTGTCACAAGGAGTACTGAAGGAAATACGGAAAAATCAAGTGGATGTCTCGTGTAGAGGCAGACCAGAAGTATTGCCAGTGCTATGGTTATGTTTGCTGCCAGAAAAAGGTCCAGCACAAAGGCGGGCAAAGGGATAATCATGAGCGCAAGTACGCCGATCAACGCCACTGCAACGTAAATATCGGAATTTTTGCGGAAATTATTTAGCTCAAGAGCTTGTACAGATGTGCTTTCAGCCATACCCACCTACCCCCCCGAACCACGATTCGAAGGGAGATTGTATTGGAAAACATATCTGTAATGCACTTTTCGTGCCGCTGTTTTTTTACTTATTCCAACAAATCAAGCCCTATTCAGCATCCCGAATGTCAAGCAGTTGTCATAAAACAGACAAAAAAAACAGACACCATGCGAATGTCATGTTTTTGACTGTGTCTGTTTTATGACACTAAATCCGCGGGAGCTACATAACACCCTTCATTCTGTAAACATATGCAAGCACTTCAGCAACTGCAGCATATAGGGTCTCTGGTATTTCATGATTTTCCGGAACCTGTTCAAACAGCTCCCTGGCAAGCGGCCTGTTCTCAACCAGAGCAATCTTGTGCTCCCTGGCCATTTCTCTTATGGCAAGAGCCATCTCATCTGCTCCCTTGGCGATTACAAGGGGGGCGGCCATTCTGCTGCGATCATACTTTATTGCAACGGCATAGTGGGTAGGGTTTGTGATGACAACATCTGCTGTAGGTATTATTTTTATTAGCCTGCGCCTTGCAGCCTGGTATTGAAGCCTTTTGATCTTGCCTTTTACTTCCGGGTTCCCCTCCTGCTCCTTATTCTCATCTTTCACCTCCTGCTTTGTCATCTTGAGATTTTCAAGATATCTCCACTTTACATATCCCAGATCCAGAATGGATATTACCAAAATTATTCCGCATGTATGGGTTACTATCTTGAAGGCTATATGACCGGTATAATTAATTATTCCGTTTATATCAGCTTCTGCAAGCACCGTTATGTTCTGGATCTCATCCTTCAACACCTGATATGCTATCCAGCCTATTATCAACATCTTGATGAGCGACTTCAACATTTCAACAAGGGCATCCTTGTTGAACAGACGCCCGAATCCGGAAATAAAGTTGAGCTTCTTGAAATCCAGGGTTATCCTGCCCCACTGCAAGTCGAGGCGCCCGTTGTCCTGAACAACATGTGAAACGACACCAGTAAACATTATGGAAAGCACAACAGGGGCAAGAAGGAGAAGAATAGCGCCGAATATCCTTACCATCAGAATATAGGTATTTTCCGGGGTGACTTCAAAACTGCCTATGCTGGAATAGACCTGAACAGTAGTGTTCTTAAGACCTGTCATCAGATAACTGCCGAATATATTAAGACTCATTATACCCGCAAGCAGAGTAAGTCCCAATGTGAGCATCTGCGAAGTTGGCGGAGCGCCATCTTCACGGGCCTTTTCAAGCCGCTTTCCAGTAGGTTGTTCTGTTTTGGAATGCTTGTCAGCATCATCAGCCAGATCTCATCCCCCCTTTGCCATAAGCCTGAAGATTATCTCAACCTGTCCCTTCAGGGATCCGAACGAGACCTCCAGAACATGAAAAAAAAGCAGTAATGTCATTCCAAGGACAATAAAACCCAGACCGATATTAAGGGGAAAGCTCACCATAAATACGTTCATCTGTGGAAATGCTCTTGCCATAACACCAAGCACAACACTGGTAAGCAGAAGGGAAACCATTACGGGTGCAGCGAGTCGGATGCCAAGTATGAATACATCTGAAGTGGACTGGACAAGAAATCTCAAGAGGGCCTCGCTCATCTGCCAGCCACCGAGAGGAATAAGTCTGAAGCTATCAATAATGGCTTTTATGAAGGTATGGTGCATCCCCAGAGACAGAAAAAAGAGCGTGGCAAGAAGCGATTGTATTACCGACATAATCTGGGTCTGGCTACCCATTGAAGGGTCAATTACCGTGGACATGGTAAACCCCATCTGCATTCCGATTATCTGCCCGCTAAACTCTACTGCGGCAAAAATAATCTGGGTTATAAAAGAAAGAGTCAGCCCGACAAGAAGTTCCTTTATAACAATAAATCCCAAACCAAAAGCGTCTGAAGGCACAGGAGGAGCAGAAAGATTGAGCACGGGCATACATACAAGAGTTATTGAAACAACCGCCAGAATCTTTATCCGGTTAGGCAGACGCTTGCCGCCAAACACAGGTAAAGCGGCAAAAAGACCACCTATACGGCAAAGCACAAGGGCAAAAAGAAATATATCGGAGGGTGAAGGCAGGGGGGAAACAAAGGGAAACATCTTGATCAGCGCCGCATAACCGTAATCAATGCATATATTTCACGGGTAAAATCGCCCATATAGCTGATCATCCAGGGAAAGAATATTATCATGGCAATCATTACCGCAACAATTTTAGGAGCAAAAGCCAGGGTTGCCTCATTTATTGAGGTAACAGCCTGAAAAACACTTATGATCAGACCTACCACAAGACTGAAAATAAGAAGAGGAGCGGAAAGAATCAATGTTGCCTCAAAACTTCTTCTGGCAAGCTGAACAACCAGTTCAGGAGTCATTTATTATACCTCTCTATCCAAAACTCTTCACAAGTGAGCCTATTACAAGGCCCCAGCCATCAACCAGAACAAAAAGAAGGATCTTGAACGGAAGGGATATCATAACAGGGGGCAACATCATCATACCCATTGACATGAGTACTGACGCAACGACCATATCTATTACAATAAACGGAATGTATATAAGAAAACCTATCTGAAATGCTGTCCGCAACTCAGAAATCATGAACGCCGGAATTATGGTAAGAGTAGGAATTTCATTGGCATTTTTGGGCCGCGGCTGTTTGGAAAGGCTTACAAAAAGGCCCAAATCTTTCTCACGCGTCTGGGTAAGCATGAACTTTCTCACAGGGGTAACAGCCTTGTCAAAGGCCTGTTCCTGCGTAATTACACCTGCTTTGTAGGGCTGGTAGGCTTCGGTGTTAACCTGCTGCCAGACCGGAGTCATTATAAAAAAAGTAATAAAAAGCGATAGCGCCAGAATTATCTGGTTTGAGGGGGCCTGCTGGGTTCCCAAAGCAGTTCTAAGGAAAGAGAGGACAACAACAATACGTGTAAATGATGTAGTCATGACCAAAAGGCTTGGAGCAAGAGAAAGAACCGTCAAAAGCAGGAATATCTGCACTGTGGTTGCCACTTCGCCAGGTTTTGTCGCAGTACCGACTGCTATGTTGAGGGAAGGCATGGGAAGGGGCTCGGCCGATGCAAAGAAAGCCATTATATGAACCAGCAGCAGCGAAATCAGCAGTACCAGTGTCAGACCTTTATTTTTCATTCTGAATATCATTTAATGGCCCGGTTCCTGGCTGCTGGCTGATGACGACGATGATGGCTGTTCCCTCTGCAGAAATGAAAGAAATGAGCTTCTGCCGGGCAGATCATCAAGAACCTCTATCTCTTCGAGCATATCTATCTGCTTAAGAAAGGAAATACTGCTGTCAGTGCTGGCAAGCAGCAGATACTCACCTGAAATTTCAATGAGAACCAGCGATTTCCTGGGGCCCATTGGCCTTACCTCAATTATCCTTATATGCCTTCCCGCAGGTCTTATACCTGGAATTGTCTTCATCAGACGGTTAACGCCATAATATGTAAGAAGAATAAGCCCCAGTACAAGTATTAAAGCAAAACCCATCTGAATAAAACTTGCAAGGAATGAAAAACCGCCTGTGGCAGGTTGCTGCTGCTCTGCTGACCAGGCCATTGCCGGAAGAGAAACAGCAGGCAGAACGAACAGCATGGGTCTCACAGAATCTTCTCGACCCGCTCATTGGGACTTATTATATCAACAAGACGTACGCCAAACTTCTCGTTAACAACAACAGCCTCACCACGGGCCACCAGCTTTGAGTTAACAAAGATATCAAGCGGTTCTCCGGCAAGCTTTGTCAGTTCGACCACTGCCCCCTGGTTTAACTGAAGGATATCCTTCACAAGAAGCTTTGTCCGACCCAACTCGACCGTAACCTGCAAAGGGATATCCAGTATAAAGTCGAGATTCTTACGTTCCTGTCCATTTTCCAGGCTTTCAGACTTGTCGTTCACGCTTTTTTACCTTCCTGTCTGAGAACATTACTGAGCTGTATTGCCTTGTTTCCATGACGGACACCAGGGATTCCCATATATTTTGGAACGCCCTCAACCTTTACAGCAAGCTCACTTGTGCAGGGTTTGTCCAGCATTATAGTATCACCGACAGCAAGTTCAAGCAGATCTCTTAATGATATGCTCGAATTACCCAATTCTACAGCTATCTCCATAGGCGCTTCAAGAATCTCGGATGAAAGGCGGTATGACCACTGCGGGTCAATGGCCATCAGGTCAAACTGCATCCCCTCCTTAAGCTTGTCACGGAGAGGTTCTATGGTCATGAACGGCACTGCGAATATCATTGTACCCACAGATTCTTCAATATGTATCTTCATTGTCATTGTGACAACCTGATACTCAGGGGGTACAATATTCACAAGACGGGGGTTCATCTCCATGCGAAGAATATTAAGCTTTGCGGGATAAAGTGGCGCCCATGCCTTTTCAAGATCGGCCATCATATCTTCTACGACCTTCTCGATCAGTCGCAGTTCAAGAGTGGTAAACAATCTGCTCAGATTGATAGAGCTACGGCTTGTACCGCCCAGAACACTATCCACCAATGCATATGCAAGACTGCTGTCCATTGCAAGCAGTGCGGCCCCCTTGAGAGGCTCCAGTTTGAATATGGCCATACAAACAGGGCTGGGGAGGGTCTGAAGAAAATCGTCAAACTTGTAGGATTTCGCCCCCTGCTTCTTTATCTCAACAACCTTGCGGAGACGGTTTGATAATGTGATTCTGTTGTAGCGGATATAACCGTCATAAACTATGTCAAGGTTTGGAACAAAGCTACGATAGGCCTCTGTGTTAAAGAGGTCATAATTTACAGCAGTGCCTTCGGATTTGGAAAGTTCCTTCTCCGGTTCTATACGACCGTCGAACACTGCATTCAGCAGCGCTTCGATCTCGGCTTTTGTAAGGATCTTCTCCATCTTTACTGAACTACAAAATCGGTGAAATATACCTTTACTACCTTGCCTTGGGCAACAATCTTGCTGACTGAGACCAGTATCTCCTCCTTCAGCTGGTTTTTCCCTTGGGCATCCTGAATATCCTGGAGTGTTTTGCTTGTAAGAACCACCAGTACCGCATCCCTTATGGCAGCAAGTCTGCCGTCAAGTTCTGCCTTCACACCCGGATTTGCCATCTCCATCTCAACCTTCACCTTGAGATATCGAAGCTCCTGTCCATCGTAGATATTGACAATAAAAGGTTCAAGAGAGAAAACCGTGGCAGCTCCGCCGGCCGCAGCAGCACCGCCATGGCCACCACCACCTGCGTCAGCTTTTGGTGGCGCCGCGCCATGGGCACCTGCTGCTGCTTCAGGAGCGGCTGCGTCTCCGCCCTCTTTCTTGGCCTTTTTGTCGCCCTTTCCCATCATCATGAACACAACCACACCAATGACAACCAGCAGACCTACTGCTGCGCCTATGATGATAAACAGCTTTTTCTTGCTGCCACCAGCGGCAGGTTGTTCTGCTACAGCCTGTTCTTCTTTTGCCATTAACCCCTCCCCGGAAAAAACGGGATTGCCTTCCAATACTATTAGCTATCTTATTTAAAACGAAACAGATGTTTTTGCAACTATCTGTTATAAAAAATCTTTTACTGCCACAGATAAAGGCGCCCCCGCCGCCCCGCAAAATCTTGCAGGCCAACGGGGGCTTCAGCGGATTATGATCTGTCAAATGGCTTAACGCTTGAGATTCAGGACCTCCTGGGTCATCTCGTCTGCAGTGGTTATTGTTTTTGAGTTTGCTGAATATGCCCTCTGTGTAAGAATCATCTTTACGAACTGGGCCGCCATATCAACGTTACTCTGTTCAAGTGAGTTTGAAAACATTTTGCTGTTGTTGCCGTTAGCGGCGCCTACGCTTGGAGTACCTGAAGTAGTGGTGGTCTTAAAAAGGTTCATCCCCTGTTTTGACAATGCGGGAGGATTTGGCACTGTTCCATAACCCACCTTTTTGGCATTCGCAATAACAGTGCCAACAGTGCCTGATCCGGCATAATAAGCAGATATAGGATTTCCCGAGGTATCAGCATAAAGACAGGTTATCAGGCCGTTGTTGTCAAGGGCGGTAATCTTCTGAAATTCATAAGTTGTGGCGCCAACTGTATAGGTTTGCGGTATAAATATTGGAATCCTGTCTTGGTCCAGTACCCTGTATCCATCAGGGTTCTGAAGGGGCATGATACCTGCTGATGGCACGCCCAGTCTGAATGCGCCCGCCCTGGAATAGTAAGCGCTGTCTGCTGCCACCGCAGCACCTGAAGCAGCGTTTGTACCACCAAGGGCGAAAAAACCCTCACCCTGAATCGCCATATCAGTTATAACCTCGGTATTTTCAAAGGCTCCCTGCCCCATTACGGTATCAACCTTTCCGATCTGGGTGCCACGCCCCAACTGAGAGCCATTTCCGACGTCAACATAGATCATGTCCGAGAACAGCATCCTGTTATATTTGAATCCCACTGTGTTCACGTTGGCCAGGTTGTTGCCGATAACATTTATCCCCTCGGCATTGGCCAGCAGTCCGCTTACACCTGAAAACATTGCTGATGTGATACTCATCTTATTTTCCTCCAGTCTGTCTGGAGATGCCTCTGTCGGTCAGCATCTCCCGGGGCTTCCTTCAAGAGGACCAGCCCGTCTGTTTTAGATAATCACTGCAGAATCGATATTCGTAAAGACATTGCCCTTCATCTGGCTTCTGTCCATTGCAGTTACGACTGTCTTGTTAGCTACGCTTACTACAAGAGCTGCATCACCCATCATTACAAGAGACTCCCTCCCGCCCTTCTGTGCAACCGAACTGACTGCCCCTTCCAACTGCTTGATCTGTTCCGGACTAAATGAAATATTACGCGCTTTCAAACGATCCTGGGCATGTTGTGAAAACTTGAGGCCTTTAGTCTGGTCAAGTAGAGCTGCAAATGGGCTTTCTCCGGCAGAAGGCGAAGACTTTGAGGGTACCGGACTGATTCCCCTGGTAACCGGTTGAAGCGGATTAGGGAAATATATCTGATCAATGGTACTCATGATCCTTTTACCGTGGTTACATCCGTGAAAGGTATACTGACAGCCCCTATG
>CAZXTZ010000016.1:23829-24073 GCA_964643645.1 uncultured Geobacteraceae bacterium
ATGGTTATATAAGAAGCTCCGTTACTGAATTTAACTCCATCTGCCTTGCCGGTTGTGTAAGTTGTTGCTGTCTGCTGCTTGCCAACTGCATCTGTACCGCTTATTGCAAAGTTGTATGCCCCAGCCGGCAGAATATTTCCCTGGCCATCCCGGCCATCCCATTCATAAACACCATTTCCTGCATTCAGGCTCCCAAGGTCAACCACCCTTACTGCCTGCCCGGATGAATTTGTTATCTTCAAGG
>CAZXTZ010000017.1:0-23993 GCA_964643645.1 uncultured Geobacteraceae bacterium
GGTGGCCAGTAATCAGAAACCCGAGGGCCTCCTTTTCAAGGGCCAGTTTTTCCTTGTCATGCCATTCAACTATGTCAGGCAGCTTGCGTCCTGTGCCTTTTCTGCTGACAGCAGGCATGTCCCCGAAAAGTGAGACCTGTGCGCTGTCCCGGTCTTCCTGAAACCTCTGGCCAGCTGCGGTGGCATCATCAAGGGCAGCCATCAGTGGAGCGCGCCATTTATGGAGGGAATCGAAGCCCCCGCATTTGATAAGAGCCTCCATCACCCTTTTGTTTACACGCCGTAAGTCTACCCGTTCGCAGAAATCATAAATGTCCGTGAACGGTCCTTCCTTGCGTGCCTCCAGTATTGATTCCACTGCCCCGCCGCCAACTCCCTTTACAGCGCCAAGTCCAAACCTCATGGAATTACCGGCAACTGTGAATGACTGGCCGGATGTGTTTATATCCGGCGGCAGCACCTCTATCCCCTGTTCCCGGCAGTCGCTTATGTTTTTCAGTACCTTGTCGGTGCTGTCCATATCGCATGATAGAAGGGCAGCCATGAATTCAACAGGATAGTGGGCCTTGAGATATGCGGTCTGGTAGGCGATAAGAGCGTAGGCCGCCGAGTGGGATTTGTTAAAACCGTACTCTGCAAATTTGGCCATAAGGTCAAATATGCCTTCGGCTTTTTTAAGATCTATCCCCAGAGATTTCGCCCCTTCGAGAAACGGCTCTTTCTCTTTGGCCATAACAGCGGCATCTTTTTTACCCATGGCGCGGCGCAGCAGGTCGGCACGTCCCAGGGAGTAGCCCGCAAGGGCTCGGGATATCTGCATTACCTGCTCCTGGTAGACTATTACCCCATAGGTGTCTTTAAGGATAGGCTCAAGCTGCGGGAGGTCATATACAACCTTCTGACGGCCATGTTTCCTGTCTATGAATTCATCCACCATGCCTGAACCCAATGGGCCCGGACGGTAGAGGGCGCATGCTGCTATGATGTCCTCAAAGCAGGAGGGCTTGAGTTTGATAAGCATCTCTTTCATGCCGCTTGATTCAAGCTGGAATATCCCTGTGGTGTTACCGGCCGAGATAAGGTCATAGCTGGCCCTGTCGTCATCCCGCAATTTTGTGATATCAAAATCCGGGTCTTTGCCTTCCCGAACCATACGGACTGCGTTCTGGATTACTGTCAGGTTCTTGAGCCCCAGGAAGTCGAATTTTACAAGACCAACCATCTCGACATACTTCATGGAGTACTGGGTGTTGATGGAGCCGGTCTTCTGATCCTTGTAAACCGGCAGGTATTCTTCAAGCTGGTCCGGGGCCACAACGACGCCTGCGGCGTGGGTGCCTGCATTGCGGGCAAGGCCTTCAAGGCAGAGGGCCGTATCAAGCAGTTCTTTTACCTGTGGGTCGGAATTTGACAGTTCCCTTAGTTGTGGTTCCTGTTCCAGGGCCTTGGGAACAGTAATCTTCAGGTCGTCAGGTATCAGCTTGGCAATCCTGTCAACATCTCCATAGCTCATGCCTAGCGCCCGCCCGACGTCGCGGATGACCATTTTGGCCTTCATGGTTCCAAAGGTTATTATCTGGCAGACCCGATCCCGACCGTATTTGCCAACAACATACTCGATGACCTTCTCCCGCTGGTCCTGGCAAAAGTCAACGTCAATATCAGGCATGGATATCCGCTCGGGGTTAAGGAACCGCTCGAAAAGCAGGTTGTAGGGGAGGGGGTCAAGATCGGTTATCCGGATTGCATATGCAACAAGGGAACCGGCCGCCGATCCGCGGCCCGGCCCCACCGGAATCCCCTGCTGCTTGGCCCAGTTGATGAAGTCTGCCACGATGAGGAAGTATGCGGGGAACTTCATCTGCTGGATACAGTCAAGCTCTGTCTGAAGGCGATCGTGGTATGACTGCAACTGCTCCGGCGTCATGTCGGGATATTTTGCGCGAATAGTGACCAGGCGCTCGGTTAATCCGGCAACAGCCTGTTCCTTCAGCATATCGTCGTGGGTCTTGCCTAGAGGAGGTTCAAAGTGCGGAAAGTAGTATTCCTTGTCAAGTGGCAGTTCAAGATTACACCTCTCTGCAATGGCAACTGTATTGGAGATAGCCTCAGGGGCATAATGGAAGGCGGCGGACATCTCATCCGGTGTCTTGACATAGAATTCGTCAGCCGAGAATTTCATATGGGTAGGGTCTGACATTGTCTTGCCGGTCTGTATGCAGAGAAGCACCTCATGTGCCTTTGCATCCTCCCGGTTCAGATAGTGGCAGTCGTTTGTTGCAACGAGAGGCAGGTCAAGTTCTCTGGCTATCTCGATAAGGCGCTGGTTTACTATATCCTGCTCCGGAAGAGTATTCTCCTGAATCTCGATGTAGTAGCGGCCCGGGAAAAGCTCACTGTACCAGCGGGCAATATCCTTTGCCTCATCCATCCTGTTACGGCCACACTGCATGGCCACCTCACCCTTGAGGCAGGCGGAAAGGGCGATAAGGCCTTCGGAATGTTTTTCGAGCAGTTCCCTGTCTATCCGTGGACGGTAGTAGAAACCCTCCTTGTATCCTGCAGAGGTGAGATATGAGAGGTTTCTGTATCCTTCAAGGTTTTCGCAAAGGAGTATCAGGTGGTAGGCCGCCTCTGAAATACCCTTGGCATCCTTTGAAAAACGGGAATCCGGAGCAATGTAAAGCTCACAGCCGATAACCGGCTTTATACCGGCTTTTTTGCACTTCAGATAGAACTCAACAGCCCCGAACATGTTGCCGTGGTCGGTAATGGCAAGGGCTGGCATTCCGCAACCCTTTGCCTTTGCAACCAGATCCTCAATCCGGATTGCGCCGTCCAGAAGCGAGTACTGGCTGTGCAGATGCAGGTGTACAAATGGGGTTACTGGTGAGTTTCCAGTGCTTACGGGTGTTTCCATAGCAGGTCTGCCTCCTGGTAAAACAATGAGTTGGGAGTATGCCTTATGCCAAGATATGGTGTCAATGTCGGGGTTTTGACACAAGATGTTGAGGGACTCTGAAACTGTCTGCTGCTTGATGGTGAAGCAGGAACAAGCCGGATTTTTGGGGATCATCTGCCCCGTTTTCTTTACAGCCCCAGTCTTATCATGTATCATCCGCCCGTTATGAAAAATCGCATTATCAGCCTTTATATTGTCCGCGAGATTGCTGGCATTTTTGCACTTTCTCTATGCATATTCACCCTTGTTCTGCTTATGGGGCGAATGGTCAAGCTTATGGAGATGGTTGTTGCAAATGGTGTTCCTCTTTTTGAGGTTATCCGTCTGATTACACTTCTTTTGCCCTCTTTTCTGATGCTGACCATCCCGATGGCATTTCTTCTTGCTGTGCTCCTTGCCTTTGGGCGCCTTTCCGCCGACAACGAGATTACTGTGCTAAAGGCCAGTGGAACAAGTCTGGCCGATCTGATTCCTCCTGTAATGATCTGCGCGGTTGCAGCAGCGGCAGTCACTCTTTTCATCAGTCTTTTTGCAGTGCCATGGGGGAGCATGGGGTTCAAGCAGCTATCGGTTGATCTTGCCAGGAAATATGCAGCTTCTGCTATCAGGGAAAGAATATTCAGGGATGATATTCCAGGGATCGTCATGTATGTGGATGACTTTGATGAGGCCACCAGCAGGATGAAAAGTGTTATGATTCAGGATGGTCGTGATCCCAACAGGCCCTTGACTGTATTTGCCAGTGAAGGGGTTGCGAAGTCGGATGAAGCAAGGGGAGCCTTGAGGATTATGTTGAAAAACGGAAGTATTCATACCCAGGGCAAGGAGGGGGAGTACAGGGAGATCGGTTTTGGTGAATACATGCTGATTATTGATGCAGGCAGAATGGCGCCGATAATTCGTACCGAGCTTGATATGGGTGTTATGGAACTTTACCGGATGGGTAATGCGACATCTGCTTTGCCTCAGGTTAAAAACAAACTTTTTACCGAGTTTCACAGTCGTTTTGTATTTCCTTCCGCCGCCATTGTTTTTGGCCTTCTGGCTGTGCCACTCGGTCTACATAACAGAAGATCCGGCAAGACATCCGGGTATGCCGTGGCCATATTCGTTCTTCTTTCATACTATGTCATACTTTCATTTTGTAGAACTTTTGCAGAAAAAGGCGCCATCCCACCCCTGCTTGCCCTCTGGTTTCCAAATTTCCTCTATCTGGCTTTAGCTGTCTTGCTTCTTAGACTGGCTATAAGGGAAAAATCTTTGCTTGATTTTCTTCCCTGGGGAAGGAGGGGGTAAGGATGAGCATTGCAAGCCGTTATGTGGCGACAGTATGGCTAAGGATGCTCCTCCTCTGTCAGGGAGGATTTCTTGCTGTTTATCTTGTACTTGACCTTATGGACAAGATAGGGCGCTTTATGAAATCCGGCGCATCCTTTTCATCTGTAATCCTCTTTTTCGTGTTCAAGATACCTGAAATGCTTGGCCAGACCATGCCGTTTGCAGTTCTTATGGCAACACTTCTCTCTCTGGGGCTTCTGGCAAGAAACAGCGAAATGACAGCCTTGAGAACGTGCGGCATGAGTATTCCCCGAATAGTCAGCCCTATTCTTTATCTTTCACTTGTTTGCAGTCTTCTTATGCTTCTTAATTCGGAAGTTATAGTCCCCAAAAGTTACCAGCGGATGGAGCATATCGAAAAAGTAGTAATAAAGAAGCAGGGCATACATACCGTTTTCAAGCTCAACAATATCTGGTTCCGTTCAAATAATCTTATTCTGCAGGCCAAGCTGTTTGATCCGCTTTCTGTGCGTCTTAAAGGTGTTGTTGTGTGGGAGCTCACCCCGAAGATGGAGCCTGTGAGGAGAATGGATGCTGAATCCGCAGCACCCGCAGCCTCCGGATGGACCCTGGAGAAGGTAAGACTCAGGAACTTTGTGGCAGCGCCGGTTCTTTCAAGCGTTGACAAGCTTGATATACCAGTGGCTCTAAGGCTTGAGGATCTTAGAGTGCTTGATAACAATGCGGATAACTACAGTTTCAGAAAACTCCGCTCATATGCAAAAAGCATCGAGCGAGGCGGTTATGATCCGAGCCGCTATCTCACAATGATGCACTCAAAGCTTGCTCTCCCGTTTGCCTCCTTTGTTATGGTTCTGCTTGCCATTCCGTTTGCACTTAAAACCGGTCGCTCCGGCGGGGCTGCCAAAGGTGTTGCAACAGGTGTAGCCATAGGTTTTGCATACTTCATAATAAACACAGCAATACAATCATATGGCAGGAGCGGAGTTTTCCCTCCTGTCATAGCAGCCTGGGGTGCAAACGTAATATTCATAATGGCTGGCATCTGGCTGGCCATGACAGTGAAGGAACAGTAATAAAGGGGAAGCGGCATGAGTAATCTGAAAATCCTGTTGTATTTTATTGCATTGCTGTCAATTGCCCAGCCGGTGACTGCAACAGAGTCTCCTGCACCAACTTTCAGGCCCCTCACGCAACCAGGCGTAACTCCGACAGCTCTTCTTGTCTACAGCATAGTTCCATCCCAGGGGGAGCCCGGTGCAGTTGTTACGATAACAGGAAATGCTTTTTTACCCGGAGCATCTGTTCTCATAGGGGGTAATCCGGTTTCATCACGTGTCATTGACAACCGTCACCTCCAGTTTGAGATTCCGCCGATGCCAGCGGGGCAGTATGCCCTTTCCGTAAGGTCCGGTGACGGGATTGCCCGGTCATACTCTTTTCAGATTACTCCGCTGCGACCCATTGCCGGATCACTTGAGCCTGATACCATTGCCGCCTGCAATCCGGCCAATAACCGTGATGTGACGATAAGGGGGAGAAATTTCACAGAATCATCACAACTCCTTTTTGATGGGGCAATAATTCGCAGCCGCTACCAGTCTTCGGAAAGTATCACCTTTTCCGTTCCACCTGTTCAGGGAGGTCTGCACCAGATTGCAGTGAAGAACGGAGACGCAGTTTCAACACCCCTTGGCCTTTCAATAATTACAAATCCTTTCATAAATTCAATAACAATAGGTAATAATTATGTAAACCAGTACGAGCTTGTTATAGAAGGGCATAACTTTCATCAGAATTCTGTGGTAATGGCGGATGGTGTAAGAGTTGGAGGCAATTCCGGCATTCAGGAGGAGCGGATTTCTGTGCAGGATTGCAGCAGGATTGTCTACATGCGTAAACCATATTCTTCAACAGCGAAGGATCTTGTTATTCAGGTTGTAAATCCGGCTGGTGAGGCAAGTGCATCTTATACTGTAACAGCGCCGTAAGACGTTAAGCTTTGGGATCTTTTGTCAGGTTTTAAAAAGGAGGTTAGGATTATGAAGATACTCTGTCTTATGGGATCGCCGAGAAAAAAGGGCAACAGCGCAACTGTGGCGTCAAGGCTTATGTCAAAGGCGCAAGAGCGGGGCGCCGAGGTTGAAACTGTTTTTCTTAATGAACTTGTCTATCGCGGATGCCAGGCCTGTTACGCATGCAAAACCGGCTCTGAAAACTGTGTGCTTAAGGATGATCTGACGTCTGTTCTTGACAAGGTGAAAGAGGCGGATGCCCTTGTGCTTGCTTCGGCAATATACTATGGCGATGTCACTGCTCAACTGAAGACTTTTATTGACCGCACATTCTGCTTTCTCAAGCCGGAATACTACGCACGTCCTGATTGTAGCCGCCTTGAGGCAGGCAAGGGACTTGCTGTGGTTCTCATACAGGGGCATCCGGATGAAAACAGCTTTGCCGATGTATTTGCACGCTACAATTTTTTCTTCAAATGGTACGGATACAGGTCTGGTCACCTTCTGAGGGGGCTTGGTATTTCTGAACGCAGCGATGTGACAAAACGGGCTTACCTTATGGATGGCGCTTCAGATCTGGCAGAAAAGCTTGTCAGGGGTGAATGATTATTGATGACGGGGTCTCCTGTCTGGAGGCCCTTGCCATTTCATTATGAACGGCCAGCTCCTTAAGGTGTCTCTTGAGCATGTATTCTGTAAGCAGTGAGTTCCCTGTGAAGTATTTACCTATAGGCTTCTGCATGGCCCTCTGCTGCAACAGAAGCAGATTCATCTGTGATTTTGACAACAGTCCCAGTTCAACAGCCCTTTCGCCAAAGGTTCCAACAATATCCGTTGCCCTGAGAATCAGTGCAATATCCCGATCTGTAAGCCAACCCCACTGCTTGCCAAAATCTCCTATGGGCGGGCGCATTTCCCGTTGCCAGACAAGGGCTCTTACAAGGGCTTCGTAAGATACAGCCCCACTGTAGTAAAGAAAGAGACCTGTCTTAAGTTCGAAAGTTGGTAGATCCCCTTCGTAGTATGTCTCGTCAGGGGCTTTTTCTTTCAGTCGAAACGGTTCGGTCGGCTTGAGGAATACCGGGCGCTTTTTCTGGGAGCGGAGCGTAGGCATTGGGGTTTTTCTGCTTTTTATATAGTTGTCCAGCAGTTTGTATGCCTCAACAGTACGTCGGAACTGCTCACCGGAATTCTCTGATGAAGTTGATTCAACAGAATCGGGGTGATGCTCCCAGGCCCTGTTTCTGTAGGCATTTTTAAGGCCGTCCTGCTGCATGTATTCAAGAAAGCTGCTTGTAATAACAGCAGAAGGGAAAAGCACCCTGCAGGCATCCATAAGGGCGTTTTTTTGAACTGATGTCATTAGTTTCCCTCAGGCGTAATTTTTTTCTGTTTAGCAGAATACAGATATTTTTGCCAGCAAATGGCCATTAATTGCGCCTTGGTAATACAAAAAAATAGCTAATGATAAGAAAAGGAAGCGCAGTGAATGCAGCCTCGAAGTTCCCGCTGAACATCTGCCATGTACTGAATGCAATAATTAGCAGAACAAAAAATATGGTGATTGCTGCGCTGAATTTATTCATCTTCTGAAAATTATACTATCATCCTGATGGAATGTGAAGCCTGTAGGGTGTATAATAATCTAAGTTTTAATATATGAAAAAGGAGGATTTCAGGATGAAAAGATTGCCACTGCTTATGGCTGCCCTGTTTCTGCTTGTTTCGGCTTTTCCGGTGTGGGGATTTTCCGGTTTTATTGATCTGAGGCCAGGTGAATCCAGATCGGTGACTACTGCGAGTGTTTCAGGACTGCCTAATTTTTTTGGGGGAGCGGATGGGTTTTACAGCATATTCAGGATGTCCGGGCTTAACGCGGGGCAGAGATATGAAGCCACAATGACGTATGAAGCCGGTACGGATACAGGTTACGGGCATTCATGGGTTGACGGTAATCCGTTTGGAAAGGATTACTTGAGTTTTATCGGCATAGGCACCGGGACTGGTACGAGAAAAATCGACGGCAAGCAGGACAAGTTTCTGTTTACCGTTGCCCGCGGCAGCATGAGAGATACCATGTATGTTGTTATAAGGAGCAATAAACCCTGGCCGGTTAATTTTTCAGTTGCATCCCCGACAGGTGTTAACAGGGAGTCAAAGGACAGGTGGGGTTACTACTATGTCACGGATTTTGATGCTGACAAGAATGCGCCATTTTTACTTCAACGATAGGCCTGACCAGTGAGTGATAAAATCTGGCACATACAGGAACTTGGAACTCTTTATGAAACTCTGGGTGTTGATGCTGAATCCGGGCTTTCAGCGGAGGAGGCGCAAATACGCCTGCTTTCCCATGGGACTAATGAACTGAATGAACAGGGAGGTCGCACTCACTGGCAGATTCTATGGGAACAGTTTACTTCCACCATGTCTCTCATACTTGTTGCCGCGGCCGTAATATCCGGTCTGGTTGGATCTCTCAAGGATGCATCAACCATTTTTGCAATAGTGATACTTTTTGCCCTTTTGGGCTTTTTCCAGGATTACCGGGCAGAGAGGGCAATAGCAGCCCTTCGCCGTCTATCGGTTCCACTTGTGAGAGTCAGGCGTGGCGCTATGGCAGCGGAAATTCCGTCATCAAACCTTGTGCCAGGGGATGTTGTGCTGCTTGAGGCCGGTAGCGTGGCGCCTGCCGATTGCCGCCTTATGGAGGCCCATGCCCTGCGTGTCCAGGAGTCTCTTCTGACAGGCGAGTCAGAGGCCATTGAGAAGCACAATCTTGCCCTTTCAGAGTCTGCCATTCCCATTGGCGACAGAAAGAACATGCTCTTTATGGGAACCCTGGTTTCATCAGGCCGGGCAGTGGCCCTTGTCGTATCAACCGGGATGTCAACAGAGCTTGGCAAGATAGCTGCAATGTTGCAGCAGGTGGGGCAGGAGTGGACCCCACTGCAGAAGAGGCTTGACAGACTTGGCAAACTGCTTGCTGCAGTCTCCGTTGCCATTGCGGTACTGATTTTTGTAATTGGACTTATCCGTGGTGAAGCATTGAAGGATATGCTTCTCATGGCTGTCAGTGTGGCGGTTGCCGCCATACCTGAGGGGCTTCCGGCGGTGGTTACCATAACCCTGGCTTTGGGCGCTCAAAGGATGCTCAAGCGCAATGCACTGATAAGGCGCCTTCCAGCGGTTGAGACTCTTGGCTCTGTAACAGTTATATGCACCGACAAGACCGGTACACTTACCCAGAACAGGATGACCTTGACAGCCCTGCTGAGTGCGGATGGTATAGTGGTGGCAGAAGGCGGCAAGAATCAGGAAGAGGCCGGACGCTTCCTCTTGCTCATAGGAACACTTTGCAACGATGCCATGCTAAGGCTTGAGAAGGGGGTTGAAGAGCTTATTGGAGACCCGACCGAGGCTGCAATTGTTGCTGCAGCGGCAAAGGCCGGAATTTATCGGGCCGAGCTTGAACAGTCATTTCCGCGGATTGCAGAAATACCTTTTGATTCATCAACCAAGAGAATGATAACAGTCCACAATTCTCTGATTACTGCCTCTGTCCAGATCCCCGTATCCCCTGTGCAGATTCCTTCAGGCAGTCGCCTGTTGCTTGCCAAAGGCGCTCTTGACAGCCTCCGCCCGATCTGTAGTCAGCTGCTGCTGGAGGAGGGACGGATTGAAGCTATGACTGAAAAGCATCGGGATGCAGTTCAGCAGGCAGCTGACCGCCTTTCCAGTGCCGGGCAGCGTGTGCTTGCACTTGCATTCCGTGTAATGTCTGAAGAAGAGGATGACAGGCTTGAAGCCCTTGAGCATGGCTTTGTCTTTGCAGGCCTTGCAGCAATGACTGACCCTCCCCGTCTGGAGGCAGCCGATGCCGTGAGATTGTCTGTTTCAGCCGGTATAAGGCCTGTTATGATCACGGGGGACCACCCGTTGACTGCCCTTGCAATAGCCGGACAGGTTGGAATTGATGTTAAAAACGGCGCACTTACCGGACAGGAACTGGACAGGTTATCTCCGGATGAGTTTGACAGTGCAATAAACCATGTTTCGGTATTTGCAAGGGTTGCGCCTGAACACAAGCTAAGGATTGTGGACTCTATCCAGAGACAGGGCGGTGTTGCTGCCATGACAGGCGATGGAGTGAATGATGCCCCTGCACTTAAAAAAGCGGATGTTGGTGTGGCAATGGGCAAGGTGGGAACCGATGTTGCCCGTGAAGCCTCTGATATGGTGCTTATGGACGACAACTTTGCTACCATAGTGGCAGCCGTTGAAGAAGGCAGGACAATTTACGATAATATTCGCAAGTTTGTGGTTTTTTCGGTTGCCGGCAACACAGGTAAGATACTGTCCGTTCTCATGCTGCCGTTTCTCGGATTCCCGATGCCCCTTACCCCACTGCAGCTTCTTTGGCTGAATTTGCTGACAGACGGTCTGCTGGGGCTGGGCATGGGGGTTGAAAGACCTGAGCCTGATGTTATGAAGAGATCGCCTATTGCCTCTGACAGCCAGATATTTGATTCAATAATTGTAAGATATGTGTTGCTGACAGGAAGTCTTATAGGCATTTCATGTATGGCAGTTACCTGGATTGTATGGGACGGGGGAGGCCCCTGGCAGACAGTCCTTTTTGCTTCTCTGGCTCTGTCGCAGGTGGCACAGGCCATGTCCCTCCGGTCATTCCGCAGTTCGTTTTTCCGGATGGGATTTTTTACAAATCCATTGCTTCTGGCAATGGCGGCAGCTGTGATAATGCTTCAGGGAATCTCCGTATATCTTCCGCAGATGCAGCAGTTCTTCCGTACATCTTCCCTGTCATCAGGAGATCTGCTTTTGGCTGTATTGCCGGCTCTGGCAGTATTTATTCTGCTTGAAGGCGGAAAAATTATCGGTGGTATGCTCAGAAGGAGGTAGGGCCAAAATCAGATGATGGAATCTTTTATGTCTTTGATTATCTCGATCTGTCTCTGGAATATGAATTTCGACAGTATGCGCTCAAGCGGCTTGTCAGGTGTAAAGGAAAACCTGTAGCTGTATGGTGGTTTGTCAGCTGAAATAGCGATAAGATTTCCCGTTATATCAAGTTCTATGTCAACATTGAGTTCAGGGTTGATTATTCTTGATGTTACCGGATATTCTGCAGCGGGCTGAAGCTCACAGTAATTTGGCACAAGTATGTTCATTCCCGACAGGGAGATGTCACTCAGTTCGCAATCTATGATCCCTCCGGGTGAAGTGATGACAGCCTTGGCAGGTGGCTCCAGCTGCATCCTGACGAAATTCCTTCGTTCCGCCATTATTTCCACATAACTGAATTTTATGAAGGTTACAGCTTTTTTTCTGACGTTCACATATTGGGTCTGGGCAAGCAGATCATATTTGAAAAGAGGGCTGCGTATGAATGCAGATCGGCATTCTTCAATGGCAAGGGCCTGTTCAGGCTGAATGTCCATATCCACAGCGCCTCTGCTGTCTATTTCAACTATTGTAGCCGGATAGGACATTGGAAGTCCCTTATAATAGTTGATAACCTTGAGTGTAGTTTTGGAGTTTGCCTTCAGTATTGAGATGATCTCGCTTTGATCTTCGTCAAAGTTTTTTTGAATTCTGGTGCTGTAGAGGTCTGATGTGTCCATGTCAGTTTTTCTCCTCACCAGCTCCGGTCATATCTTTTTCCAGCTTTTCCAGTGCCTCTTCAGATAAATTCAAAGCAGCAATTTCCGGGTTTATATGCTCCGGCTTTATGAACTGTGGATAAGGATTCAAACCATAGTGCCTGCTCTGGAAGTTTACCAGTCGTACAATTGCAAGCAGAGTGTCATCGGGGGTCGGACTGTCAAGATGGTGACGTGCAACAACATCATAATAAAGTGACGGTATTTCCCAAAAGTCCATGATGCGGCATCCCTGTTCAACATGCATGTCAGAAAAAACATCCAGCAGGGTATCCAGATCAAGGTCAAATTTAAGCTCCGAGTGAAGGTGGATCTGTTCCATTGCTTTCAGGAGGTACAACTTCCCTATATCGTGGAGTAAACCTCCCAGATACGCCTGATCGGCAATCTCTCTGTGGCCGCTGCTGATTGCTATGGAACGGCATCCAAGAGCGCATGAATGGGCATGGAGCCAAAGCCCTTGCATCATCCTGTTGACTATGGGACTTTCAGATGCGTGGAGTGCTGCCTGTGAAGCTGCCATGGCAAGGTTGGTAATCTGTCTGATCCCCAGTCTTTTGACTGAGTCATTGATTGTTTCTGACTTGTACCTTCCGGCATATACGGGCGAGTTGGCCATTTTAAGTATCTGGATTGCCAATGCAGGGTCTTTGTTTATGGTTTTGATCACTTCATCAATATCAGCCATCTGGTCTGAGAGCAGTTGCAGCAGTTCCAGCGCTACAGTATTGAATACCGGCAGTTCAATGGGCTGCATACAGATATGGTAGCGAAGATCAAGGGTGAAGCTCATTTGATTTTCTTCCTCTGTCAGGAAAGCTGAAAGAAATAGAACAATGATTCATGGCAAACTTGAATGTCTTATAACCAAAAAATACAAATTACGGAAGCAGAAACGCCCCGCCATGATTAATATGGCAGGGCGCGGTTCTATCAGTATTTAAGTCGGAATATACTCAGGCCATGACGAAAACCAGGTCTTCCTTGTCAAGAGTTTCGCCTTCCTTGAATTTTACATCTGCTACTTTGCCGTCAACTTTTGCCTTGATGTTGGTTTCCATCTTCATGGCCTCTGTCACCATCATAACATCGCCGGTTTTCACTTCATCACCCACCTTGAAATTGACTTTTAGAACCTTGCCGGGCATTGGGGCGCCTATATGACTTCCGTTGCCTTTGTCGGCTTTTTCACGCATGGAATCGCTGTTTTTAATTGACTGGTCTCTTACTACTACTGAACGGTTGTTGCCGTTAAGCTCGAAGTAGACGGTGCGGGTACCGTTTGCATGGAGTTTTCCGATGGCGTTAAGTTTGATTATCAATGTCTTTCCCGGCTCAATTTCTATGGAGGTCTCCTGGTTTGGCTCCAGGCCGTAGAAGAATATCGGGGTCGGAATTACTGATGTATCGGAATACTCCTGACGATAACGGTCAAACTCAGGGTAGACGTTGGGATAAAGGATGTTGGAGATCAAGGCCTTGTCATCTACCCTGTGCCCCACTTTCTCTTCCAGCTTTTCCCGCTCTTCATCAAAATCAACCGGTTCCAGCAGTTCGCCAGGTCGGCAGGTGATAGGCTGCTCACCTTTAAGAATGATCTTCTGAAGCTCTTCAGGCCAGCCTTGATAGGGCTGTCCAAGCATTCCCTTGAACATTCCCACAACTGATTCCGGGAATGCCAGATCTTCCCTGGTGGTATATACATCTTCAGGCTGAAGGTTGTTCTTCACAAGGAACATGGCCATGTCCCCCACAACCTTTGAAGATGGGGTCACCTTGACAATGTCTCCAAACATCATGTTTACCTTGTGGTACATCTCCTTGCATTCGTCCCAGCGCTCGATAAGTCCGAGACCTGCAACCTGTGGTTTGTAGTTTGAATACTGGCCCCCAGGAATTTCGTGGTGATAGACCTCTGCAGTGCCCGATTTCAGGCCCGATTCAAATGGTGCATAGTAATCCCTGACAGTCTCCCAGTAGTTGGCAAGTTTTTGAAGTCCGTCTGCGTTTACAAGCGGATCACGTTCGCTGCCTTCCAGGGCAGATACAAGGGCATTCAGGTTCGGCTGGGCAGTGAGTCCTGAGAGAGAGGAAAGCGCCACATCAACGATATCCACTCCTGCCTCGGATGCCTTAAGGAGCATGGCCGAGCCGTTGGATGAGGTGTCGTGAGTGTGCAGATGCACCGGAATACCGATATTTTCTTTTAGAGCTTTAACTAACTTATAGGCTGCCAGAGGCTTCAGGAGTCCCGCCATATCCTTGATAGCAAGTATGTGAGCCCCCATCTTCTCCAGTTCTTTAGCCATGTTGACGTAATATTCAAGTGGATATTTGTCACGCTTGGGATCGGTGATGTCACCTGTGTAGCAGATGGCTGCCTCACAGATTTTGCCGGATTTGCGTACAGCTTCCATGGCCACCTGCATGCCGGTGGTCCAGTTAAGGGAATCAAATACCCGGAAGATATCAACACCTGAGTTTGCCGCCTCTTCTACGAACTTCTGAACTACATTGTCCGGATAGTTTGTATATCCAACGGCATTGGAACCGCGCAAGAGCATCTGGAACAGAATGTTTGGTATGGCTTCGGAGAGCTTGTGGAGACGCTGCCATGGGTCTTCCTTCAAAAAGCGCATTGAAACGTCAAATGTAGCGCCACCCCAGCATTCAAGAGAAAACAGGTCTGCTCCAAGATAGGATGTTGGTTCTGCAATTTTTAACAGATCGTAAGAGCGTACCCTTGTAGCAAGGTTTGATTGATGGGCATCCCGCATGGTTGTATCAGTTATCAGGAGCTTCTTCTGTTCAAGAATCCACTTGGAAAGGCCTTCGGCCCCTAGCTTCATGAAGAGATCCCGTGAACCTGCGGGGCGGGGCTGAGTGAAGTCAACCTCAGGCACTCTCGCTTCTATCAGATCAGCAGACTTGAGTGGCTTGACTATGCCTGGCGAGCCGTTGACGATTACATCTCCGAGGAATGAAAGAACCTTGCTCGCACGGTCTTTTTTCTCGCGGAACTGAAGCAGCTCAGGATGCTTGTCAATGAATGATGTGTCACACTTTCCACCCATGAACACGGAATGGGTTATGACATTTTCCAGGAAGCCGATGTTTGTTTTTACACCCCTTACCCTGAACTCCTGCAATGCACGGTGCATTATGGAGGCAGCATCCTTGAAGTTAAGGCCCCATGAGCTTACTTTAACCAGCAGAGAATCGTAGTGCGGGGTTATCTTTGCTCCGGTGAATGCGTTTCCTGCGTCCAGGCGGATTCCTGCACCTGCTGCAGAGCGGTAGGTTGTAAGTGTGCCGAAATCAGGGGCAAAGTTGTTGCCCGGGTCTTCTGTCGTTATGCGGCACTGAATTGCATAACCACGCATATCTATAGCACTTTGAGAAGGTATGTTGATTTCGGGATCGGAAAGCTTGAAACCCTCGGCAATAAGTATCTGGTTCTGGACAAGGTTACGTCCTGTGATCATCTCTGTAACGGTATGTTCAACCTGTATGCGTGGGTTCATCTCAATGAAATAGAAGTTGTTTTCCTGATCAACCAGGAACTCTACAGTACCTGCGTTGCGGTATTTTACCTGGCCTGAAATTTTTAAGGCTGCAGTGCAGATCTCTTCCCGCTGCTGCTGGGTAAGGCAGAGGGATGGGGCAAATTCCACAACTTTCTGATGACGGCGCTGTATGGAACAGTCCCGCTCGAAAAAATGAACCAGATTGCCATAGTTGTCGCCAAGCACCTGAACTTCTATATGCTTGGGGTTCTCTATGTAGCGTTCAAGGAAAACAGTCGGATTTCCGAATGCTGCCTTGGCTTCGCTTCTTGCGGCTACAAGCCCCTCAAGCAGTTCCTTTTTGTTACGCGCAACCCTCATGCCTCTGCCACCGCCACCTGCAGCTGCCTTTATTATGATAGGGTAACCTGATTCCTTGGCAAATTTCAGCGCATCCTCTTCTTTTTCAATCGGATCCTCAGTGCCTGAAACAACGGGCACTGAAGCGGCAACAGCAGCCTTTCTGCCAGCGACCTTATCACCAAGGGCCCTCTGCATTTCAGCGGTTGGTCCTATAAATGAAATGCCAGCTGCCTCGCATTTTTCGGCAAATTCTGCGTTTTCCGCAAGAAAGCCGTAGCCGGGGTGTATGGCGTCTACATCTGCCTTGAGGGCCAGGGCGATAATTTCGTCAATCCCAAGATAGGCATCAATAGGAGCCTTGCCCTTGCCGATCAAGTATGCTTCGTCTGCCTTGTAGCGGTGCAGTGACAGTTTGTCCTCTTCGGAGTAGAGTGCCACCGTACTGATCCCAAGCTCTGTGCAGGCCCTGAATATCCGGATGGCGATTTCGCCGCGGTTGGCGGCCATTACCTTGCGGAACTTATTGATCTTCTTCATGCTGCGTACCTCCATCTGGTTTTATGTTTTGATCTGATCGAAAGTATGGTTGAACAAATTTTAGTAATGCTTAAAAAAATTAGTTATTTTGTATAGTTATAGCGTTTACAGTGGCGGCACTTAATCAGAAACAAAGGATGATGTCAACAGAAAACAATTGTTGTAATTAAATAAACAAGGCCCCGCAACCTGATAGAGTTGCGGGGCCTTGTTATCAACTATTGCATGGAGGCTTATCCGGCATGGAAGGTGTATTCGTCGGCGTATTTCACCAGATTTGGCAGATCCGGTTTTGTCAGAATCTGCTGTGCACCCAGGTCGTGCCATTTGCGGATGTTGTCATCCGATGCCAGGGAAGAGAAAATTATAATCGGCATATCCTTAAGCACATCTTCCTTGCGTACCAGTGAGGTAAGGTGCAACCCGTCCATTTGTGGCATTTCAACATCGGTAATGAGAAGCTGTAATTTGCTTCGGAAACTCACTTTATCTGCAGTAGATTTTTGCATGATTTCATTTATTTTTTCCCACGCATCAGCGCCGTTAACAGCTTCAAGTACGTTGTAGCCGGCAGACCTCAGGGTGCTGCACATTGTAGAACGTATGAAAGGAGAGTCGTCAGCCACAAGAATGGTGCGGCTGCTTCTGTCGGTGTCATTAATTTCAGAAATATGCTCCTGAGTAAGAGGTGTGAGAGCGCTGGAAGGGCAGAACTCTGCCACTATTTTTTCAAAATCGAGAACAAGGATTATTCTGTCCTCCATCTTTACAAGACCTGTCACCTGATCTGAATGTGCAGACATCGAGGGTGCTTCTACATTTTTCCATGAAATCCTGTAAATCCTTGAAACTGAATGAACAAGTACACCAACCATAATGTTATTGAACTCAAGAACAATAACACGGTCAGCCTGCATATCTCCGGTGTCCTTGTTTAATATCCTTGATAGATTAAGTATGGTTATTACTTTTTCACGCAGCCTTATCATCCCTTCAATTGCAATAGGGCAGTTCAGGGATTTTGTTACCTCCGGCAGTCTGATTATCTCTCTTACTTTTGCTACGTTAACCCCGTAATGGCATGGAACTACCTGGCCGTGAGATTCAATTTCGTCAACTCTGAACTCAACTATCTCGAGTTCGTTGGTGTCGCTTTCCAAAAGTATCTTGCTTTGGTTCATGGCTCTCTCCAGATGCTGAAATATTTTTAACTATATCATAACTTTTTGAATTGAAAAGCAACCAAGTGTTAATTTTTTTGTCTGTCATTTGCTGGTGGTGTTTGTTGGAATTTAAGTTAATTATTACAATGAGATGAGGCGCATTAAAAGCGGCCTGGCAATCTTTTTGCTGTTACTGGATGAGAGATTTATATCTGCTGGCGCATGATGATGGATCAATATATATATATGAATATAAAGGGTTTTGGCTTGTGTTTTTTGTCACAACCTGATTGACATGGATAGTTTTTCCTGACTATTATCTATCTCAAACCCGGTTGATGAAGCATATAGAATATCTTGATAAAAATGCAGATGATCCGATCTGCAGGGAGGTTTCAATGCGTATCTGGAATTTCTTTCTTTTTTTTACTCTTTTAACTGTTTTTTCTGTGACAGCCAATGCAAAAGATCATGCTGAGGGCAGGGATTATATTCTTAAAAATTCCTATAAGGGCCCAAAAACCTGTGAGTTTTGCCATCCAGGAACGGCCAGGATGTTCCTGGATACAGTTCACTGGAAACATGCTGCAAAGGTGAGTCGTGTCGAGAATCTGGATCCTAAGGTTGAATATGGAATGAAGAACCGGATTTACACAATGTGTAATGGAAATGACGTGGTAAGCAATCTGAAGGAGATCACCAATCCTGAAGGGAAGAAGAAGTTTACAGGCTGCAATTCATGCCACTTCGGTGATAAAATTAATGATGTGGGAAGTACAGGCCCATTGGCTGAAGCATCCATAGATTGCCTTCTGTGTCATTCTACAAAGTATGACTACAGCAAGAGAAAGACAGTTAAGCTTCCGGATGGAAGGATAAAAATCGAGCAGGACAGGTCTGTTGAAGCTGCGATTAACATAGGCAAGCCGGCAAACAAGGTCTGCATGTTCTGTCACGAATCTGCTGGCGGCGGAGCCCTTATAAAGCGCGGCTTTACAATGGTTGCTGCTGACGATGCCCATGCTGCCAAGGGGATGATCTGCATAGACTGTCACAAGCCTGTAAACCACAAGTTTCCCACAGGTCTGGATCCGAACAACTGGGCTAGTGACGGAATTATAATGACCTGTACAACAGGAAAGTGCCATCCTGAAAAGCCCCACAAGGATTCCGCCTTGAACAGTCATATAGCTAAAATTGCCTGTCAGACATGCCATATTCCCAAGACAGGGGGTTCATTCTCTAAAGATTTTACAAAATGGGTCAAGTTATCAAATGGATTCTGGGAACCTGCAACTCTTAAAAAAGAGGTTAATGAAACTGAGCCTGTGTATGCATGGTTTAACGGCACTGTTGCCAACCAGCCCCATTTCATAGGCCCCAAGGGGAGCAGGACTGATGGTAAAAGCAAGATATACCCGTTCAAAATATTCCAGGGCAAGGCTTTCTACAACAAGCTTGACGGCAAGTTGTTGACAATGGATTTTGGCCCTCCCATGTCCAATGGCGACACACTGGCCGGAGTGGCGTCAGCAGCAAAAATCATGGGCATCAAAAAATATCTGCCCGTACCCGGTTGGCAGACAATATATTTCGGAAGCAATCATCATGTAGCTCCAAAGGCAAAGTCCCTTGGATGCGCCAATTGCCATGCCCCCAATGGGGTACTCGATTTCAGGACACTGGGGTACAGCGATAAGGATATAGCAAGGCTTACAAGTCCAGAGTTGTACTTTGACAAGGTTTTGAGTCAGCAGGAAGATTAGTATTCATTTTAAATTTTCTTTACCAGGGCCTCCGCTCTTTTGACCGGAGGCCCTTCTTTTTAGTGCCGCCGGATTGACACTATCTACCCCCTGTGCTAGCTTTCATCGCAATCTCAAGCATTGGAGAATAAATGTCATTTACAGATTTTGAGACATTTGCAGCCCTTGCCAGCCAGGGTAACCTTGTGCCGGTTTATCGCGAGATAATGGCAGATATGGATACTCCAGTAACTGCCTTCCGCAAGATTGACGATGGTCGTTACTCTTTTCTGCTTGAAAGTATTGAGGGTGGCGAGAAGTGGGCCCGCTACTCCTTCCTCGGTTCAAGCCCATCCCTTGTTTTCCGTTCTAAGGGGAACAGGGTTGAGCTGGTTGAGGGAAAGACCGTAACGGTATTTGATTCAGAACATCCGGACCATGCCCTCCGTGATATCCTCTCCCGTTACAAACCGGTAGAAGTGCCTGGCCTGCCACGTTTTTTCGGGGGCGCTGTCGGTTACTTCGGATACGACATGGTGCGACATTTTGAACGTCTGCCAGTGGGAAATCCAGACAGCATTGAAGCCTGGGATTCCTGGTTTATGATAACTGACTCACTGCTGATATTCGATGCTGTGCGCCAGAAAATTATTGTTGTGGCAAATGCCCACCTTGATGGCACCAGATCCCTTGAGTCGTCATATGCTCAGGCAATAGAAATGATTGATTTACTTGTTGCAAAGTTGCGTGGTCCTCTCCGTAATTCCCACACTACCGAGCCGTCATCCTCTACCGTTGATTTTGTTTCCAACATGCCAAGGCAGTCATTTGAGGATGCAGTGGAGAAGGCCAAAGAATATGTCCGCTCAGGTGATATTATTCAAGTCGTCCTGTCCCAGCGTTTTTCAGGAAATCTTACAGTAGACCCTTTTGATGTTTATAGAGTTTTAAGGACTCTCAACCCGTCTCCCTACATGTTCTTCCTGAGGTGTGACGATACGGTTGTAACCGGTGCATCACCTGAGGTAATGGTTCGCAAAGAGGGGGAAAGGGTTGAACTCCGTCCCATTGCCGGAACCCGTCCGCGTGGAACCACATATGAAGATGATCTGAATCTGTCAGAAGAACTGCTTGCAGACCCCAAGGAACGTGCCGAGCATGTTATGCTTGTGGATCTTGGCAGAAACGATCTTGGCAGGGTCTGTAAGTCCGGCTCGGTTGAAGTAAGTGAGCTTATGGTTGTTGAGCGATATTCACATGTTATGCACATTGTCTCAAATGTCAGGGGGCTCTTGAATGCTGGAATGGATGCATTTGATCTTGTTAAGGCAACCTTTCCGGCCGGAACACTGTCCGGAGCGCCCAAGATTCGGGCCATGGAGATAATAGACGAGCTTGAGCCTGTCCGAAGGGGAATCTATGGTGGCGCCGTCGGATATGTATCGTTTACAGGCAATATGGATCTTGCCATTGCAATTCGTACACTTGTTGTAAAGGACGGGAAAGTCCATCTCCAGGCCGGAGCCGGAATTGTGGCAGACTCGGATCCGGTTGCCGAATGGCAGGAGACCGTAAATAAGGCCATGGCAGTGCGCAGGGCCATTGAGATAGCAGAAAAAGGTCTGGATTGATAAAAACCGCAGTTTGATTCAGTGAAAAGGGATATTTTCGCATGTCAGTTGATCAACAGCAGCTCGCATCAATAATTGAAATAATAATTGAAGATACAGGGTTAAAGCCCGTTCAGGTAACTAATACCGTAACTCTTCTACAGGATGGCTCCACAGTGCCGTTTATCGCCCGTTACCGCAAGGAACTGACCGGTGAACTGGATGAGGTTCAGATCCGCACTATTGAGGAACGCCTTGCCTATTTCACCGAGCTTGCAGCCAGGCGGGCAACCATACTTTCATCAATTGAGGAACAGGGAAAACTTACACCTGAGCTTAAGTTGCGCATTGAAAGCACTCGTCAGAAGACTGAGCTGGAAGACCTTTATCTGCCATTCAAGCCGAAGCGTCGAACCAAGGCAACCATTGCCCGTGAGCGGGGATTGGAACCATTGGCTGACCTGATGGCAGAACAGAACCTGACCAGTGGAACCGCCCTTGATGCGGCCATACCCTTTGTTGATGCTGCAAAAGATGTTCCAACGGCTGAGGCCGCTATTGAAGGGGCTGGACATATCCTGGCCGAGCGTCTGGCCGATGATGCCGATTGCCGTGCCATGGTCAGGCGCCTCACCTGGCAGCAAGGGATTATGTCCACCAGGGTTCTCCCAGACAAAAAGGAGCATGTCACCAAGTTCGAGATGTACTACGACTATCAGGAATCCCTCAAGGAGATACCTTCCCACCGGATGCTGGCCATGCGCCGTGGCGAGAAAGAGGAGGTTTTGCGACTTGTGCTACAGGCCCCGCAGGCCGAGATTATGGCCGGTCTCAAGCATCATCTGATAAAGCGAGACAGCATCTTTAAACCATGGCTTGAGTCTGTGGCGGAGGATGCATACAAACGTCTGATAGCTACATCTATCGAGGTTGAACTGCGCCTTCAGTCCAAGGAACAGGCTGATGAGGCTGCCATTGCTGTCTTTGCAAAAAATCTGAAGAACCTTCTTCTGGCTCCACCTGCAGGGGGGAAACGGGTGCTTGGTATTGATCCAGGTCTCCGTACCGGATCCAAACTGGCTGCGGTGGATGAGACAGGCCGTTTTCTTGAACATGCAACCATCTACCCACACACTGGCGCAGGCAGGGTAGGGCAGGCCAGAGAGGATCTGCTTCGACTGTTGCATAATCACAAGATTGAGATGATCGCAATCGGAAACGGCACTGCCGGACGTGAAATGGAGCTGTTTGCCAAAGAGACCATGGCTGGAGCAGGTAAGAACCTCCCGGTGGTGATGGTCAGTGAGGCTGGGGCCAGTGTCTACTCGGCATCGGATATTGCCCGGGAGGAGTTTCCCGAACTGGATCTTACCGTGCGGGGAGCCATTTCAATCGCACGACGTTTGCAGGACCCTCTGGCGGAACTGGTGAAGGTTGATCCCAAAAGCATTGGAGTCGGCCAATATCAGCATGATGTGAATCAGGCCATGCTGAAGAAATCTCTGGATGATGTGGTGGAGTCCGGCGTTAACTATGTGGGTGTTGACCTTAACACAGCATCGTGGGCCTTGCTTTCCTACGTTGCCGGTGTAGGCCCTTCCCTTGGCAAGGCCATTTTCCGTTACCGTGAAGAGAACGGCCCCTTCAGTTCCCGTAAGGGTTTGATGAAGGTGCCGCGTTTCGGGGCAAAGTCATTCGAGCAGTCTGCCGGGTTCATGCGTATCCGGGGAGGCAAGCACCCTCTGGATAACTCCGCTGTACATCCGGAGCGTTATCCGCTGGTGGAGCTGATTGCAAAAGATCTGGATGTCTCCCTTGAAGAGCTGGTAAGGCGTCCTGAGCTGGCTGAACGGATAGATCTTGAACATTATGTATCTGCCGAGGTAGGTCTGCCAACATTGCGTGATATTCTGGAGGAATTGAAAAAGCCGGGGCGTGATCCGCGTCAGCAGTTTAAAACTGCTGACTTCCGTGATGATATCCGTGAGATAAGCGACCTGCAGGATGGAATGATCTTGCAGGGAGTAGTTACAAACGTAACAGCATTTGGCGCATTTGTTGATATCGGGGTACACCAGGACGGGTTGGTACATGTAAGCCACCTTGCTAATCGCTTTGTCAAAGATCCGAACGATGCGGTACAGGTAGGGCAGCTGGTAAAGGTAAAGGTGCTGTCAGCCGACTCGCAGCGCAAAAGGATAGCGCTCTCGATCAAAGAGGCCGAGACCGGCGCAGCTACACTCCGCAGACCGGTAAAACCTGAAAATCAGACAGTACAGGAATTAAAGGTCTTGTCAGGCGCTCTTGATCTGAGCGCGATGGAAAAGGCCGGATTCAGGGTCAGGCGTTAAAGTATGGCTGATGGAAGAGATTCATTCCGGCCCTGTAATCTCTTTCCTGCCGATATTGACGAACTTCAGGCACTGGCAGAGATGAAGATGCCATTTGGCAGATATCAGGGGACTCTTTTGATTGATCTGCCTGAGCGGTATGTCATTTGGCTTGCAGGGAATGGATTTCCGGATGGGCGGCTGGGAAGGATGCTGGAAACGGTTCATACAATAAAAGTCAATGGTCTTGAATATCTGTTCGGGCCGTTGCGTTCCAACCTAAATAATATACGCCACAAAAAAAAATAAAAACAGACTGTTTTATTTTTTTGAAACAGGTTATTTTCTAATCAAGGTAAGCGCTACCTGAGAAACAAAGTAACAGAAGGAGAAACACTATTTAAGCGGTTTCTATGAAGCGAAGTACTTGTGAAAAGTATGGAGGCTAACAGTTATGGAAGATACTCCACCTGAGTAGTACGTCAAAAATAAAGAATAGCAGACAGGCTGTTTAACTACTGCCTGAATACCACTAAAATGGTGCAAATAACTAAAAAATTGAGGCCCGCTAGCTAAATTGCGGGCCTTACTTTTATTGTTCTGACGGTTTTTGGCATGCAGTTTTCTGTATTTGCTTATTCCGATTTACTTCAGACCCATACAGACCAATCCTTACTGTGTTGACAGGCAATTAGTAATTGTCTATAAGTGTTTTAATTAGTTCTGCGGGAATAACTCAGTGGTAGAGTGTCAGCTTCCCAAGCTGAAGGTCGCGGGTT
>CAZXTZ010000018.1:0-23989 GCA_964643645.1 uncultured Geobacteraceae bacterium
CATGCCATTGATTACCTGAGAACACATACCACATATACCCTCGCGGCAGTCATGGTCAAAGGAAACAGGATCTTTACCTGCCTTGATAAGGTCTTCGTTTAGAACATCGAGCATTTCAAGAAATGAATGATGTTCTGTAATTCCCTTTACAGTATAGTTTTCATACTTGCCAGGGTCGTTGGCATTTTTCTGGCGCCACACGACCAGATTAATTGTCATTGTGTTGTGATGGTCATTGTGTGCACTCATTATTTGTAGCTCCTTACGGCGAGATGTACGTTCTCGAATTTGAGGGGCTCCTTGTGCAGCTCGGGCTCGTTGTTAAGCCCTTTGAACTCCCAGGCGCCTGCATAACAGAAGTTGGCGTCGTCACGCTTTGCTTCACCGTCGTCATACTGATGCTCAACACGGAAGTGACCACCACACGACTCTTCGCGATGAAGTGCGTCACGGCACATAAGTTCAGCAAACTCGAGGAAATCTGCTGTACGGCCAGCGTTCTCAAGCTGCTGGTTGAATTCGGCACCGGTACCGGATACCTTAACATTCTGCCAGAACTCTTCCCTCAATGCAGGAATCTTTTTGAGGTTTTCCTTGAGCGAAGCATCTGAGCGGGCCATTCCGCAGTTTTCCCACATAAGGCCACCCAACTCACGCATGAACTCGGAAACAGTCTTCTTGCCGTTAATTGAAAGCAATTTATTATTAGTTGCGTTAACATCTTCAACGGACTTCTTAAATTCCGGATTATCCGTAGATGTTCCGAACGGCTTGATTGAAGCGAGGTATCCACCGATGGTGTATGGAATTACAAAATAACCATCAGCAAGGCCCTGCATAAGTGCTGAAGCACCAAGTCGGTTTGCGCCGTGAACAGAAAAATTTGCCTCTCCAAGCACGAACAGGCCTGGGATGTTGCTCATCAGGTTGTAGTCAACCCAGAGACCACCCATAGAATAGTGGGGAGCAGGATACATACGCATAGGACGCTTGTATCCGTCCTCATCGGTAATCTTCTCATACATTTCGAAAAGATTGCCGTAACGCTCCTTGATGGTATCAGCACCAACACGCTTGATGGCTGTTGAGAAGTCAAGATAAACACCTCGCCCACCAGGTCCAACGCCACGGGCGTCGTCACACTGCTCTTTTGCAGCACGGGATGCTATATCACGAGGGGCAAGGTTACCGAATGAAGGATACTTGCGCTCGAGATAGTAGTCACGATCCTCTTCCGGAATTTCATTAGGATGCTTGCCGCAATCTTCCTTCTTCTTCGGAGCCCAGCAACGACCATCGTTACGCAGTGACTCCGACATCAGAGTCAGCTTGGATTGATAATCACCTGCCTGTGGAATACAGGTTGGGTGGATCTGGGTGTAACAAGGATTAGCAAAGTATGCGCCCTTCTTGTGTGCAACCCAGTTTGCTGTAACTGAACAACCCATTGCGTTTGTTGAAAGGTAGAACACGTTAACATAGCCACCGGTTGCAAGACATACAGCATCAGCTGCATATGACTCGATCTCGCCGGTAACCAGATTTCTTACAGTAATACCACGAGCAACGCCGTCAACGACTACGAGGTCAAGCATCTCGCGACGGTTGTACATTTTCACAGTGCCTGCCTTTATCTGGCGAGACAGCGCTGAATAAGCGCCAAGCAGAAGCTGCTGACCGGTCTGCCCACGGGCATAGAATGTCCGTGATACCTGTGCTCCACCGAATGAGCGGTTGTCAAGATAACCAGCATAATCACGGGCAAAAGGTACGCCCTGTGCCACACACTGGTCAATTATATTGTTAGAAACTTGGGCCAGACGCCACACGTCAGCCTCGCGGGCACGGAAATCACCACCCTTTATGGTGTCATAGAACAGACGGTAGATAGAGTCGCCATCATTTGGATAGGCTTTGGCTGCGTTAATCCCCCCCTGTGCTGCAATTGAGTGGGCGCGGCGTGGCGAGTCCTGATAGCAGAATGCCATTACGTTGTAGCCTAGTTCGGCCAATGTGGCTGCACCAGCGCCACCAGCGAGGCCTGTTCCCACCATTATTACAGTATACTTGCGCTTGTTCGCGGGGTTAACCAGCTTCAAATCGAAGCGGTGCTTGTCCCAGCTCTGCTGAATCGGTCCAGTTGGACATTTACCATCGAGTATCACGTGTACCCCCTTAACCTTTCAGGAATCCTAAGAAAATTGAGATTGGGATTGCTATGAAACCAACAAGCAGAACCAGTGCTACCAGCTTTCCTGCTGTCTGAATGGTTGGCTGTGTGGTGTCTTTGCTCAAACCAATTGTTTGGAAGAAACTTTGAATACCATGTGTTAGATGGAGAGAGAGTACAACCATTGCAACACTGTATATTGCAACACCGGCAAAACCGGAAAAGCTTGACGCAACCATTGCAAAGACATTGAAATGTCCTGTTGCATCATTGGCCAGAGTCAAGCCCGGAGTAACCCTGAATGTAAAATGTAGAAGGTGATAGATGATGAACGCCAAAAGAAGAAGACCGGTCCAGATCATATTTTCACTGGCAAAGGTTGTCTTGCGTGTTGCCTTTACAGCATATGATTTAGTGGTAGCCAGCCTGTTCTCAATTGTAAGCTGGATTCCAAAAATGACATGTACCAGCAAAATGGCCAGCAACACCAGCCTGAAGCCCATAATGATAGGCAAAGGCATGCTGTGCAGGTGCTCGGCATAAGCGTTGATGCCGCTTGGGCCAACAAAAATGGAGCTGTTGCCGAGAAGATGAACAACAGCAAACAGAACCATACAGCATCCTGTTATTGCCATCACTATCTTCCTGCCAATGGATGTACTCAGAAATTCCATAAACTCCCTTCCTTTACTTGTATGATTTAGTTTTGAAGCAACAGAGTCGAAAACTTCGTCTTGTCTTGGTTGGTTAAGACACATTAACCGGGAGGACCCCGCCAGTCAAGCCCGCGATAATTATGCATTTGGAAGCCTCCTTTGGGATTTATTTAAAAGAATGCTGCTTAGATGTATTGAGATAATACGGGAAATAATGAGCGGCATGTTAAACATCGTTTTAAATAAATGCAAGTGTTTTGTGTATACAACCTGCGGTTTTTATCTGTCGCTAAGGATTATGGCCTTTAATCACTGTAAGTTTTTTTAAATGGGTGTCTATTCACTTTTAAACTTTCAGAAATGTTTTCTGTTCCACAAATTCTCCGGCAACCTGATATTTGTAAAATTAATAAGTGAAGCAGCGGGAATAATCGTATCAAGTTCATTAATGTGTTTATTGAATAATCTAAGTGTAAACTCTCTGAATAAAAGTTGTTCCTGTGCAAACAACCCACGAAAATCAAATTGCAGATCCTTCATTTCAAGAGGATTTGTAAATCTGAAATTCTTGGTGCACCATTCATCAGAAAAAAGTTCCCCATCACTGTTCACCATCGGTATCCCATGTAACCTGCAAGTCATAGGACGATTTTCATATACAAGACAAGAGAGATCCTCACCTAGAAGGGGACATGGAATTTCATCGTCTTCCGGCATAGCAATCCCATACTCTTCTTCTGGATAGCTGTTAAGGAGATATGGATATGTGAAATCAGGCCAGGTTCTTTGAATAAAGGACAATCGGGACTTTGAGGCAATAAGCACTTTATTCCGGTCTGGTTCAGGAAGCCGTTGAATGCCTTTATTCAAGAGGCAGGCATCAAGAATTGTTATATCAAAAAGACCTCGGCAACATGCAGAACAGCCCCGTCTGCAGGCAACTTCATTGCCTGCAGCGAGGCTGCATTTGGCAAACCATCTGTCTGCCTCAGAAAGGAGTTCGGAATATTGATTAAGGATATCGCCGAATAGCGGCATTTATATATAAATCATAACCTTAAGATTTACGCTGCCGTCTTTGCTTGTAAAGGGAATTGTAACTCCCTTGCATTGTACGTTCATACTGCTTGAAGAGCCGTTATCAGGTTCTGCGACCGGTCGTAATTGTCCTGAAACAACTAGTGGTAGCCCCATGGCCACATTACCGTACTGACTGTGATATTTTGTCTTGAATGATCCGGCGATATTGTTTACCAGTTCACCAATGGCGTCTCTGATTGATTCCTCATCAGCTTCTTCTACCATAAGCATTTCTTTTGCTACAACCTGAGCAGTGGCACGATCTGAAGCAATAATGATGTAACCCACCCGGTCACCTGCTACACCAATAATTCCGGTAACATCTGAATCAACAGGGTCAACCTTTCTTTCTACATGACCAGCATATAGTTCAATATTCATATAACATTTGAAAGTATCCTGTGTTGCAGCCATAATTGTAAACATAATCTCTTCAAAACTTAATCCGCTCACATATCCTCCTGTAACGTATCAATCTTATAATTATAAGCCATGACAAAAGCCAAAACACCAGTTTCTATATCACAACAAAACCATAAAAACAGCTATATAAATAATTTCTGAGATTTATATGGCCTTTCCTGTAACTTTGAATACAAAATCAAAATTAAGGATATCTTCCCACTGGAAGCCCCTTGCGGTTGATCTGGTATCATCCCCGCCGCTATAGGGTTTGCCGGGAATGTAGAACCAGTTCATAATAGCTTCCCCTGAGGCTCGCACAACTATCCAGTATTTTCCTGGGGCAAGCTGTGTGTACTTGTTGCGTTCTATCGGAAAAGTAAAATCAACCCAGTAATATCCCGGTTTACGGGATATCCTTTCAAGCTGATGAAGATCCGATCTCATTCCATGCATTATATCAGGCAGGCCATCCTTATCCTTTAAAAGATCAATGTATACGGCCCCATCCCCTCCAAATTTTCTCATTGCCAGTGATATTTTATCCAGACTTATCCTGTCTTTCAGATAAAATGCCTGGGCAAAAATATATTTTGAGGTAACATACTCGGATGTTTCACGCTCAAAAACCCTTGTGCCGGTATCTCCTTTTACATTGTATAGATTAACCGTTTCAGGAAAAACCATATTGCCAAAAACAACACCGGTTCCAGGCTTAAGCTTGCGATGTGCCGGTTCTTTTGAAACGACCTGCGGGGGAGTAGTTGTAACTGTCTCTACAGGTTGTTTTGAAGCCGGTGTTTTTGAAGTGGGTTGTTTTGGTGGTTTTTTCTGTACAAGCTTTTTAGGCTTTACCGGTTTTGCAGGTTTTAATAGTTCCTGGTCTTCGGGTGTTAAAAGATATTCACCGTTTTCTTGTACAATAGTAGTTTCAGCTGGCCCGGCGCCAGTTGCCGGAGGAGGCGCAACAGTTGGTTCAACGGGTTTTTCAGTATATTGGGGAACAGGTTTTGTCCTTGTTTTTATTACTGGTGGTTCCTGCTGCAGTGGCCTTGTTGGTTTTGGTTCAGCTTTTTCAACTAAAGGTCTGGTAGCCGAAGGAACTGAAGATGCCGCAGCCATGATATTACTTAGCAGATACGGGCGAGGCGAAACATCAAATTTCTTCATCTTCAGGTTTACTTTATCCTGATCAAACCGCCCCTCTATGGATTCAGAATAAGCCGGAAGATAGGGGCCACCCTTCCATGTATCGTTAATATCTCTGGAATCCAAGCCATGTGACTGCTTGATATGCCTGGAAGAAGTGAACTGCTTGGATTGCTGGGGATCATATGGAAGCCAGCCAAGATCAGGAAAAAACACCTCAAGCCATGCGTGCCCACCCTGCCCCATGCTCTGCACTATGAAATTTTTTGAATCAATGGGAACTTTCCAGGGATTTTTAAGCGTTATACCGCCAACTATTCTGGCTGGAATACCCAGACTGCGTAACAGAGCGATTGAAAGGTGTGCAAAATTCTGGCAGTTGCCGCTTTTTGTCTGAACTGTATAAAGCGCGTCATACTGGGGTGGATTAAAAGTATATTTTATATTGTCAGCAATCCAGTTAGTAATTGCAGTTACAGCCTCATGCTCGTTTTTGGCGTTTGCAGTAAGCTGCCTTGCGAGGGATGATATTTCAGAGGAGTTGAACTGTACCATATCAGTCGCATTCAAAAACTGTGACTCCTCGTATCCAACCTGACCAATGGGGAATGGAGTGCTGCTTCCCATTGAAGAAAGTTCGGAATTTACATTTGCAGTATATTGAAGGGATATCTTGATGTTCTGGTTCACACCATTCCAGGTAACAGTCTGGAAACGGTTTCCAAAGCGATCTGTTGTAACTGACGAAGAGGATGGTCTCGGATTTATATTCGCATCTAAACCTTCTATGGATTGACTGACAGTTCTTGATTTATAAGTAGCGGGTAATGCAAAACGGAATGTGAAATTTGAAACAGTTCCCCTGTTGACACTGAACTCTATATTCTGGCGCATTGCAACAGAACCGTCAATCCTGCCTTCAAGCATCAATGTTTTTGCTGAAGAGAAACCTGTAAAAACGGTTAAAAGGCAAAGCTGCAAAATAGCAACCAGTGTCAGTTTTTTCATCACGTCCTCCCGCATGTTATATGCCAGGGTCTCAAGAAATCCCTATTCCCACTCGATTGTGGCAGGTGGTTTCTGTGATATGTCATAAACAACCCTGTTTACACCCTTTACCTCATTAATAATTCGGGATGATATGCTACCCATTACCTCATATGGCAGCTTTACCCAGTCTGCGGTCATACCATCAATTGAGTTTACAGCCCTCAGGGCGATGGTGTAATCGTAGGTGCGGGCATCCCCCATTACTCCGACGCTTCTAACCGGCAATAACACAGCAAAGGATTGCCAGATATCACGATAAAGCCCTGCCTTGCGGATCTCGTCAAGAACAATGGCATCAGCCTCCCGCAGGATTTCCAGGCGATCTGCAGATATCTCGCCTATACACCGAATTGCAAGACCAGGCCCAGGAAACGGCTGACGATGGATAACCTCATCAGGCAGTCCCAGTTCCTTTCCAAGCAGCCTGACCTCATCCTTGAACAGCTCCCTGACCGGCTCTATCAGTTTCATCTTCATTCTGTCAGGAAGCCCACCAACATTATGATGACTCTTTATAACTGAAGAAGGGCCTTTGATGGAAACAGACTCAATAACATCAGGATACAATGTCCCCTGGGCCAGCCATTCAACTTTGCCAAGCTTCTTTGATTCGTCCTCAAAAAGATAGATAAACTCGTTACCAATTATTTTGCGCTTCTGCTCCGGGTCGGAAACACCTTTGAGTTTGTCAAGGAACCTTGATGATGCATCAACAAAATCGAGGTTTATTTTGAAGTGGCGTGTAAACAGATTTACAACTTTTTCTGCTTCGCCCTTCCTTAAAAGTCCGTTGTTTACGAAAATGCAGTGCAGCTGATCTCCTATGGCTTTGTGCAAAAGCACTGCCACAACAGATGAGTCAACACCTCCTGAAAGTGCGCAGATAACCTTTCCGTTTCCAACTTTTTGTCTTATTGCAGCAATCTCGGTCTCAATAAAATTGGCCATTGTCCAGACAGGCTGACATCCACAGACCGTAAAAACAAAATTACCAAGTATTTCCTGGCCTTTGGGAGTGTGTACAACTTCAGGATGGAACTGTACAGCGTATAGTTTTCTCTTGTCATCCTTCATTGCAGCTGACGGAGTGTTCGGGGTATTTGCAATTGAACAGAAGCCCCTCGGCATCTGTTCAATCTTGTCACCGTGTGACATCCAGACTTCTTCTTTTTTGGAAAGTCCGGCAAAAAGATCTGTAGTGTCTGAAATAATCATAGCAGCCCGGCCAAATTCCCGCTTTTCGGAACGTTCTACCTTACCTCCAAGCTGGGTGGTCATCAGCTGCATGCCGTAACATATACCAAGCACCGGTATGCCAAGATCGAGAATTCCGGCATCGGAGTGTGGGGCATCTGCGTCATATACGCTGCTTGGCCCCCCTGAAAGGATTATTCCCTGTGGCGCAAACAACCTTATTTTTTCAAGACTCATGTTATAAGGATGAATTTCGCAGTATACAGACTGTTCCCTTATTCGACGGGCAATAAGTTGCGTAACCTGTGATCCGAAATCAAGTATAAGTATTTTCTGGCTGTGAATATCGGTAGTACTCATCTTTATGGGTTCCTCAGCTTGCCCTGTAGTTTGGCGCTTCTTTGGTAATTGTTACATCATGAACGTGAGATTCCTTGAGGCCTGCCCCTGTTATCCTTATAAAACGGGCCTTTGTCTGCATATCTTTTATGGTGGGGCATCCGGTGTACCCCATTCCGGATCTCAATCCCCCCATCAACTGGTGGATGGTGGCTGACAGTGCGCCCCTGAACGGAACCATGCCTTCGATCCCCTCAGGAACAAGCTTTATCTCACTTTCCACATCTGACTGGAAGTAACGATCCTTGCTCCCTTCCTTCATTGCGCCTATTGAACCCATTCCGCGATAAGATTTATATGTTCTGCCCTGATAAAGTATCGTATCGCCTGGAGATTCCTCTGTTCCGGCAAAGAGGGAGCCTATCATTATACTGTCAGCTCCTGCCACGATGGCTTTGGGAAGGTCACCTGAATATTTCACGCCGCCGTCTGCAACAAGCGGGACATCATACTTTCTTGCAATTCTGGAACACTCTGAAATGGCAGTGATCTGTGGGACACCAACACCTGCAACAACCCTTGTTGTGCAGATTGAACCGGGCCCGATCCCGACCTTTATGCCGTCAGCCCCTGCCTTGATAAGGTCTTCGGCTGCCTCCGCTGTAGCAATGTTTCCTGCAATTATCTCACATCCCGGGAAAGTGCTCTTGGCCCTTTTAACGGCATCTATAACCCCTTGGGAATGGCCATGCGCAGTATCAATAACAATAACATCAACCCCGGCCTTGATAAGGGCATCCATCCTTGCTTCCATTTCAGCGGTCGGTCCCACTGCTGCTCCAACCCTTAGACGTCCGAAAAGATCCTTACAGGCATGTGGATATTTTTTTACTTTCTCAATATCCTTAATTGTAATCAAACCTTTAAGATATCTTTCATCATCTACCACAAGAAGTTTTTCAACCCTCGTATGCTTAAGATGCTCTTTTGCCTGCTCAAGTGTGGTACCTACTTCAACAGTCACAAGGTTTCGCTTTGTCATTCTTGAGGATATGGGCAGGTCAAAATCTGTTTCAAACCTTAGATCACGGTTTGTAAGTATACCCACAAGCTTGCCATTGGCCTTGGTGATAGGCACGCCAGAAATACGATATTTTGACATCATTTCAAGTGCTTCCCGTATCTTCTGGGTTGGTCTCATGGTGATAGGATCAACAATCATGCCTGATTCGCTTTTCTTCACCTTATCAACCTCATGGGCCTGATCATCTATGGACATATTCTTGTGAATTATTCCAAGCCCCCCCTCCCTTGCCATACAAATGGCAGACCTTGCCTCTGTGACCGTATCCATTGCCGCGCTCACAAGAGGAATGTTGAGAACTATGTTGCGGGAAAGTCGTGTAGCCAGATTTACATCTCTGGGAAGAACAGCCGAATGGGCCGGAACAAGCAGGACATCGTCAAAGGTCAGACCTTCCTGGAGGTTTGCGAATTTCATGGTTCCCTACCCCTTGAATGATAAATTTTACAGACGTTATTACAGGCAGATTCTCAAGTCAAGAAACTAGAACTATTTTAACGGCAAAAACTGCTCACTATTCCTGATTCTTTTTAATGCCGCCACTATCAGATGTGCAGCATTTTCAAGGTCATCAATGGAAATTACCTCAACAGGTGTGTGCATATAGCGTAGCGGAAGTTTCACAAGGGCTGTTGCAACTCCCCCTCTTGAAATCTGCATAACATTGGCATCTGTACCTGTTGCCCGTGGATTTGCAGTAATCTGCACCGGTATTTTTTCCTTCATTGCTGTAGAGTAGAGAAGTTCAAAAAGGCTGTGGTTGATGTTGGCGCCTCTTGTAAGTATGGGGCCTCCACCTAGCGCAACCTCTCCATTGTGCTTGCGTTCTACATCTGGCTGGTCTGTCGCAAAATCAACCTCAACACATATACCAATATCAGGGTTTACAGTATAGCTGCTGGTGGTTCCTCCACGGAGGCCTATCTCCTCCTGAACTGAAGAAACTCCATACAGGTCAACAGGGAGCTTTTTCTTTTCGCAGGCCACAAGCCTCAGTACCTCTGCAACAACAAATGAGCCTGCCTTGTCGTCAAAACCTCTTGAGGCCACCCTGTTACCGAGTAACCTTGTATAGTCACTCTCAAAAGTTATGCAATCACCTGTCCTTACATGTTTCTGAGCCTCTTTTTTGTCTTTTGCTCCAATATCTATATACTGGGCCTCGAGCTTGACAACGGTTTCACGATCCTTTGCATCCATAAGATGAATCGGACGTTTTCCAACAACACCCTGCAATGGGCCTGCAACCGTATGGATGTTAACCACCTTGCCTGGCGTAAGGTGGGCATCCACCCCGCCTATTGCTGCAAAGTATATGAAGCCCTTGTCATCTATGTACTTTACCTGTAGCCCTATCTCGTCGCTGTGGCCTACTATCATAACCTTCGGGCGGCCTTTTCCCTCGCCCCGGATAAAACCGTAAACATTCCCCATAACGTCCGTTGTTACCTCACAGAAAGGAGCAACGTGATCACGAAATATCTTCTGGGCCGGTTGTTCATAACCTGACGGACTGGGTGCGGCAAGAAGCTTCTCAAAAAAAACTGATGACTCTTTAAGCATAGATTATCTCCTCATTATTAAGGTCTGTTACAATGGATCCTTTAAAGTTATGATTTAACGTTTTAACAATAATTTCTTCGCGGCATAATGAATGATCAATCTCGATAAAATCAAGATTGATTCCAATATTTCCCAGTCGTTCAATATTCCTTCTTGAATGGCCGGCAACATCAGAAATTCGTTTCGGATGGCAGAAAATACCGGTAACTGGTTCAGTTGTCATACTGGCGAGCTTTCGGGCAAGGGCAAAGTAAAGCTCACCCCTGACAAGTTGTCCAAAGGCCGGATGCCATGGGCCAGAAAGTATAGTTTCTCCGGAGACAAGCCCTTCATCGCTCTGTAGTCCGACCCTTATAACAGATACACCTGATCTGGATGCCATATTAAGAATAACTGCTGAAGCGATCACGGCATCATCAACTGTTGCAGGCTGCCATTCTCCAGACTTGTACAGATCGGCCAGTCTGGTATTTGCAAGAACAATGGCGGGATAGACCCGGATCAGTCGTGCCCCTGCATCAATAACCCGTTTTGCAGAGTCTAATATGCTTTTAAGAGTATCTCCCGGCAGAAACGGAAGAAGCTGGGCTCCGGTTACAAATCCGGCTGAAACTGTTCTCTTGATTGCCGTAATACTGTCAGCTGCTGTATGACCACGACCTGCAAGTTTAAGTACATTGTCATCCAGAGACTGCACACCTATCTCAACTGTGCGGACATTATGTTTTTTCAGAAATTCAAGAATATCGGGGGACAAGGCGTCAGGCCTTGTGGAAATTCGTAAACTGTTTACAAGCTGCTCTTTAATAAGTGGCTTTACTGAACCTAAAAGATACTCTTGTTTATCTAGTGGAAGCATTGTGAAACTTCCACCATAGAATGCAACCTCTGCCGGACGGCCAGGGGAACGGGCAAGCCACTCCTTTACAGTTTCGGATATCCTTTGATGTGATGGTAGTCCTTCTGACTGACCGGCAATAATCCTCTGGTTACAGAATGAGCAGTCATTGGGACAGCCTTCGTGTGGTATGAAAAAGGGAATGATCAGAGATCCCATTAATTCAAAGCCTTCATCTTTTCAAGGGCTGACCTGGCAGCTTCCTGCTGTGCAGCTTTTTTGCTTCGCCCCTCCCCTTCGGCAATAAAGTCATTTCCAACGGATACTGAAATTTTGAAAATTCTTTCGTGTGGTGGTCCATTTTCAGAAACCAGTGAGTATGAAGGGGAAGGTTTCTGTGAAGCTGCAAGCCATTCCTGAAGCTCGCTTTTGGGATCAATGCAGGTTGCTGCTGTAAACTGTTGTTCAAGCAGGCTGGCATATAGCCGGCCAATAATCTGCTTTACTGTATCAAAACCGGCATCCAGATATATTCCACCAAGCAGGGCCTCAAACACATCTGATAGTATGGAGGGTTTTTCCCTGCCACCAGCCAGATCTTCTCCCCTTCCCAGAGCAATATGTGTTGCAATTCCATTTTGGACGGCAAGCCACGCAAGACGGGGCTGATCAACAAGAGAGGCCCTGAGTCTGGATAGTTCACCTTCAGACATCTCCGGATAACGCAGAAAAAGAATTTCCGCAAGACAAAGACCTAGCACGGCATCACCAAGAAACTCAAGTCGCTGGTAATCTGACAATGATGTATCTTTTGACTCATTTACAAAAGAGGGGTGAGTGAGCGCCTTGCGCATCAGTTCGGGATCATTGAAAGAATATCCCATAATCGGGTTCTTTAATAAATTCATGAATTCTCCTTGATTATGGAGTATACGGCAAGGTTTGAGGGGCCGCAAGACTCAGCTTATTTGCGGTTGCCAATCAGGCTTCTCATGCATATAATGCCAAATTCATCAGGAGACACCATGTTTATTACATTTGAAGGCATAGAAGGTTGCGGCAAGAGTACACAGATAGCAATGCTGGAAGAGGCATTGATCTCTGCTGGTCATACTGTAGCAAGAACGAGGGAGCCCGGCGGTTGTCCGGTTTCAGACCAGATCCGCTCGGTTCTTCTCGACGCAGGCAACAGGGAAATGGTGCCTCTTGCTGAACTTCTGCTCTATGCAGCGGCGAGGGCCCAGCATGTAGAGCAGATTATCCGCCCTGCCCTCGCTAAAGGCTCAATTGTTCTCTGCGACAGATTCAGCGATGCAACAAGAGCCTACCAGTTCTTTGCAAGGGGACTGGACAGAAGCCTGGTTGAATCACTTAATTCAGTTGCATGCGGTGATATTTCTCCTGATCTTACCCTGCTTCTGGATTGCCCGGTAGAAACCGGACTTTCCAGGGCAAAGCGTAGAATTGAAGATGTTACCGGCCCACGGGAAGAACGGTTCGAGCTTGAATCCCTATCCTTTCATCAGCGAGTAAGGGATGGATATCTGACACTTTCAAATGAATTTCCCGAACGGTTTGTTGTTATTGACGCAACATCTTCCCCTGATGATGTTTCAGCCCAGATTAAAAGAATTGTTTCATCAAGGCTGGAGAAGCACTGATATGAGGCTTGCTTCCATACTTGGACAGGACAGGGTTGTTGAGGCGCTTCTGCGCTCAATAAAAACCGGTCGGGTTTCACACGCCTATCTTTTTGATGGAATATCAGGATGCGGCAGACACAGTACTGCAGTTGCACTCATACAGGCGCTTTTCTGCCCAACCCCTGAAAACGGTGATGCCTGTGGTGTATGTAACTCATGCAGGAATGTTGATGCTAATAACCATCCGGACATTCAAACAGTTGGGCCGCTTCCAGACAAACGGGATATAAGTATAGATCAGATAAGGGAATTGCAGCAGATTCTTTCACTCAGGCCATATCAGGCAAACCGGAAGGCCTGCATAATAGAGCCTGCCGAGAGGATGTCTGCCAACGCCTCCAATGCACTGCTTAAAACACTTGAAGAGCCTCCGGGTAACGCAGTAATAATCCTTATTGCAAACCAGTCGGATCTGCTGCTTTCAACCATCCGCTCAAGGTGCCAGCATATCCGTTTCAGCCCCCTTGACGAAGATTCTGTTAAAGCAATTCTTAAGGCAGGAGGAACTTCAGAAGATGAAGCAAAACTTCTTGCCTCCGTTTCAGAAGGCAGCCTTGAAAATGCATTTCTGACAGATCCTGAAACGGCACGGACAAAACGAAAAGAACTGGCAGATATTCTTTCATCTGTAAACAGAAATAGCATTGCAACAATATTTGATTCAACAGAAAAACTGGCTGTTAGCCGTGAAGAAGCGCTTTCAGTGTTTACAATTCTGCTATCAATATTGAGAGATATGATGATCATAAAAACCACAAAAACAGAGGCGTTGATTTACAATCGCTTCATAAAGGAAAAACTGGCAACGGAGGCCTCCCGTTTTACTCTGTCAGCCATTATTGATGCTCTTCAGCTTGCCATTGATGTTCGAAAATCCATTCAGGGAAATGTAAACTCCAAACTGGCGTTGGAACATTTTCTGCTTGGCTACTGCACCCTGAGACACTAATACCTTTATTGAAGATCATAAAAGGAGAACTTTGTGCCACGAGTTGTTTCAATACAGTTTAACACGGCTGGAAAAATGTACGACTTTAATGCCGGCGATTTTGAGCTTAAGCCCGGCACAAAAGTTGTTGTTGATACTGAAAAAGGGGCTTCAATTGGAACTGTTGTTACAGAACCGCTTGAAAAGGACGAAAGCACTCTCAACTATCCCCTGGCTATCATTCGCCGAATCATACAACCAGAAGATGAACTGAAAATCCTGCAGAACACCGAACGTGAAAAAGAGGCACGGGATTTTTGCCTGCGTCGAATAAAGGAACGTAACATGGAGATGAAGCTTGTCCGTGTTGAATACCTGTTCGATGGCAGCAAGGCCATATTTTTCTTTACAGCAGACGGAAGGGTCGATTTCCGTGAACTGGTAAAGGACCTGGCGCACAACTTCCACACCCGCATAGAGATGCGCCAGATAGGTGTCCGCGACGAAGCAAAGATGGTAGGGGGACTTGGAATCTGTGGCCGCGAACTCTGCTGCGCCTCATTCCTGCGTGATTTTCAGCCGGTATCAGTAAAAATGGCAAAGGAGCAAAACCTTGCCCTTAATCCCACAAAGATATCAGGCCAATGCGGAAGACTTCTCTGCTGTCTTGATTACGAATATGAGGCGTACTGTGATTTAAGAAAAAATTTTCCCAAATGCGGCAAAAAGGCTTGCACCTCTGAATCCAAAGGTATTGTTGAAAAGATGAATCTGCTTACAGGTGAGATTACACTAAGGCAGGACGATGGCAAGCTTGTAAGCGTTAACATTAAAGATCTTGCTGATGAAAACAGCCATGTTGCATCCCAGGCCGTTTCGGAACAGGCCACTATACCAATAAAACAGCAATGCAAGATTATGGAACCGGAATATCCTGAGCCGGTACTATATGTAACAGAACATGATAAAAAACCGGAACAGGCGCAACTTCCTGCTTCTGATAAAAAAGAGGCAGATGAAGAAAATCAGAAGCAGAAAAAGAAAAAACGCAACCGCCGTCACGGACACAGGAAAAACCGCGATCAGAAAAACGACTCAGCATCGGAGGATATAGCTTCATGAAACCTGAATTCTATCTGACAACTCCTATATATTATGTAAATGATGTACCACACATAGGTCACGCATATACAACTGTTGCCGCCGATGTTCTTGCACGCTACAAAAGGCTTAAAGGTTTTGATGTTTTTTTTCTTACCGGCTCTGACGAGCATGGACAGAAGGTAGAAAAAGCAGCACAGACCGCCGGAGAAACACCCCTTGAGCTTGCCGACCGTGTTGTAAAGCGTTTTCAAGCGCTCTGGCAGAAGCTGGGGATATCCAACAACGACTTTATACGTACAACCCAGGAACGCCATAAACAGGGAGTTTCCCAAATATTTAGCAAACTGATGGAACAGGGAGACATCTATCTGGGAGAGTACGAAGACTGGTACTGCACACCATGTGAGACTTTCTGGACGGAAACACAGGTGGCAGATGGTAAATGCCCGGACTGCAACCGCCCTGTTGAAAAACTGAAAGAAGAATCTTATTTTTTCAGGATGAGTGCTTACGGAGAGCGACTTCTGGGACATATTGAAGCAAACCCGGACTTTATCCAGCCCAAAAGCAAGCGAAACGAGATAATTTCTTTTGTAAAAGAAGGTCTTCGGGACCTTTCTGTATCACGCACATCATTTTCCTGGGGAATTCCGGTTCCTGGAAATGAACGGCATATTGTATATGTCTGGTTTGATGCGCTTACAAATTACATAACAGCCCTGGGATATCCACAAAAAACAGGTAACTACGGGAAGTACTGGCCAGCTGATGTCCATCTCATAGGCAAGGATATTCTCCGCTTTCACGCAGTATACTGGCCAACATTCCTTATGGCTGCAGATCTCCCCCTGCCTAAAAAGATTTTTGCCCACGGCTGGTGGACTGTTGAAGGCCAGAAGATGAGCAAATCTCTTCAGAATGTTGTAGAGCCCAATATGCTGATAGATAAATACGGGGTTGATGTTGTCAGATACTTCCTGCTAAGAGAGGTTCCATTTGGACTCGATGGAGATTTTTCCCATACTTCACTCATTCACAGGATCAACTCCGACCTTGCAAACGACATAGGAAACCTTCTTTCCAGATCAACTGCAATGCTTGCAAAATATTTTGGAGGCATATTGCCTGCTCCAGGTGACCTTTCAGAGCTGGATCAGAACCTCAAGTCAAAGAGTGAGAAAATGGTGACAGCTGTTGACTCCTTCATGGATGAGCTTGCATTCAGCAAGGCTCTTCAGGCTATCTGGGAAGTAATAGGGGCCGGCAATAAATATATTGATGAAACAGCCCCCTGGACAATGGCAAAAGATCCGTCACAGAAAGAAAAACTTGGCACAGTCATGTACTGCCTGCTTGAGTCACAAAGATTGATACACAGTCTCATTTCTCCTTTTATGCCTGAAACATCAGTAAAAGCGCTTAAAACCCTGGGGTGGGACAGAGAACCATGCACAGAAAATCTTGTCTGGGGCTGCCTTGAGCAAGGCACTGTGATAAGCAAGGCTGAAGCACTGTTTCCAAGAATTGAAACAAAGGAATAGCACCAAACAATACAAACAAAACGGGGTGGCAAATGATATGGCCACCCCGCAACTATTCAAAATGAAAATGTAGTAACTTACTCCTCATACTTTTAGCATGCACTACCCCATGCAGGTCCAACAACAAAACCTTCTCTGCCGCCAGAAGTAACGAAATCAATAACCTGTTCATCCAGAAAAGAGGTAAGCGACTTTTCAGCCACAACCTTTATTCCATTAAGCTCCATCTCATTGTCATTTTCAGAAGGCTCATCCAGAGCCAGTCCCAAGCGGGGACCGCCTCAGCCAAACCCTTCAAAAACCACACGCAGTGTCTTCCCTGGATTCTGATCCAGAATAGGAAGGATCATCTTTTTTGCTGCATCCGTAATTTTCATAGCTTACTCCCGATACAAAGTATATTTATATCTATATATATAAAAAACCAAACCGATTTGTCCAGACAATTATTTACCAAATTCTTACAGATGCATATCCAACAACCTCTCTCCTGTCACCAGTAATCTCGCCACTATTTGTGTAGGCCACCAGCTCCGAAGAAGTTGCGCCAAGTAGTCTTGAAGCGACAATCATTACAGCAGAAGGAATAACGCCACACATGCTTATCCTGTTACTGCGACAGACTGAAACGAGACCTTTTGCATCAAGTGCCAAGGCACGGTCAAGGGCCAGACCATCTTTTTCTTTGGCCGATTCCGCCGATTCATAGTGGGTCATATCCGAGCTTGCAAGTATCAAAACCGGTTCACTGAATGCGGTTATTGCTTTAGCCAGCGCCTTCCCGGTAATTTCAGATCCTTCATAGTCACCAAAGCCCAGGCATAACGGAACAATAGAGATATCAGGACGGAGGTACTGAAGAAAAGGCAGTTGTACCTCAAGAGAGTGTTCGAACCGGTGAGCATCCCTGTCGTCCTGAACAGCAGACAGATAACTCCGAATAAGCTCGGAAAGCTTCTTCTCCACAGGCACAACACCAAGTGGAGTCCGCCATGAGTCATCAGGAGAAAGAGCAGCCAGGGCTCCTGTGCCCCTGTGATTGGGGCCAAGTATAACAACCACCCTGGGAATATTTATTGAGGAGAAAAGATGTCCAGCAGCCAGACCGGAATAGATGTAACCTGCATGGGGAGAAATCACGCCTGTTGCTTCCTTTTTTATAACAACATCAGGAAGCAATCGTTTAAGTTCGGCTATAAGGGACTCTTTATCGCCGGGATAGAACTGCCCGGCTACTGCGGGCTGACGTATCATTTATCACCTCCGGATGGCTGTTCAAGGGGCAATTCCTCCTGAATTTCAAACAACGGCACTTCATCAAGGGCCTGCATTTCCTTGAGTGTTGGCAATCCCTTCAGATCATTGAGGTTAAAGACTTCAAGAAACTCACGGGTGGTACCGTATATGATGGGACGGCCAGGTATATCCTTTTTCCCCATTATCCTTACAAGGTGCTTTTCAAGCAATGTTTTAAGAACTGCGCCGGTGTCCACACCTCTCAGATATTCAATTTCCTGGCGTGTAACAGGCTGACGATAGGCGACAATTGCAAGTGTTTCAAGGGCAGAAGGTGAAAAACGGGCTGTCTTACCCTTTACTGTTCTTGAAAGATAGGGCATCAGATCAGGATATGTGCGAAGCTGCCACCCTCCTGCCACCTCAACCAGATGAATTCCTGCATGGCGAATTTCATAATCATCACGGATTGCCTGCAAGGATATCCGGATATCCGGCTTGTCATACTCAGGTAGCAGTTCACTTAAGCGCTCCACTGAGACAGGCGCATCAGATACAAAAAGTATCGCTTCAATTATGGCATTAAGGGAGGGTGTCGCCACCGGTATCTCCGTCAGCAGCTTCAGATGAAACAGCAGGATAGATATATATTGAGCTGCAGTGATTGTTTTGTATAACTTTAAGCAACTTGAGCCGACACAATTCAAGCATTGCTAGAAATGTTGCAATTAGCCTCTCCCTGGTTTTATCTTCAGAAAACAGTTCTTCAAAAGACAGCATTTCACGTTCCTGCATCTGTGACAGCAGATCATTTATGGCATCTGCAATACTTATTGTCTCAAACCCTGTCACCTCATGGGCCTTTGAAGATGGAATACGGGCCAGTAATGATCTGAATGCCTCGGCCAGATCAAAAAGGTCAAGCTCAAGAGGGCCTTCATCAACAGGCAGAGACAATAATTCAGGATCTGTAAAACGCCTGGCAAAAACCTCTCTTCCAAGAATTTCACGGTGTCCGAGATGCAAACCAGCATCCTTGTAACGCTGATACTCAAGAAGGCGGCGAACCAGTTCAGCTCTGGGGTCTTCTTCCACCTCTGCTTCGCCCTCTTCTGGTTCAGGGTCTGGAAGCAGCATTTGAGACTTGATCTGGAGGAGGGTTGAAGCCATGACGAGAAAATCACCGGCAACCTCAAGATTCAGTTCTTTCAGAAAAGATAGGTATTCAAGGTACTGCCTGGTGATGAGTGCAATCGGTATGTCATAGATGTCAAGTTCGTTCTTGCGGATAAGGTGCAGAAGAAGGTCCATTGGGCCTTCAAATTTATCCAGCTTTATACTGTAACCATGGCCGGCTGTATCATCAAAGAGCGTTGCCCCCCTCATGGGCTCTGCTGAAATCATTATATGCTATACCCTCAAGGCAGCACGCACATCCTGCATGGTCCTTGCTGCCTCGGTTGATGCACGCCTGCTTCCATCTGCAAGAAGATCATCAACAAAGGATGAGTCACTGGCCAACTCTTCACGCTTTGATCTGAAAGGGGCCAGACGGTCATTCAGACATTGGGTCAGAATTTTCTTGCAGTCCACACAGCCGATGGAGGCATTTCTACAGGCAGGTACAATTTCATCAAGTTTTTCCTGCGGCAGATAAATCCTGTGAAGATTGAAGGCAACACACTGTTCAGGATCCCCGGGGTCTGCGCGCCGGATTCTCTGGGTGTCTGTCACCATCCCCTTTATCTTTGCTGCGGTCTCTTCCTGAGTTTCGGAAAGGTAGATGGAGTTGTTGTAAGATTTACTCATTTTACGACCATCAAGCCCAAGAAGTTTGGGGGTTTCGGTAAGCAATGCCTCAGGTTCCGGAAAAACCTCACAACTGTAGAGATGGTTGAAGCGCCTGGCAATCTCGCGGGTAATTTCAAGGTGGGGCAGCTGATCATGTCCAACAGGAACCCTGGTTGCCTTGTAGACGATGATGTCAGCAGCCATGAGCACTGGATAGCCAAGAAATCCAAAGGTCGAAAGATCCCGCTGTTCTATGTTGTCAAGCATCTCCTTGTAGGTTGGATTACGCTCTAGCCAGGAAACCGGGGTTATCATGCCGAGAATCAGGTTAAGCTCTGCATGCTGGGCAACCTGACTCTGCTCAAAAAGAAGGCACTTCTTCGGGTCAAGACCGAATGCCACCCAATCCAGTACCATCTCCCTTGTTGAATCCTTTATCCCTTTTGTGTCGGCATATTCGGTTGTAAGGGAATGCCAGTCAGCAACAAAGAAGAAACAGTCAAAATCTTCCTGCATCCTCACCCAGTTTTCAAGGACTCCATGATAATGACCAATATGAAGACGCCCTGTCGGACGCATGCCGCTTACTACACGCTGTTTTTGCATTTTATTTCCACCTGTCTGATTGATTTACATTATTTTAAAATTTGCAACCGTATAAACCAGAAATTTATAGGGTCCTGCCAGAAAATTAATTCCGGTAGATAAAAATGGCATAATTATATAGGAAAAAACCGGTGTAAAAAAGACAAGTGCTATTATTATGAACATTCCATATGGCTCAAGACGTGCCAGAGTGTTGGCCTGTCTGTAAGGAAGAAGCCCCATCAGGACATGACCGCCATCAAGCGGTGGGATTGGAATCATGTTAAAAAAGGCAAGGAGCAGGTTGATATATATAGAGAAAGCGGCCATATAGCTGATTGGCTGAATTATAAAACCCAGAGTACCGTTATCCGGAGGGATCATTAATATAAGCCGCAAAAGTCCGGCAGAGGCAAATGCAAGCAGAAGATTTGTGACAGGACCTGCAATAGAAACCCATATCATGTCACGTTTGGGATTTCGCAGATTTTCAATAACAACCGGAACAGGTTTTGCCCATCCTATACCAACTATAACCAGCATAAGAGTTCCAAAAATATCTATGTGTTTAAGTGGATTAAGGGTCAATCTGCCAAGCATTCTGGCTGTTGGGTCTCCGTATCTCCAGGCCACGAAACCATGGGCCACCTCATGACAGGTAATGGCCAGCAGACCGGGAACCAGCATTATTGAAAGTTTCAGAAAAATATTTTCTATCATCTTGTCTCCTCTTTCTTGTGGAGCGTAGTTTCTAACAGATGATGAACTTCAAGTCAATCATGCCGGATAGTTAAAAGAAAAGGCGGGATCGCTCCCGCCTTTTTACTGCTGAAATATAAAACAAAATGATCAAATGTCGTAGTAAAGAGCGAACTCCAATGGCACCGGACGCATACGAACAGGGTTTACTTCAGCTTCCATCTTGTACTCGATCCACTTCTCGATAACATCCGGTGTGAATACATCGCCCTTGAGCAGGAACTCGTGATCTGCCTCAAGGCACTTGAGGGCTTCATCAAGGCTGCCCGGAGCCGATGGAATATCTTTCAGTTCTTCAGGTGATAGACCGTAGATATCTTTATCAAGTGGCTGTCCCGGATCAATCTTGTTCTCGATGCCGTCAAGACCAGCCATCAGCATGGCTGCAAAGGCAAGATAGCCGTTACAGGAAGGGTCAGGAGTGCGATATTCGATCCGCTTTGCCTTCGGGTTTGTTGACATCATGGGAATACGTAGCGATGCTGAACGGTTACGGCTTGAATAAGCCATATTTACAGGAGCCTCATAGCCAGGCACCAGACGCTTGTAGGAGTTGGTTGTAGGATTGGTTATTGCACAAAGAGCCTTTGCATGCTTGATAATTCCGCCTATGTACCAGAGAGCCATTTGTGAAAGACCACCGTATTTGTCTCCGGCAAACAGATTCTGACCATCTTTCCAGATGGACTGGTGGCAGTGCATGCCTGAACCGTTATCACCATAGAGAGGCTTGGGCATAAAGGTTACTGTCTTGCCATTGCGATAGGCAACATTCTTTATAACATACTTGAACCACTGCAACTGGTCAGCCATGTCAACAAGCGATGAAAAACGCATGTCTATCTCGGCCTGACCACCTGTGGCAACCTCATGGTGCTGACACTCAACGCGGATGCCAACTTTCTGGAGTTCCATTACCATCTCGTTACGCAAGTCGTTTTGGGAGTCTGTTGGTGAGCAAGGAAAGTAACCTTCCTTGTGACGAGGCTTGTACCCCAGATTGGGAAACTCTTCACGACCGGTATTCCAGGTGCCTTCAACAGAATCAACCATATAGAACGCCTGATTGGAGGTGGAGTCGTAACGGACTTCATCAAATATGAAAAACTCGGCTTCCGGGCCAAAGAAAGCAGTATCTCCAAAGCCTGTAGACTTCAGGTATGCCTCAGCCTTGCGTGCTATATTACGGGGGTCGCGGGTGTAGTCTTCCTTTGTGATCGGATCAAAGATATTGCATATCAGTGAAAGAGTGGGAACAGCAATAAATGGATCTATCTTGGCTGAGTCAGGATCAGGCAGAAGAATCATGTCTGATGCATGAATCGGTTGCCAGCCCCTGATGGAAGATCCGTCAAAACCTTGGCCTTCCTCAAACGTATCCTCATCAAACTCTGAAATTGGCACTGACACATGCTGCCATGTGCCTACAAAATCCATGAACTTGTAATCAACCATAAGAACGCCATTTTCTTTGGCAAATTCAACTACCTGCTTCGGTGTCATCAAATATCTCCTTTCCTTGCAATGGGTTTTAGTTACTTCTTGAATTAAAAACTATAGTGCATCTTCACCTGTTTCACCGGTACGAATTCTAACTACCGCTTCCACAGGAGTAACGAAAATCTTGCCATCACCGATTCTGCCAGTCTTGGCAGCCTTTTCAACTGCCTCAACAACTTTGGAAAGAATCCCGTCGGATACTATTATCTCCAATTTGATTTTAGGAATAAAATCAACAACATATTCAGCACCACGATACAGCTCTGTATGCCCCTTCTGACGCCCGAACCCGCGCACCACCACCGTCCCGTCCAAGCGGGTGCTTGTCAGCCTCTTTTACCTCATCAAGCTTGAATGGTTTTATTATTGCTTCAACTTTTTTCACTCTGCCTCCCCCTTTCTCGGCTGAATGCTGATAAATCCGGGTATAAAAAAATTAATAACCTTTGCAGATTTAACAATGCAATCAATTTGCCAATTTAATATTAGACAACAATATGCTGTAATCAAACGAGTTTTCTTAAGAACAAGTTCAGGTGCAAACAGTATGCTGGTCAAATATTGTGCACAAAATTAAACTTGTGACCAAGTTTTAGGCAACACCTTGAAGGTGGAGTCAAATTGCCAACTCTTTAAGCTCTCTGATTATCTCAACCTGTCGTTGATTGATATAATATGCAAGTGCCTGCTGAGAATGACGTTCGGAATGGAACTCAAGGATACAAATGTATGGGGAAGAATCACCAATAATCTTTGTCACTGTTGCTGCTGCACCTATTTCTTTAATCGAATGATCGTCAGGAACAACAAGCTTCAGAACGACATTTACATCCCTACCCTGCTCAAGCCCCTTTATATCACCTGACACCTGAAGAGCCATTCCACCTAGAGAAATATCTCTAATTGAAGCAGGGATAATATTGTCATCAAGATAAATATCTACATCTGCCCGACGGTCTTCAAGACACACGCGGACAAATCTTCTGAAATCGGAGTGGATCTTTGCGTAATGAAATTTACTTAATATCACTTTTTTTCTTGATATGTTTACATAAAAGACCTCTCCAAACATATCATCAGCAATATTACTTTTGGGATGGGACCGGATCAAAACCTTTTTTTCCAAGCTGATAACCTTTGCCTGATACTCATGCACCTCAAATTCAGCCATATCATTTTCTACTGAAAGAAGCCTGGCATCATACGAAACAGGAATTTCCTTGTAATAATTCAAAAAAGAAAAAGTTTCTTTAATCATTCCCTTGAGAAACTGAACTATTACCAGGCCGTCTTCACGTTCCGTTCCACGTATAACCT
>CAZXTZ010000019.1:0-18474 GCA_964643645.1 uncultured Geobacteraceae bacterium
CCAGGGGCTTTTTACAGCAAACACAATGGCCATTCTTACTGAGACACTTGGTATGTCACTGCCCCGTTGCGGAACTGCTCCTGCAGTATCAGCCATGAAACGACGCATTGCCTTTGCTTCCGGCGAAAAAATTGTGGAGCTGGTAAATAACGACGTCAAGCCTCGCGATATAATGACCAGGGCAGCCTTTGAAAATGCCATCCGCGTTGATCTGGCACTGGGGGGCTCATCCAATACGGTTTTGCACCTCCTTGCCATTGCCCGTGAGGCCGGAGTTGACCTGCCTCTTGAAACTTTTGATCTGCTGGCCAAGGAAACCCCGCAACTTGCCACAATGAATCCGGCCGGCCCACATCTTGTTGAAGATCTGGATGTGGCAGGTGGTGTGATCGGAGTTTTAAAACAGCTGGGTTCAAAAATAAATGATACGCAGACACTTTTCGGACTTACCACACTACAGCTGGCCGCCAGCATCGAGAATGTTGATGAGGAGGTTATTCGTCCTCTCTCTTCACCGGTCAAGAAAGAGGGTGGGATTGCGGTGCTGTTCGGTTCAATCGCTCCCAAAGGCGCTGTAGTAAAGCAGTCTGGTGTTTCGGACAAGATGATGACCTTTGAAGGGGTTGCCCGTTGCTTTGATTCCGAAGAACTTGCAATGGCGGCGCTGATGGATGGAGTTGTCAAGGCTGGAGAGGTTGTTGTTATACGCTATGAAGGCCCCAAGGGGGGGCCTGGAATGCGTGAAATGCTTGCCCCTACTTCTGCCCTGATGGGACTGGGGCTTGGTGATTCGGTTGCCCTTATAACCGATGGCCGTTTCTCCGGCGGTACCCGTGGCCCCTGTGTCGGGCATGTGTCACCTGAAGCGGCAGAGGGGGGCCCCATTGCTTTTATAGAGGATGGGGACAGGATTCTTCTTGATATTCCGAATCGAAGGCTTGATCTTCTGGTGGATGATAATGTAATTGCTGTACGTCGTGAAAAGTGGGTGGCTCCGGAACCGAAGATCAAGACCGGTTGGCTCGCACGCTATGCAAAAGTTGTGACCTCCGCTTATACCGGCGCAGTTACAACAGCCTAGCCTGACTTTTCTTAATACTAATCAAACGTATAAACGAGGTTTTGCATGAAAATGAATGGAGCACGTATCCTGCTTGAGAGCCTGAAGCGTGAAGGTGTTGATCTTGTCTTTGGCTATCCTGGCGGAACGGTTATCAACCTTTACGATGAACTTATGAATATGCGTGAGATCCGTCATATTCTTCCCCGTCACGAGCAGGGTGGAACCCATGCAGCCGATGGTTATGCCAGGGCAACAGGCAAGGTGGGTGTGGCCATTGCAACATCCGGCCCAGGCGCCACAAACACCATTACAGGTATTGCAACCGCCTACATGGATTCAATCCCGATGGTTATCGTAACCGGACAGGTGCCAACGCCACTTATTGGAAATGATGCATTCCAAGAGGTTGATATCATAGGTATTACCCGTCCGATAACAAAACATAGCTTTTTGATCAGAAATGCAAAGGATATTCCAGAAATTGTAAGGAAGGCTTTCTACATTGCACGATCAGGTCGTCCCGGCCCGGTTCTTATCGATTTTCCAAAGGATGTACAGATAAGCCAGGCTGAGTTCAAATGGCCTAACTCTATTGATATACGGGGCTACAAGCCAAATCTTGAGGGCCATCCGCGACAGGTGGAGAAGGCGGTTGACATGCTGCTGGCCTCCAGAAGGCCGGTTATTTATGTAGGAGGGGGCGCCATTGCAGCAGATGCCGCTTCAGAGCTTACAGCCCTTGCAAGGGTAATGCAGATACCGGTTACCACAACACTTATGGGCCTGGGAGCATTTCCGGAAAATGACCCTCTGGCGCTTAAAATGCTGGGGATGCACGGGGCATATGCAGCGAATATGGCAATGACTCATACAGATCTTCTGCTTGCCATAGGAGCTCGTTTCGATGACCGGGTTACAGGCAAGATTGCCACTTTTGCACCAAATGCCAAGATAATCCATGTGGATGTTGATCCTACTTCAATCAGAAAGAATGTCAGGGTTGATCTGCCGATAGTTGGGGATACCAAGGATGTTCTGACCAAGATGCTTGCATCTGTTGACAGCAGGAAAAAGGAGCTTGAGTCATATCTGCCTTCCCTGTCTTCATGGCATGAGGATATAGCAGGATGGAAGGAAAAGCATCCGATAGGATACAAGCAGAGCAACACGGTTATCAAGCCTCAGTATGTGATTCAGAAATTGCGCGAACTGGCTGAAGATGATGCCATAATGGCTACCGATGTGGGACAGCATCAGATGTGGGCCGCCCAGTTTTTTGAATTTCATCTTCCCCGAACCCTTCTTACGTCCGGCGGGCTTGGTACGATGGGGTTCGGTCTGCCAGCGGCAATGGGAGCCCAGGCGGCGTTCCCGAAACGCCAGGTTCTGTGTGTATGCGGTGACGGTGGCGTTCAGATGAATATTCAGGAGATGGCGACCCTTGTGCAGCAGCGACTGCCTGTAAAAATAATTATTCTCAATAATAATTTCCTGGGCATGGTACGTCAGTGGCAGGAGCTGTTTTTTGACAAGCGATACTCCCAGACATGTATGGAGCTGCCAATTGATTTTATAAAACTTGCAGAAGCCTACGGTGCAAAGGGCCTGAAGGCAGATAAACCGTCTGAGGTTGAAAGGGTGATCAGGGAGGGTTTTGCCCATAACGGCCCTGTTATAATGGAGTTCAAAATAGCCCGTGAAGAGAAGGTATTGCCGATGGTCCCGGCAGGGGCGTCGTTGAATGAGATGGTCCTTAACGCCTAGATATCCGGGAGGAAATATACAATGCAACATAGTCATACAATATCGGTTCTTGTTGAAAACGAATTTGGGGTGCTCTCTAGGGTGGCCGGACTTTTTTCCGGCAGGGGATTTAATATTGATTCTCTGAGCGTTGCGCCAACAAATGAAGATGGACTTTCAAGGATGACCATAGTTACCCGTGGTGATGACAATGTCCTTGAACAGATAACAAAACAACTGAACAAGTTGATAGATGTAATAAAGGTTATTGATTTTATTGATGGTGGCGCAATTGAGAGGGAGATGTCCCTCATAAAGGTTGCGGCTGAGGAGGCCAACAGGGCCGAGGTACTGAGGATTGTGGATATCTTTCGCGCAAAGATCATTGATGTTACACCACGCTCTTACACAATAGAGGCTACCGGAGCGCCAGCAAAGATAGATGCAATACTTGATCTGCTCCGTCCCCTTGGCCTTAAAGAACTGGTGCGCACAGGCTCTGTGGCAATAGGCCGGGGAGCAAAGGGATGGAAAGGGTAGTCCACGGATTGACAGATGATTGTCCGCTGTAGTAACCTGCTTTACTCTTTTATGATAGAAAAATTTCGTGGCAGCAGGCTCATAAATATTAGGAGGCAGTAATGAATGTTTATTATGATCGGGATTGTGATTTAAAGCTTATCCAGTCAATGAAAGTTACAATTGTTGGTTACGGCTCCCAGGGGCATGCACATGCCTGCAATCTCAAGGATTCGGGTGTGGATGTTACAGTGGCGCTTCGTGAGGACTCCACATCCGCTATCAAGGCCCAGAATGCGGGTCTTAAGGTCTCTACAGTTGCCGAGGCTGTGGCCTCCGCTGATCTGGTTATGATTCTTACTCCTGACGAGTTCCAGTCGCAGCTCTACAAAAATGAGCTTGAGCCAAAGTTGAAGCAGGGGGCCACTCTGGCATTTGCCCACGGTTTTGCCATACATTACAATCAGATAGTCCCACGTGCAGATCTGGATGTAATCATGATAGCTCCAAAAGCACCGGGGCATACTGTCAGATCTGAATTCGTAAAAGGTGGCGGTATACCTGACCTGATTGCAGTATTTCAGGATGCCTCTGCTAAGGCCCGTGAAGTTGCAATGTCATATGCAAGCGCCATAGGTGGTGGTAGAACCGGTATTATTGAAACAACTTTCAAGGATGAAACCGAGACCGATCTGTTTGGCGAGCAGGCTGTACTCTGCGGTGGCGCAGTTGAGCTGGTAAAGGCCGGTTTTGAAACTCTTGTAGAGGCAGGTTACGCTCCGGAAATGGCTTATTTTGAGTGTCTGCACGAGCTGAAGCTGATTGTTGACCTGATGTATGAAGGTGGTATAGCCAATATGAACTACTCTATATCCAACAATGCCGAATATGGAGAGTATGTAACCGGGCCAAAGGTTATCAACGACCAGAGCCGCGCTGCAATGAAGGAGTGTTTGAACAATATCCAGAATGGCGACTATGCCAAGCGTTTCATTCTTGAAGGAATGTCCAACTACCCGGAGATGACAGCTCGTCGTCGTCTTAATGCCGCTCATCCGATTGAGGTGGTTGGCGGCAACCTGCGGGCCATGATGCCATGGATCAAGAAAATCGTTGATAAGACAAAGAACTAGATCGTCATTTTCCACCGCTGGAACCCCTCTCCCGAAAGGAGCGGGGTTTCGTGCGTCGTGGGCCGGGAATACATGAAACCTTCAAATGCCATAATTACTCCTGAGGGATACCCTTATATCCTGTATGCTTCAGGTCTCTTTCTGTTTCTTTCTGCAGGCGCCTTGTTTTTAACTTCATTGGCCCTTGCTGTTCCTGCCTTCATAACATTTCTGCTTCTGCTGTTTACCGTCTATTTTTTTCGTAATCCCGAGCGGATGCCGCCGACAGACCAACAGCTTCTGGTTTCGCCTGCCGATGGCGTTGTGGTATACGCAGGCCCGGCCACTGAGGAACATATAGGACAGTGCCAGAAGATAAGCGTATTCATGTCTGTATTCAATGTTCATGTGAATCGTGTGCCATTCGACTGCACTGTTGTTGACAGTTTTTACCATGAGGGGAAATTTCTGGATGCGCGTAATCCTAAATCCTCAAGTGAAAATGAGCAGATGGGGCTTGTTGTTGAAACTCCTGATGGCTTAAGGCTTGTTTTTGTTCAGATCGCCGGTCTTGTAGCCCGCCGGATACTTTGTTATGTCAATCCTGGCGACACTCTGGAGCGGGCAAAGCGTTACGGTATGATCCGTTTTGGTTCCAGAGTTGATGTTTATGTTCCTGATGGTATAGAGATTCTTGTGAAGCTTGGTGAGCCAGCAGTGGCAGGTGTTACTGCTTTGGCAAGGATAGTCTGAGTCCTGCGAGGAGCTGCAAATGGATAAAACGGAGCATCCGGTACAGCATCCAAAGGCTGACAGGGAGAACATCAGACGCGGGATATACATACTGCCCAATCTTATTACCGCAGGCAGCCTGTTTGCCGGTTTTTACAGCATGGTTGAAACATTAAGCGGAAATTATGGGGCTGCAGCCGTCTGGATATTCATATCAGCAGTTTGTGATGGGCTTGATGGCAAAGTGGCACGGCTCACTGGAACCACAAGCCAGTTTGGTGTAGAATTTGATTCTCTTGCGGATCTTGTTGCATTTGGAGTTACTCCTGGACTACTCATGTATTCATGGGCGCTGAAGCCTTTTGGACGTCTTGGATGGCTGGCAGCATTCCTTTTTGTTGTCTGCGGGGCTTTGCGACTGGCAAGATTTAATGTTCAGGTGACCACAGTTGAAAGTAAACGTTTTGTAGGATTACCCATACCGGCAGCTGCCAGTATGGTGGCCTCAACAGTACTGTTGTTTTCTCACTTTGGATGGCCAAGCAGCTACAAGAAATTTGCCATCCTGGCGCTTATTTACCTGCTTGCATTTCTTATGGTTTCAAGCGTCAAGTACTATTCCTTCAAGGATCCCGAGCTTATAAAGAAGCAGCCTTTCGGTTTTCTGGTTTTTGCAATTATAATTCTCATAATTGTTGCGGCAAAACCTGCTGTAATGGTTTTTGCAATCATGCTTTGCTACGTCCTTTCAGGCCCTATTACTTTCCTGTACGAGTTCCCGAGAAGAAGGCGTCTGGAGAAAGCGATCCACAAGGTTCATGAGGATTACAATCAGTCAAGTACGTGAAAACTGTATTCAACTGACTCTTTTTGGATATTTATTACAGCAAATGTCTTTGTCCCTCGGTGCATGCAGAGTGCTCCCGGATTGAGCAGCAGCAGATTTTCCCTTTGTTCTGCAAGAGGTATGTGTGTGTGTCCATACAGCACAATGTCGGCGCAGGATGCATATCCGTGTCCAGCAAGCGTCTCAATCCCTGACTTGACATAGTGTCTGTCGCCATGGGTTATTAATACCTGTTTTTCTTCAATGCTAAGAATGAGCTCTTTCGGGGCTTTTGAGCCCATATCGCAATTACCGGCAACCCGGATAACCGGACTTTTGTATACATCTTTTAATATTAAGGTGTCATTTTCACCATCTCCAATGTGTATCAAAAGATCAGTTTCACCAGCCTGCTTGAATGCCTGTAAAAGGGCGTTTTCATTTCCGTGGGTATCAGAGACAACAAGTATGCGCATCCGGTTTCTCCTGAAGCGTATTTTACTGGAGGTTCAATATGTCAAACAAGAAAGCTCTGCTTATCATCGCCGCTGTCATAATCTGCTTCGCCTGTCTTCTTGCAGGCTCTGCATTTTTTGTCAAGTCCCTGCTGAAAGGTGATGACAACAGTTTCAGCTCTGCCCAGGGGGTAGGACTGATTGAAGTAAGGGGAATGATAGCTGATTCCCGTGAACCCATACGTCAATTGCGTCACTTTATGAAAAAGGATAACGTAAAGGCTGTTGTACTTCGGATTGATTCCCCGGGAGGAGTTGTAGGGCCGTCTCAGGAGATATATGAAGAGGTAAAAAAGCTGGCAGCAAAAAAGAAGGTGGTCGTTTCAATGGGAAGTCTTGCCGCTTCAGGTGGATATTACATTGCCGCTCCCGCATCGGTAATCTATGCAAATCCGGGAACAATAACAGCCAGTATAGGTGTCCTTATCAAATTTTCAAACATCGAGGGACTGCTTGGCAAGATAGGTATAAAGTCGGCAACACTTAAAACCGGTAACTTCAAGGACGCCGGCTCTCCCGATAGGGAGCTTTCACCTGAAGACAGGGCAATGTTTCAGGCTCTTATTGACAATACCCACGAACAGTTTGTCAGAGCTGTCTCAGATGGTCGAAAGCTTCCACTGGAGGATGTCAGGAAAATAGCTGATGGCCGGGTGCTTTCCGGTGAGCAGGCCAAGGCGTTGAAGCTTGTTGACAAGCTGGGTAATCTTCAGGATGCCATTGATGAGGCGGGAAGGCTGGCCGGAATAGCAGGGGAGCCACAGCTCATTCTTCCACCCAAAAAGAAGGTAAGTTTCCTTGAAATCCTCTCGGAAGGGGCCGAGGAAAAGTTCAGTGGTGTACTTAACAAAACCGGAGGAAACGGAATTCAGGTTGTTTACGAATAGGCTCTTCCCACGGGGGGCAGGCAGTCTATTTTCTCTTATGTAATCTGCGGTGTGTCTCGATCAGTATTTTTTCTGTGGTTTCCCAGTTTATGCAGGCATCCGTTATTGATACGCCGTATTTCATGCTTGAGTGGTCCGGGCTGATCTTCTGATTTCCTTCGTTAAGGTAACTCTCTATCATGACACCGGATATCGAGTTGTTGCCTTCTACAATCTGAGTGACAACATTTTCAAGTACTTCAGGTTGTTTTCTGAAGTCCTTGCTTGAGTTGCCGTGGCTACAGTCAACCATTATGGTGGGAAACAGTCCGTTCTTTACCAGAATATCCTCTGTGTGCCGGATATCTTCGGCATTGTAGTTTGGTTTGCGTGAACCGCCTCTGAGAACGATATGACCATCTGGATTGCCGGTTGTCTGTATGATTGATGTACGGCCTTCACGGTTTATGCCGAGAAAACTGTGTGGGGCTCTGGCTGCTATCATTGCGTCAATTGCGATCTGCAGATTGCCGTCGGTTCCGTTCTTAAAACCTATGGGAAAAGAGAGGCCGCTGGCAAGCTCCCTGTGTGTCTGGGATTCGGTGGTTCTTGCTCCGATTGCCCCCCATGATATGAGGTCAGCGAGATATTCCGGGGTAATCGGGTCAAGCATCTCGTTGGCAACAGGTACCTCGAGTTCTGTGATCCTTGCGAGCAGGCCACGGGCTATGCCCAGGCCTTTGGATATCTGGTGACTTCCGTTCATGTCAGGGTCGTTTATAAGTCCTTTCCAGCCTACTGTAGTGCGTGGTTTTTCAAAATAAACACGCATAACCAGCAGCAACTGTTCGTTAACACGTTTGGAAAGTTCTGAAAGGCGTCGGGCATACTCCAGGGCGGCTGATGTGTCGTGAATTGAGCATGGGCCGACAACTACCATAAGCCGTCTGTCGCGGCGCAGCAGAATCTCCTTGATCCCCTCTCTGCTTTTGGAGACGAAACCTCGCGCCTGTTCTGACATCGGAAATACCTGTCTTAGATCGGCAGGTGCAATTATCGGTGTAATTCCGGATATTTTCAGGTTGTTTGTTTTTATCATTTCAAAAAATCCTTTCGCTGCATGTTTTAATGAATACGTTATTTAATGGATATAATATGACATTGTCAAATTCAAACGGGTTTAGTCGTACCAAACGAGCTGTATTTATTGATCGTGACGGAACACTGAATATTGAAAAGGACTATCTTTTCAGAATTGAAGATTTCGAGTTTATCCCCGGCGTGCCCGAAGCCATCCGAACCTTGAACAGTTCCGGACTGCTTGTTTTTGTAATTACAAACCAGTCAGGCATAGCACGTGGCTACTACAGCGAGGAAGACCTTTCAAAATTGCACGCTCATATTGATTTCCTGCTTTCAGCCATCGGGGCAAGGATTGACGGCTGGTACTACTGTCCGCATCTTCCTACCGGAATACCCCCCTATAATCAGGAATGCACCTGTAGAAAACCTTTGCCAGGGATGTTGCTTCAGGCTGCAAGTGACCATGTTGTTGATATGAAACAATCATGGATGATCGGAGACAAGCTTGTTGATATGGAGGCAGGGATTGCTGCCGGATGTCGGCCAGTTCTTGTAAGAACAGGCTATGGGAGAAAATATGAGGCCCAGGTGCCTGAAGGTGTGCCGGTCTGTGATGATCTTGCAGCTGCTGTTGATCTTCTTCTCGCGGTTTGACAGTCAGCCGGCCAGTGTGTTAATTCAGTAAAGAAAATGGCAGCAACTTCAAAATGGAGCTTTCAAAGCAAATATCATGCTTGATTTCTTAAAAAAAAATTCACTCCCCTTACTGATAGTTAGTGGACTTTTGGCTGCAATAATTGTCTATTCCCTCAATTTACCTCGCAAGGAAGATGCAAACATCATTGAAAAGGGTGTCGGCTCAGCTCTTGCGCCACTCCAACGTCAGGCTTCAAGTGGTGGTGGCTTTCTCTACAGGCTGTGGTACGGTTACATTGACCTTGTTGATGTCAGAAAAGAAAACAGGCAGCTCCGTGAGGAAATAAATGCACTTAACAAAACCCTGGCATCAGCCGGGGAAGCCATCCGTGAAAATGACCGTCTGCTAAAACTTGTTGAACTTCGCAAAACAGTAAAAGAGCCGACAGTTGCTGCATCAGTAATAGGAGAGGATGTAACCCCCTGGTTCCGCACACTGACAATTGACAAGGGATCATCCAGCGGAATCAGGGAGGGCATGCCAGTGCTTGCCTCCGCAGGAGTTCTGGGGCAGGCCATAAAGGTGACAGTGAATTCAAGCCGTGTGCTGTTGCTTACCGATCATGCAAGCGGAATTTCGGCCATGATACAAAGGTCGAGGGCAAGAGGTGTTGTGAAGGGAAAGGGTGAAAATCTCTGTTCACTTGAATTTACCATGCGTGATGAGGATGTATCGGTAGGTGATCTTGTTGTTACATCCGGAATTGGCGGAGTATTTTCAAAAGGTATCCCCATAGGGACTGTAAGTATGGTTAAAAAGGGGCAATACGGAATCTTTCAGACGGTCAGTATAAGGCCTGCCGTAAACAGTGAAAACCTTGAAGAGGTTCTGGTTGTCCTGCGTGCTCCCATTGAATAGGCAATTACCTGTATGAAGTCGTTCATAAAGATTCTGCTGCTATTATCTTCAATCATTCTTATTCAGGTTTCTGTGTTGCCACAGTATATAATGCCTGCGTTCAAGCCGGACCTTCTCCTTATACTTATGGTTTATCTCGCGCTCAGGACTCCAATTGAAACAAGCCTCCCGTCATCGTATCTTTTGGGCATGCTCAAGGATTGTATTGGAGGCATCTATCTGGGCCTTAATGCCTTTTCATTTCTTGCGGTATACATATTCATAAAATCTGTATCAGACAGGCTTTATGTAAGAAGCGGGCTTTTGTTTGTTATCACCGTTTCTCTTGCTACAGCAGTAACCTTATCTATAAATCTTCTTCTCCTTGCAGTCTTTTCCCAGGCCCATGGCGTTGTTACATCTGTATTTGGTTCAATTGTTCCTCATATACTGGTAAATGCCTTTGTTGCGTCTCTCTTGGCGGCCATGCCGGTTTTTTCGGCCCCCTGGACTTCTAAATGATAAAAGAACAGCGATATGTCAGAGAACTGACGGCTCCAAAGAGGCGTACAGTTCCGCTTGCCATGGGTGTTGTAATAATCTTCGTTATGCTTATTCTCAGGCTCTGGTATCTTCAAATCATAAATGTTGATGACTTTCGTGCGCTTTCAGAGAGCAACCGGCTTCGTTTTCTTCCAGTACCGGCATCAAGGGGCGCCATAATGGACCGCAACAATGTCGTGATGGTCAGAAATCGTCCTGCCTTCAGTCTTTCTCTGATTCCTATGGAAATCAAGGATATTGATGGCATGCTCGATAGAGTGGCCACTCTCCTTAAGCTTGACAGGAGCGAACTTGCGGAAAAGTGGAAGAAGGCCAAGGGGCGGGCTCGCTACTATCCGGTTGTTGTAGCAACAAATATAACAAGAGAACAGGTTGAGATAGTTGAGGAAAACAGGCTTCGACTTTCCGGTGTAGAGATAACCATGAAGCCGATAAGAGAGTACTCTTTCAAAAATGCCGCTGCCCATCTGTTGGGATATATCGCTGAAATTTCAGAAAAAGAACTTGATAGTGAGAAGTTTTCCGATTACAACCCCGGCGATTATGTTGGCAAGAACGGCATAGAGCGGGCCTGGGAAATGGAGTTGCATGGAGAGGATGGAGGCCGTCAGCTTGAGGTTGATTCAAGGGGCAGGTTGCTGAGGGTTTTGAGCGAGACCCATCCTACTGTTGGTAACAGCCTTGTTCTTACCATAGACAGCCGTCTTCAGCAGGAAGCCGAGCGGGCCTTTGGAGCAATGGCAGGAGCTGCTGTTGTTATGGATGTTAACAATGGCGAAGTACTGGCATTTGTAAGCAGCCCGACATACGATCCATCATTGTTCGCTGGTAAAATTCCGGCTGATATATGGAAAAGTTACCTTGATGACAAGAGGCGTCCTCTGAATAACAAGGCTCTTTCCGGACAATATCCACCGGGATCCACATTCAAGATGATAACTGCTCTTGCCGGCCTTGAAGCAGGTGTAATAAATGAATCAACCTCTTTTCACTGCGATGGTACTTTTGAACTTGGCGGAAGTAAATTCAGGTGCTGGAGTAAAAACGGACATGGTAGCGTCTCCCTGAAAAAATCCCTGAAGGAGTCCTGCGATGTCTATTACTATCATGTCGGGGACCGTCTGGGAATTGACAGACTTGCGGAAATGTGCCGTAGATTCGGTCTTGGCAATACAATGGATATTGGTTTGCAGGGGGAAAAGAAAGGGCTTGTACCTACATCTGAGTGGAAGCTTAAACGTTTTGGCAAGAGGTGGTATGCCGGGGATACGCCCCCAGCTGCCATAGGTCAGGGCTATGTGCTTATGACACCGATTCAGCTTGCTTCAATGGTGGCCACTTTTGCCAATGAGGGAACAGTTTATCGTCCCCGCCTTGTTAAACAAATGGTTGATGCCGACGGAAAGGTGCTGAAGAACTTTTCCCCTGAGGTTATAAGCAGGGTTGCAGCATCTGCCGCAAATTTCAGAAGAGTTAAGCAAGGGCTCTATGCCGTTGTGAATGAACCCGGTGGCACAGGGGCAGCGGCAAGGCTCTATGATGTAAAGGTTGCAGGCAAAACAGGGACAGCGCAGGTAGTAAAGCTTGGAGAGGATAGAAAACGGAGACTGCCCTACGAATTTCAGGATCATGCTCTTTTTACGGCATTTGCGCCATTTGATAAGCCTGAGATTGCTGTTGCTGTGGTAGTTGAGCATGGTGGAGGTGGTGGAAAAGTAGCAGCGCCCATTGCCGGAAGGATACTCAGGGCTTATTTTGATTTGAAGAAGCCGGCGGATCAACGTGTCAAGCAGCCTGTTTCAGCAGGTGACGAGGTTGAAGGTGCTGTTGGGAAGAAGCCTTCTGACGGGAGAAAAATTGCCGGAGAAGAGTCTGAGGAGCAGGCAGAATGATTGATCGCCGTCTTGTAACCAATTTTGACTGGACTCTGCTTGGAATTGTAATGGGGATCTGTCTTCTCGGTATCCTCAATATCTACAGTGCGTCTGCCCCCTACAGATTTGCAGGTACTCCTTACTATATAAAACAGCTTAACTGGATGGCCTTTGGTCTGTTGCTTTCTCTAATTGTCTGCAGCCTTGATTATCATATTCTTGAGGATTTTTCCTACTGGTTCTACGGAGCCCTTTTAATACTTCTCATCGCAGTGCTTCTGATCGGCAGGAAGTCTCTCGGAGCCACCAGGTGGCTGAATCTGGGCCTTTTCAATGTGCAGCCTTCCGAGCTGATGAAGATAGTCATAATCATAACTTTTGCCCGTTTTTTCAATAACTATCATGCTGTGGGGGGATTAACCGTAAAGGATATGTTTTTCCCCATTGGAATGCTTGTCCTCCCTGCCTTTCTCATTATGAAACAGCCTGACCTTGGCACAGCTGTGCTGGTGGTTCTTATAGCTCTTTCCATGTCATTTTTTGTAGGACTCCGCTGGAGTGCCATCACTACATTTGTTCTAGTTACCATCCCTGTAGCATGGATCGGATGGACATCTTTTCTCAAGCCATACCAGAAAAACAGGGTTCTTGACTTTCTTGATCCTGAGAGATCACGACTGGGAAGCGGTTATCATATAATTCAAAGCAAGATTGCTGTCGGCTCAGGTGGTTTCTGGGGGAAAGGTTTTGTAAAAGGGACCCAGGCCCAGTTGAGATTTCTTCCGGAACAGCATACTGATTTTGCATTCTCGGTCTATGCAGAAGAGTGGGGCTTTTTCGGCGCCCTTATACTTATTCTTCTTTATATTTCCCTTGTATTGTGGGGACTTAACATTGCCAGGCGCTGTAACGACCGTTTCGGGTCACTTCTGGCTGTCGGTGTTACTGCAATGCTTTTCTGGCATACTGTGATAAATATCGGAATGGTAATAGGGCTTTTCCCGGTTGTTGGTGTCCCGCTTCCGTTTTTTTCATATGGAGGCACCTCAATGATCACATCAATGGTTGGAGTAGGAATACTTCAGAATATTAGTATGAGAAAGTTTATGTTCTGATAAAATTTCCCCACCTGGAAAAGTATCGTTGACACATCTGTAATATGAATGATATAAATATGAAGATTATTTTATGTCTTGACGGTTAATCCGCCAAAAAAACAAACAGGGCTTATGCCCCCCATCTGAAAGGAGTAATACGTACCATGAAGAAGCTCGCATCCATCATCGCCGCTGTTGCCATCCTCTCCGTTGCATCATTTGCTTTCGCAGCAAGCGCCAAAGGCCCCGTAACCAAGGTTACAAAGAATGCTGACGGCAGCTACACTGTAGTGGTCAAAGACGGAAAGACAAACAAAGATGTGTCAGTTGAAGTTACTGATGACGCAACAAAGGCCAAGTTTGACTCCAAGAAAATTGTTGCCGATGACGAAGTAAAGCTCAAGTATGACGAAAAGGGCGGCAAAAACGTTAGCACCAGCCTTGTTAAGGCTGCCGGTTGCTGATTTAAGAGCCATATCCTGCAGTTTTGGCAGCGTATCCAATATGGGTGCGCTGCTTTTTTGTTTTCAGATTCTGTTTTCAGTGCCTCCCTGATTTTAAAAACTTCCCCTTTTCAGTTGAGCATGAACAGCTTTCATGCTATCTTTCAACGTTATTTTCAATAAAAAGTGGAGATTAAAATGATCAGTTTTCTGGTTAAAAAGGTAATAGGCAGCAAAAATGAGCGGGAGCTGAAGCGTATCAAGCCTGTAGTTGAAAAGATAACTGCCCTTGAACCCCATATAGAGAAGCTTTCAGATGAACAGCTTGCAGCCAGAACAGAGGAGTTCAAGGCGCGGCACCAGAAGGGAGAATCCCTTGACAGCATTCTGCCAGAGGCATTTGCCGTATGCCGTGAGGCAGGGCGTCGTGTGCTGGGAATGCGCCATTTTGATGTGCAGCTTATAGGCGGAATGGTTCTGCACTCGGGTAAAATTGCAGAGATGAAGACCGGTGAGGGCAAAACCCTTGTTGCAACACTTCCGGCATATCTGAATGCCATCTCCGGCAAAGGGGTCCATGTTGTAACTGTTAACGATTATCTCGCAAAGCGTGACTCTGACTGGATGGGCAGGATCTACCGTTTTCTTGGCCTCAAAGTTGGAGTCATAGTACATGGGCTTACTGATGACGAGCGTCGGGATGCATATGCAGCTGACATAACATACGGAACAAACAATGAATTCGGATTTGACTACCTGCGTGACAATATGAAGTTTTCGCTGGAAGACTATGTCCAGCGTGGTTTCAACTTTGCGATTGTTGATGAGGTTGACTCCATACTCATTGACGAGGCCAGAACTCCGCTCATCATATCCGGCCCCACTGAGGAATCAACTGACAAATATTACATCATAAACAGAATAATCCCGATGCTTGAAAAGGGTGAGATAAAAGAGGTTGAGGCTAACACATTAACTGGAAAACGAAAGACGTATACCGGCGATTATACTGTGGATGAAAAGGCCAAAAATGCGGCTCTCACCGAACAGGGGGTGGCAAAGGTTGAAAAACTCCTGAAGATTGAAAACCTCTATGATCCCAGAAATATTGAGACCCTTCACCATGTTCAGCAGGCCCTCCGCGCCCATGCCATGTATAGAAGGGATGTTGATTATGTTGTAAAGGATGGCGAGGTGATGATTGTTGATGAGTTCACCGGCCGTCTGATGCCTGGTCGTCGCTGGTCAGATGGTCTGCATCAGGCTGTGGAGGCAAAGGAGGGGGTGCGGATTGAAAGCGAGAACCAGACACTTGCCACCATCACCTTTCAGAACTACTTCAGGATGTACGGCAAGCTATCCGGCATGACCGGAACGGCAGACACTGAGGCAGAGGAGTTTCACAAGATTTACAAGCTTGATGTTGTGGTAATCCCTACAAACCGTCCCCTTCTTCGTCCTGACTTTCCTGATGTCATATACAAGACTGAAAAGGAAAAATTTGACGCGGTAATAAACGATATAAAGGAACATTATCAGCAGGGACAGCCCTGCCTTGTTGGAACCATATCAATTGAAAAATCCGAAGTCCTCTCTGAGCTTCTCCGCAAACAGGCTGTGCCCCATTATGTTCTCAACGCAAAACAGCATGAGAGGGAGGCCGAGATTGTTGCCCAGGCCGGTCGGAAGGGGGCAATAACAATTGCAACAAACATGGCGGGCCGTGGAACTGATATTGTTCTTGGTGGTAATCCGGATGGAATGCTCAAGCAGTGGCGGATTGAAAACCCTGATACGACAGAAGAACAGGCAGAGGCGATGCTTGCAACCTTCAAGCAGCAGTGCGCGACCGAACATGATGAGGTTGTCTCCCTTGGGGGGCTTCATATTCTGGGAACAGAGCGGCATGAATCAAGACGGATTGACAATCAGCTCCGTGGCCGTTCAGGCCGTCAGGGAGATCCAGGCTCTTCACGTTTCTATCTGTCGCTTCAGGATGACCTTCTGAGGATCTTCGGTTCAGAACGGGTTTCCAAGATAATGGATTTCCTCAAAATAGAAGAGGGCGAAGCCATAACCCACAGCATGATCAACAAGTCCATTGAAAATGCCCAGAAGAAGGTTGAAGCCCACAACTTCGAGATACGCAAACATCTTATAGATTACGACGATGTAATGAACAAGCAGCGTGAGGTGATCTACACCCAGCGTCGTGAAATTCTGGCTGGAGAAGATATCCGTGAGAGCTTCATGGAGATGCTCGATGACACCATCGGTGATATTGTAAATGCCTATACCTTTGATAAAACAGCGCCATCAGAGTGGGACTGGGAAGCCATTGTAGAGGTGGTTCAGCGTTGTTTCTCCCTGCAGCTGGATCTTTCAAAGGAAATGATAGTAAGGATGAATGCTGATTCCCTGAGGACCCTTCTCCAGGAACAGGCCCACGAACTTATAAAGCGCAAGGCTGATGAGCTCGGCGATGAACTGATGGATCATCTTATCCGGGTAGTGATGCTGCAGGCAATAGATGTACACTGGAAAGATCACCTTCTAAATATAGATCACCTAAAAGAGGGAATAGGGCTCCGTGGATACGGTCAGAAAGACCCTAAACAGGAGTATAAGAAAGAGGCCTACAAGCTGTTCATGGAGATGATCATCCGTATCCGTGAAGAGACAGTTGAAAAGGTTTTTTGGGTACGTGTCGAGCGTGAAGAGGACATTGAAGAGCTTGAAGAAGAACAGGTGGAGCGCAGCCGCAAAATGTTCCAGACAATGGCAGACAGCGATGAGCGACCGAAGGAACCGACGAAAGCCCCCAAGGCAGCTGGAAGGAACGAGGCATGCCCCTGCGGATCTGGTAAAAAATATAAAAAGTGTTGCGGCAAGTAATTGAGCAGCCCCCGGAGCCATTGAAATGTCACTGAAAGGTTTTAAATTCTCAACTGTTGAGGCGGCCATAAAGAAACCCGGACGCAAGGATCTGGCACTTATCTTTTCCGATAACCCCGCCGTTTCTGCTGCTGTGTTTACAACCAACAGGGTAAAGGCGGCACCTGTACTGCTTTCAGCGGAGCGTATTACCTCGGGTCTCTGCCAGGCGCTTGTGGTCAACAGCGGTAACGCCAATGCCTGCACCGGTCCACAAGGGATGCTTGATGCCATTGAAACAAGCAGATTACTTGCTGAGGGACTGGGGATTGATGAATCCCTTGTTCAGGTGTCATCAACAGGTGTAATCGGAGTGCAGATGCCGATGGACAGAGTTTCTGCGGCAATTCCATTACTGGTTTCAGGTTGCGGCAACTCGACTCTTGATGATCTGGCTGCAGCGATAATGACAACCGATACATTCCCGAAGACCGCCTCCAGAACTGGAACGGCTGGAGGTGTAACATATACTGTCGCAGGCATTGCCAAAGGGGCTGGGATGATAATGCCTAACATGGCAACTATGCTCTCCTTTGTGATGACAGATGCGGCTGTTGACCCGGCCCTGATTCAATCATGTTTCAAGTCCGCAGTTGACCGATCATTCAACGCAATCACTATTGATGGAGATACTTCCACAAACGATACATGTCTTTTGATGGCAAACGGCGCTGTCGGCAACCCGCTTATCTGTTCGGGAAGCCATGATGCCGACGAGTTTGCCCGCCTTCTTGATGTTGTTCTGCTTGATCTTGCAAAACAGATAGTAAGGGATGGTGAAGGGGCCACCAAATTTGTTGAAATCAACATTTCTGGAGCAGCATCAGACTCTGATGCCAAGAAGGCAGCCATGTCAGTGGCCAACTCTTCCCTTGTGAAAACAGCATTCTTCGGACAGGATGCCAACTGGGGCAGAATCTTTGCAGCTGTTGGCTATTCAGGGGCCAAGCTTGATCCGAACCGCCTTTCACTATGGTTTGATGATGTCTGCATGGCAAAAGACGGTGTTTTTGCCGGTGGTGACGCAGAGGCAAAGGGAACAGAGGTTTTGCGTCGCAAAGAATTTACCGTAAGGATTGATTTGGGAGGCGGAAAAGGTAGAGCGACAGTCTATACCTCAGATCTTTCACACGACTATGTAAGTATCAATGCCGATTACAGAACCTGATTACAGGCGCTTTGTGACGTTATTTATAAAAACATCAGATTCTTTGAATTGTATGATTTGCCGCCTCAGAGGCGGCTTTTTTTCTGTAATCATTCTCTTTGTCATGTTTTTCGTAATAACTGCCCCCGCTGATGCCGCTGATGACCCATTGCTGGAGGAAGGGCGTCTTTCGGTGATTGATTTCATGCTGAATGATGCAATTTCAAAGGGGCTTATAAACGGTGCGACAGTTGTAATAGGGGATCATGCAGGGGTTCTGTACCAGCATGCCACAGGCATGGCCGGTTTTTCAGCCGGTTCGCCAAAGATAAAGTCATCCACTGTATTTGATGTGGCTTCCCTCACAAAGGTCTTTGCCACAACACCATCCATAGTAAAGCTTATGGATGATGGAATGCTTT
>CAZXTZ010000019.1:18493-23438 GCA_964643645.1 uncultured Geobacteraceae bacterium
AGCGAGATCACAATACTCAATCTTCTTACTCACACATCAGGGCTTCATGATATGTCGCTGGATTCTGTCAGTCCGATGCAAAGCGCTATTGAAAAGGCCTCGGCACAGGCAGGAAGAGCAAAACCCGGGACATCGTTCCTTTATGCCGATATAAATTTCATATTACTTGGCGATATGGTGAGACGGATATCTGGAAAACCCCTCAATCTGTTTTCAAACGACGAATTTTATCGGCCACTGGGTATGAAAAATTCCGGTTTTTTGCCTCAGCCAGGCATAGACAGCGCAGTAACACTGGGGCGCCGCAATTCTGTTCAATCTGGTACAGTCCAGGATGAAAACGCTCAGAAACTTGGCGGAGTGGCAGGTCATGCAGGGCTTTTCAGTACAGTGACTGATCTTGCGAAATTTTCATCAATGTTGCTAAATCATGGCCAGTTGAAAGGGGTCAAGGTACTCTCTGATCGGGCTGTCTCACAGATGACAGCCCCCTACTATTTCAGTAATGGCAAAATTGTCCGCGGGCTTGGATGGGATATGGAATCCAGGTTTTCTTCTCCCAAGGGAACACTTTTTTCAGAGTTCTCATTTGGTCATACAGGATACAGCGGCACATCAATCTGGATAGATCCGGAAGCGGATCTCTATGTTATTCTTCTTACTACAAGGGTTGATTACAAAAATAAAAGAAGATTCAATCGTTTGAGAAGTGACATATCAACCCTTGCCGCTGCCCTTTTTGTGGGGCGTGAGAGGCCTAAAGCCGGTCAGGTATCGTACAATGCCTATCCTTGACAGTGGGCAACCTCTATGCTAGTGTTTTTAAACTTTTAGTCCGCTATCCGCGATCCTGTAAAGGGAGGTACAGATGGGCAACATTTCAATTCTTCTGGCTGACGACAGCATAACCATTCAAAAGGTTGTCGGCATAATCTTTGCCACAGACGGTTATACACTTACCGTTGTTGATAATGGTAAGGCAGCTGTAGATAAGGCCAGGGAAATCAATCCTGACGTCCTCCTTATTGATGCCATCATGCCGGGTATGAGCGGTTATGAAGCTTGTGCAGAAATCAGGAAAGACCCTTCTCTTTCGGGCAAGCCGGTGCTTCTTCTTACCGGTTCATTTGAGCCATTCGACGAGCAGAAGGCAAAGGAAAGCGGAGCTGACGACCACATTGTAAAACCTTTTGAATCACAGCAACTTGTTGCCAAGGTTAAGGAACTTTACGAACTGGCCAGGAATCGTCCTGCACCTGCAGCAGTGGTTCAAGAGCCTGTTGTTCCAGCTCCAGCCGAAATTCCACAGGAAGAACCGACAGTAAACTTTATGGAGCCGGAAACACTTGCATTTGAAACTCCAGCAGCTGTAGTAGCCGCCGCTGAATTGCCTCAGCCTGAAATTTCACCTGATGATCCCTGGGGGGCTTACACAGCAGTCCTTTCTGAAACGGGGGAAACAAAAACAGAGGCAATTTTTGAAAAGCCTGATACATCTATTGAGCCTCCCCAATTCCAGCCTGATGTAATGGAAATAATGTCTCAGGAATCTCTGACTCCTGCTGCACCCGAGACAGATCTTTCCGGAATAGGCTCTTCATGGATACCTACAGAAGAACAGACCTTCGAGTTTACCGACGAAATCGCAGACATCCCTACAACTGTAATTGCCCAGGCAGCTGCAGAAGATGAAATTCCAGAGCCAGAGCCTGTCTTTAACCCAATGGAATTTGAGCCTATTGCTGCAGTTGAACCTGTTGCAGAGCAGGTTGCAGAGGTGCCCCCTGATGTTGAACCGCCACAAGTTGTTCCTGAACAGTCAGCAGTAATTGCAGCTCCTGTAGCGGCTCCTGTCGCCCTTACAGATGAGCAGCTTAAGGAAGCACTGCTTTCAGCCTCAAGGGAGACCATTGAGAGGATCGTCTGGGAAGTTGTTCCTGACCTCGCCGAAGCAATGATCAAGGAAGCCATCCGGCGTATAACAGAAGGCAAGTAGTTCTACTTGAAATATATCGCAGACCGGGGATGGAAACATCCCCTTTTGCATTTGGAGGATAGAATGATAAGAGGCGCAATTGCAAGGGTGATTGAGAACCATGATCTTTCTGAAGGTGAAATGATAGATGTAATGAACCAGGTTATGTCCGGGGAGTGTACATCTGCCCAGATTGCCTCATTTATTACCGCTCTCCGGATGAAGGGTGAAACCATAGAAGAGATAACCGGCGCTGCAAAGGTAATGCGTGAGAGGGCCACCCCTATCAGGGTCGGGCGTAACGTACTCGACATTGACCGGGACGATATAAACATTGATCAGGAAACCATCCTGGATGTGGTTGGAACCGGCGGTGACGGCACCAACACCTTTAACGTCTCAACAACCGTATCCTTTGTTGTCTCAGCGTGCGGAGTCAAGGTTGCAAAACATGGTAACCGCTCGGTTTCTTCTGCCTGTGGAAGCGCTGATGTACTTGAAAAGCTGGGCGTGAATCTTGATGTAACACCAGAGCTTGTTGAACAATCCATAAACAGTATCGGCATTGGTTTTTTGTTTGCTCCTGCCCTTCACGGCGCAATGAAACATGCCATTGGCCCCCGTCGTGAAATAGGCATACGCACCATCTTCAACATACTTGGCCCCTTAACAAACCCGGCAAAGGCAGATTGTCAGGTAATGGGAGTCTATCGTGAAGAGCTTGTGGAAAAGCTCGCCGGCGTTCTTCATCGTCTCGGATGCAAACGTGGTTATGTGGTTTACGGACATGATGGCATGGACGAGATAACACTTACATCAGAAACAGCAGCTGCTGAAGTTACTAAAGAAGGGGTCAGGCTTTTCAGTATTACTCCGGAGCAGTTCGGTTTCAGCCGATGCCGGATGGAGGAGTTGCGTGGGGGGGATGCCACAGCCAATGCTTCAATAGTAAGGGCAGTGCTTGAAGGTGAAAAAGGCCCCAGGCGGGATATAATACTTATGAATGCAGCATTTGCGCTCCTTGCTGCCGGAGTATGCACAGATCCACTTGAAGGGGCTGCTGCTGCATCAGAGGCGATTGACAGCGGCAGGGCGCTGAAACAGCTTGAAAAACTTGTAGCACTCACAAATCAATAATTAATCCAATCTGATAACAAGGAGTCCCCATGATCAGTAATTTGAAGGAACAATACTCTCCACTCTATTTCCTCTCATCCCTTGGGGCTGGAGGACTTGCTGTTTCGTTCTATATATACCTGTTCTTCATGGTTAAACATCCTGGCGTTCCAATGACTACAGCTGATTTCATCTTTCCTCTGGTGGCCAGGATGGATGTTTTTTCAGTGATCATATTGCTTGATCTTGCTGTAATCATATTTCTGGCTTTTCTACATTTCAGACTTCTTTACTGGAATATCCGTGAATATGGGCTTTACAGGAAAACAGCAGCCTTTGAGCAGCTGAAAAATTCCAACAACGAAGTCTCCCTGATGGCCATACCGCTTACATATGCAATGACAATCAATGTATGTTTTGTACTTGGAGCAACCTTTGTACCTGGCCTGTGGAATGTAGTTGAGTATCTTTTCCCCTTTGCTCTTGCAGGTTTTCTTGCTGTCGGTATTTATGCGATGAGGCTTTTCCTTCAATATGCCACCCGTGTAATTGTCCATAAAAGTTTTGATTTTGTTGTAAATAACAACTTGAGCCAGATGATAGCTATCTTTGCCTTCTGCATGGTTGCAGTCGGACTGGCAGCCCCTGGCGCCATGAGCCATCACAAGGAAGTCTCTGCAATAGGTATATTCCTTTCAGTATTTTTCAGCTCTGTCTCAATATCACTTATAATTTTCAAGATAACCCTTGGTTTTAAATCAATACTTGAGCAGGGAGTCTCAAAAGAGGCAAGTGTAAGCCTCTGGATCATGATCCCTATTCTTACTCTCCTTGGTATAACCTTTGTAAGATATACCTACGGATTTGCCCACAATTTTGAATACAGCGAATCTGTTTCAAAATCATGGTTGTTTCTTCTTACATCAGCGGTTGTCTCTCTTCAGATAATGTTCGGACTGCTGGGATTCTACACAATGAAAAAACTGGATTACTTTAAAGAGTACATCCACGGTTCCACAAAGAGCGTTGGCAGCTATGCCATAATATGCCCCGGTGTCGCCTTCATGGTCTTCGGTTTCTTTTTTGTCCATCAGGGGCTTGTGTTGAACGATGTTTTTCAGCAGTTCTCAATTGCCTATTTTATTACACTGCTTCCCTTTGTTTATGTTCAGATGATAACCATCATAATAATGTTCCGCTTAAACAGAAAAATGCTTTCATAAAACAGATTCCATAACAGGGACGCGAGCAGACTACATGACAGACACACCTGATATCCTCAAAACAATAGTGGCCCACAAACATGAAGAGGTGGCTGCTGCCCGACTGGCAGCCTCCATTGATGAACTCAAAACTCGCATTTCCGACCTTGAAGACACCACCCGAGGCTTTGAGAGGCATCTGCGTGAGGCAGCCCTTTCCGGCTGGACTCCCATAATTGCAGAAGTCAAGAAAGGCTCCCCAAGCAAGGGGCTCATCAGGGAAGATTTCGATCCCCTTGAGATTGCAGAAATCTATCAGGACAACGGAGCGACCTGCCTATCCGTCCTTACCGACGAAAAATTCTTCATGGGCCATCTCCGCTTTCTTGCCCTTATCCGCGAACAGGTGGGACTGCCAATGCTGCGAAAGGATTTCATAATAGATCCTTTTCAGGTTTACGAGGCCCGTGCCGCAGGAGCAGACGCTATCCTTCTCATAGCCTCCATCCTGGACAAACAGCAGATTGTTGATCTGGCCGGAATTGCCCGCGAGATACACCTGGACATACTTCTGGAAGTTCATGATGAACAGGAAATGGAAACAGCATGTTCAACCGATATCGGCCTGATAGGGGTCAACAACCGCAACCTC
>CAZXTZ010000019.1:23448-23947 GCA_964643645.1 uncultured Geobacteraceae bacterium
GAACAACAGGGAGGCTTGCAAAGATACTGCCTTCCGGACGTCTGCTGGTTGCGGAGAGCGGAATCAACCAACGGGCTGATATTGAACAGTTGCAGTCTGCGGGAGCAAAAGCATTTCTTGTAGGTGAGGCGCTCATGCGGGAAGATGATATTGGCGCAAAGCTCCAGTCGCTGCTTCAATAAAAGAGATCAAACAGACAGGCCGTGCTGTATCAGTTCAAGCACGGCCTGTAAAAGTTCAACCACACCTCATATTTAATCAAACGGTATGTGCAGACGGTTCCTCGTAGGGCTGAATAACCACAAAGCCGTCTCCCTCAAACTTCATCTGGAAACTTTCCCCGCTGCTGCGCCCCAGAAGAGTCTTAAAGCTTATATCGGTCTTGAACTCAGGAGAAAGGTTGCCCGACCAGGCAACCGTGGCCTGAGGATCAGTAAACACGGGCCTTCCAGGAGCCACCTTAAGAACAAGCGGTTTGCCCATTGTACAGAAAGCCACC
>CAZXTZ010000020.1:0-18986 GCA_964643645.1 uncultured Geobacteraceae bacterium
AATCCGTTCAGGATGACAGCTGCCCATGCCACCCTGCCGTTAGGAACAGTTGTATCTGTTGCTAACAGGTCAACATCCCGCAGCGTAGTAGTCAGAATAAATGATCGCTGCCACCCACGCCATGCCAACAAAAATCTGATAGATCTTTCCCGTAGCGCAGCTCTGGAGATCGGACTCTGGGGTAAAGGGATGACAGACGTTCAGATTACCCACCTGACAGACTGGCATTCCGAGGATGACCTGCTCTTACAGGAACTTGTTGAATGAAATGCTGCGGCACCCCCTTTCAGCCATTGCCTGAACCAATGATTACGCTGAAGGAAATATTCACCAGACTGTCCGCTGTCTATGGCCCAAGGCACTGGTGGCCGGCAGAAACCCCTTTTGAGGTTTGCGTCGGGGCCATACTTACCCAGAACACAAACTGGGGAAATGTAGAAAAAGCCATTGCAAATCTGAAGAATGCAGAACTGCTTGATCCACAAAGACTGGCGGTCATACCGGAGGAACAGCTTGCATTGCTCATACGGCCTGCGGGATATTTCAACGTTAAGGCCAGACGGCTGAAAGATTTTGTGGCCTTTTTGTTTCAAAGGTATGAAGGAAAACTTGGCAGCCTTTTTGATGTAAGTATTGAGGAAGCAAGGCAGGCCCTCCTTGAGGTTCGCGGCATAGGGCCGGAGACAGCCGACTCCATTCTTCTGTATGCCGGTAATATGCCGAGCTTTGTGGTGGATGCATATACCAGACGCATATTCAGCCGTATCGGCTTTGTGCCAGATAATATAGGTTACGAGCAGCTAAGATCTTTCTTTATGGAAAATATGCCTGTAATGACAGCCCTTTTCAACGAATACCACGCCTTGATTGTTGAACATGGGAAGCTTGTATGCCGTCCGAGGCCCAATTGCCATAACTGCTGCATTGCAGAATGCTCATTTAAGCGTAATCTATTTTTACAAGAGGAATTTTAATAATGTTTGACTCTACAACCATTGAAAAGCTGAAAAACATTGTCGGGCCGGAGAATATTGCCACTGATAAGCAGGATCTCATCTGCTACGGATACGACGCCACACAGCTGGAATTCCTCCCGCGGGCAGTTGTCCACCCTGCTGATCCGCAGGAGGTCTCAGCGATTTTGAAGCTTGCAAATACCGAAGGTTTTCCGGTCTTTCCCCGTGGCGCGGGGAGCGGATTCACCGGTGGGGCTCTGCCCAAGGCGGGTGGTGTTGTGCTTGTGACTACCAGAATGAACCGTATACTCAGGATAGACACTGAAAATCTGATAGCGGAGGTGGAGCCTGGGGTTGTAACCGAAGAGTTCCAGAAGGCAGTTGAAAAACTGGGGCTTTTTTACCCCCCTGATCCGGCATCCCTTAAGTTTTCAACCCTGGGCGGTAACGTTGCAGAGAATGCAGGTGGCCCAAGGTGTGTAAAATATGGAGTTACCCGCGATTTTGTCATGGGCCTTGAGATAGTACTTCCAAAAGGAGAGATTATCCGCACCGGCGGCGAGACCTACAAGGCGGTTGTGGGCTACGACCTGACCCGCCTGCTCTGCGGCAGCGAAGGTACGCTTGCTGTAATCACAAAGATAATCTTCAAGCTCTTGCCCAAGCCAGAGGCAAAGAAGACAATGCTTACTATATTTGACTCCATTGACGGAGCTGCCAAGGCGGTATCAACAATAATCGGCAACAGGATAATACCTACCACCCTCGAATTTATGGATTACGCAACACTCAAATGCGTTGAAAGGCGTTTTAATCTGGGAATACCCGAAGAAGGCAGAGCCGTGCTGCTGATAGAGGTTGATGGCGACAGGGATATGATAGAAAAACAGGCCGGGAGAATACAGGAACTCATAAAGCCCCTGGGCCTTGTTCAATGCAAGATAGCGAAGGATGATGAAGAATCCGAGGCACTTTGGAAGGTGAGACGACTGGTTTCTCCCTCCTTGCGCGACGTGAACCCGGACAAGTTCAATGAGGATGTGGTTGTGCCACGCAGCAAGGTTCCGGTCATCATAAGGCAGATAGAGAAGATTCAGGAAAAATACGGCATCCCCATTGTGAATTTTGGCCATGCCGGAGACGGAAATATCCATGTGAACGTGATGATAGACAAGGGGGTTGCCGGTGAGGAAGAAAAGGCCCATGGCGCTATAAAGGAGATCTTTCAGGCAGCCCTTGATCTGAACGGCACAATGTCTGGAGAGCACGGCGTTGGACTGGCAAAACAGCCGTACATCGAAATGGAGCTTAATCCGGCCCAGATTGCCACTATGGAGGCCATAAAACTAGCCCTTGATCCCAATAACATACTTAACCCTGGGAAAATATTCCCCTGGAAGGAGTTTTCAGATGCAGCACGATGATTCTAAAGAGCGGCAAGAGGCTTCTCTTATAGGAAGAATTCTTTCACTTGAAGCGCTTCTTTTTCTGATGGGAATTATTTCGTTGGGGTACGGCCTCCTTAACGAAGGCGCGGAGATGAGTATTTTCTTCGGTGTCATTATTATTCCCGCTGTTTTCGTGCTCCATAAGGTGCGAAAAAAGGACTGGAAGGCCCATTGGGCTGAACTGGAGGAAGCCCAGCGCCGTGAGCAACTGCGTCGGGAGCAGGAGCGCCAAAGTGGGAAAAAATAAAACAGGAATTGTGCTGGCTTCCGCATCTCCACGCCGATCCGAACTCCTCGAACTTGCAGGCATAAAATTCAGGATAGTGCCTGCTGACGTACCGGAAGAGCCACTTGACGATGAATCTCCGTCCTCATTTGCCCTAAGGCTTTCTGAAGAAAAGGCAAAAGCCGCCGCCATACTCGATAAGTCAGGACGTTTCTTCATAGGGGCAGACACAATAGTTGTGCTTAGCGGCCAAATAATGGGGAAACCGGCTGACAGTGCGGATGCCGTATCAATGCTTTCCCGGCTTTCCGGCAAGACCCATGAGGTAATTACCGCATACACCGTGCTTGATATGGAATCATCCATAAGCATCAGCAGGGCTATATGTACAGAGGTTGTTTTTGCAAATCTTGATCCCAAAGATATTGACAGATATGTATCTACAGGCTGCCCCCTGGACAAGGCCGGCGGATATGCTATTCAGGGTGGCGCCGCCCATATGGTTAAAGAGATCAGAGGATCATACACAAATGTAGTGGGGTTGCCGACTTGCGAACTTATTGAAACATTGCGTCAGATAGGCGCATTGATGAACAACTGAAAGCTGCTTAAATAATTTGAGGAGGCACAAAATGAGCAGGTTTAGTAACTGGAGTATAAAATCCAAGATTTTAAGCATTTCTGTAATAACTATTGCTGTAATGCTCGTTGGACTTTTTACGTTTATCCTTCCGTATCTCAAAAAAAATCTGTTGACTGAAAAAGAGGTTGCCACCCGGCATATTGTTGAGCTTGGGATGGGTGTGCTTGAAAACTACGAGGCAGAGGTGAAGTCCGGCAGGCTCCCTCTTGAAGAGGCGCAAAAGCAGGCGGCGGCAGCAATATCCAGACTTCGCTATGAAGGTAAGGAATATCTCTGGATCAACGATCTGGGCAAGCCTGTTCCCAAAATGATAATGCATCCCACTGTCCCGGCCCTTAATGGAACCATCCTTGATTCGGAGAAGTTTAACAAGGCAACCTCCATGACTGAAGGAGCAGATGGAAAGACAACCTCTCTTGAGAGGAAAAACCTCTTTGTTTCCTTCAATAGTGTGGTGGAAAGTGCTGGTCACGGATTTGTCACATATGAATGGCCGAAGCCCAAAAAAGGGGGCGGCACCACTGAGGAGCTTTATACGAAAATCTCTTATGTAAAGAAGTTCGAGCCCTGGGGTTGGGTACTGGGCAGCGGTATATATGTTGATGACGTTGATGCTCAGGCCCAAAAGGTCATGTATATTCTTCTTGCAGCCATTCTTGCTCTCGGTGCATCAGTATTCGTACTGGCCTTTTCAATCGCCACAGGAATCAGTCGCCCGATAAACTATCTTGTGAATACACTGGAGATTATGGCCGCCGGAGAAGGAGATCTGACCCAAAGGATGAAAGTTGACCGCAGTGATGAGACTGGAAGGCTTGCAACAGCCTTCAATCACTTTCTGGACAATCTCAGAAATATCATATCCTCCGTTGCAGGGAACACCGGTCAGGTTAAAACAGCTTCTGAGCGCCTTTATTCAGAAGCAGGCAACATAACAGGCAACTCCAACGAAGTTGTTTCCCAGGCAACATCAGTAGCAACAGCTGTTGAAGAGATGGCTGCAACATCAGGTAATATTGCACAAAGCTGTTCCATTGCTTACGAAACCGCCAACAATGCATGTGATACGGCACGCAGAGGCTCTGATGTTGTGAACCAGGCTGTCTCAAGCATCCAGGCCATAGCTGTAAGGGTGCAGGAAACGGCCCGTACTGTTGAGTCACTGGGGGCCCGCTCAGATCAGATTGGGCAGATTATCGGCACAATTGAGGATATTGCGGACCAGACCAACCTGCTTGCCCTCAATGCCGCAATAGAAGCGGCCCGCGCCGGGGAAATGGGGCGTGGTTTTGCAGTGGTTGCAGATGAGGTAAGAGCTCTTGCAGAAAGAACTACAAGGGCAACTCGCGAAATAGGCGAGATGATAAAGGTCATTCAGCAGGAAACAGGAGTTGCGGTGAAGGCAATGGAGGCAGGGGTTGCCGAAGTGGAGCGCGGGACTACACAGGCAGCAAGATCAGGTGATGCGTTGCAGGAAATCCTGACTCAGATAAATGATGTTACAGGTCAGCTCAACCAGATCGCAACTGCTGCAGAACAGCAGACTGCAACCACTAACGATATAAGCAGCAATATGCATCGCATTGTTGCAGGCGCAGAGGATAATGTTAAGAACTCAAGAGCAACGGGCAGCGAGGCTACAGAGCTCTCCAGAATGGCGGGAGAACTTGCGGCTCAGGTGAGCAGGTTTCGTCTGTAGAGGCTTCTTATGTCTGATATTTCCCAAAATATTAAAATGATACAAGGCATGATTCTGAAAGCCTGCAAAGTGGCAGGACGACTTCCTGAATCAGTCAGACTGGTAGCTGTATCCAAAACCCGCCCGACCGCTGATATTGAAGATGCAGCTGATGCCGGACAGAGACTTTTCGGAGAAAACTATGTTCAGGAACTTCTCTCAAAGTCAGCAACCCTTAAAACAGCTGTGGATTGGCACTTTATCGGCCATTTGCAGTCCAACAAGGTAAGACAGATTGCCGGCATGGTTTCCATGATTCATTCCGTTGACAGATTTTCCCTGGCAGAGGAGATAAGCCGCCAATGGCAGCGCATAGGCAAGTGTTGCGATATCCTGATTCAGCTGAATATTTCCGGAGAGGCTACAAAATCAGGGGCAGGGGCTGATGATGCGCTGGATATGACAAAAAGGATAGCTACATTGCCTTTTGTAAAGGTGAGGGGGCTTATGACAATGCCCCCCTTCTTTGATGATCCTGAAGGGGCCAGGCCTTATTTCAGACGGTTGAAAGAGGTTTCCGACCTCATTGCATCGGAGAAGATCCCGAATGTCGAGATGAAAGAACTTTCAATGGGGATGTCCGGGGATTTTGAGGTGGCCATTGAGGAAGGTGCGACCCTTGTAAGGGTCGGCACCGCCATCTTTGGAGAGAGATAAATCAGTAACCGCTTGACACTATTTCCAGATGTCCGTCATTGGGACAGAAAAGAAGACCATGAACCGGAACGTCATCAGGTAACAGTGGATTTTCACGGAGTATTCTTACCACCCGCTCCACATTTTCCCTTGGATGACTGAAGGCGCCGACCCATTGGGCAATGTCCGGTATCCGATCATCAATCTCATTGGCAGGCACTCCGCGCCTTATCATATGCTGACGCAGCCCTTCACCATCAACATTCGACATGCCGCAGTCCTCATGGCCGATAACAAATATCTCCTCTACGCCCAACTCGTAAACAGCAACCACAAGACTTCTGATAACACCGCCGTGGTGTGGATCAACAATGGTGTTCCCTGCATTTTTGATTATTTTTGCATCTCCCCGGACAAGTCCCATTGCAGGCTCCAGAAAATCAACAAGCCTCGTATCCATGCATGTAAAAATGGCGAGCTGCTTTCTGGGTGATTTTGAAAGGGGCGGAAATGCTCCTGGATGTGTGAATTCCTTGTTGTGCTTAATAATCTGGTCAAGAAGTGTCATTGTTTACCTCCAATGGCATTTTCAGGAATAGGGCAACTTGTTTGCCTGGTAATCTCTGAATGTTGCAGATCCTCAATTATTTTTACCAGAAACCTCTGGGATTTTTCAACAGCCGCCGGGATATCCCAAGCCGAGATATTGCGGTCTTCCACAAGGTTGCTTATCCCCCTGATTTCAAGGCATGGGATGCCGTATCGCAAAGCTGTGAGGGCTATTGCAGCCCCTTCCATATTCTCGCATATCGCTTGATGCAATCTGGCCAGTTCCATACCACGGGCAGTTGTTCCGCTACAGGTTGAGACGGTAACAAACCGCCCTCTTGAAAGGTGTATGCCAAATGATTCTGCCAGTCTTAAAGATTTTTCTGCGGCATGTCTGGAGAGGGGAATACTGTTAAAATATGAGAGGGCTCCCCTGGTCTGTACCGGAAGATTCATATATCTGAGGTCGTGCCATCCATCCGTGGTACAAACCCCCTCATCTCCCAAAATCTCATCACTTGCCACTGCAAGGTCACCTACTGAAAGGCCACTGCCCGGATAAGCGCCCCCGCATCCGGTTATAATAACCATGTCAGGGCTGTGCCGCTCTATAAGTGTTGCAGCGGTCGCAGCGGCGCTGGCCTTGCCGACTCCACCAGCTGCGCACGCAACAAGGGTTTCTCCGATAAACCCCTTTGTTACAGGACAGACTTCTGCATTATCAGATCTGGCACCTTCAAGTCCGGATATGAGAAGTTCAAGTTCAACCGGCACGGCTGCCTGGACAAGAACTGGTCTCATTGTATGGTCTCAGATTTTTCGGCGGATTTCAGTGGCAGCTCCATTTCCACCTCCGCGTATGCCGAATGATTGTGAATGGACTCGAAGTTCTCCGCCTCCACGGAAAACCAGGTGATGTTATCAAGCGCTGACAACCTGAGGTAAGCCTCACGCACCATATCCTCCACGAAACGGGGATTTTTGTAAGCCTGCTCGGTTACATGCTTTTCATCGGCCCGTTTAAGTAGCGCATAAAGAGGGCTGCTTCCACATTGTTCGATCAGCTCAACCAGATCCTCGATCCAGATGAACTCTTTATAGCGTACTTTAACAGTCATAATGCTGCGCTGGTTGTGTGCCCCGAATTGGGACAGTTCTTTGCTGCATGGGCAAAGAGAGGTGACCGGAACCTTGACCCCCAGAACGAAATCAAGCTGTTCGCCATTTAAACAGGCGTCAAACTGGCATGTGTATTCCATCAGGCTGCGGGCCTTTGATACAGGTGCGGTCTTGTCAATAAAGTACGGAAACTCAACCCGAAGATGGGCCGTATCAGCCCCAAGCTTCTGGCGCATCTCTTTCAGGATATCCTCAAGGCGATCAAGGGCCATCTGTTCACGATAGCGGTTAAGTATCTCAACAAAACGGCTCATATGTGTTCCCTTGAAATGATGCGGGAGATCCACATACATGTCCACTTTTGCCACAGTATGCTGTAGAGTCTGGTGTTTGTCCTGCACTACGATAGGGTAGGAGATATTCTTTACCCCCACCTTACGGATCGGTATTTTGCGGTGATCAAGGCTTTGTTGAAGATCAGGCATGGATTTTATTGGCATGGGACTTCCGCTTCCTCCACCAGATCATGAATTGCCTGCCAGATAGCATCGCGGCCTTCCTTTGAAAGGGCGGAAAAATGCAGAAGAAGAGATTGATCCATCTGTAGTTTTGCTGCAATGGCCGCAGTCTGTTTAGCCCTTTCGTTTTTTGTCAGCTTGTCGCATTTGGTCAGAACGATTATCGGACGACGATTATAGGAGCGCAGCCAGTCGAGCATCTGAAGATCATCGTCAGAAGGTATCCTGCGGATATCAAAAATCAGCACCACCCCGCGCAGTGACTCACGGATTGAGAGATAACGCTCCATCATCGGTCCCCACTGACGCTTTACAGCCAGCGGCACCCTGGCGTAGCCGTAACCGGGCAGATCCACCAGAGTAAGTGAGAAAGGATCACCGGTTACATTGAAGAAATTGATCAGCTGTGTGCGGCCGGGGGTGGAACTTGTGCGCACCAGAGCCTTTCGTTCCACAATAACATTGATCAAAGAGGACTTGCCCACGTTTGAACGTCCGGCAAAAGCGATTTCTGGCAGATCCAGCGGCGGATAGTCAGCCGCTTTGACAGCGCTTTTTATGAAGGTTGTACTTTTTATTCTCATATCTTTGGTATTATAGGGATGTCATTTAAGGGCTGCAAGGATGAAATGTCAGTACGGTATGTTTAAAAGTCTGCACAGTGTCAGATTTCCCTTTTTGGCTAAAAGTGCTATTATAAAAATAACTTTTTCCTGGAGATGTCTGGAGGTTCTATTTGGAAGGCAACAGAGAAAATAATTCCACGCAGGCTCGAAAAAATGCTGACAGTGCCTATAGAACCATTTTCAATGCAGTAAACGATGCCATTTTTGTACATGAACCTGCGAGCGCCATGATACTTGACGTAAATCGCAGGGCCAGCGAGATGTACGGCTATGAAAGGGAAGAACTAATAGGAATATCCCCCCTGAAGCTCACTTTAATTTCAGATCAGAAGATAGAGTTTGATGCGTTACGGATGGTTGCACTTGCAGCGCAGGGAGAGCCGCAGAACTTTGAGTGGCAGGCTCTGAAAAAGGATGGAGTACCATTCTGGGTTGAGGTAAGCCTGACTGGAACTGAAATAAGCGGACGCAACAGGGTTTTGGCCGTTGTCAGGGACATATCAGAGAGAAGGCGCGCCGATGAAGAACTTCAGAAGGCCAAGACCCTGGCCGAGGCAGCTACCCGGGCCAAGAGTGAGTTTCTTGCCAATATGAGCCATGAGGTAAGAACCCCCCTAAACAGCCTCATGGGAATGAGCCAGCTCCTGAGAAGCACCTGCCTTTCACCAGAACAGAAAGGCTACCTTGACCGTCTTGACGAATCATCCCGCACCCTGCTATCCCTTATCAATGACATTCTTGACATATCCAGGATTGAAGCGGGCCAGCTTGCCATAAATAATTCGGTTTTTTCACTTGCATCAATTATTGAAGATGTTATGCAGATCCACCATCAGACAGCAGAGCGAAAAGGGATAGAGCTTTTGAGCCGTCAGGCTGACGATCTCCCCCGCTTTATTGACGGAGATCCGCTCAGGCTCAGACAGATATTGATCAACCTGCTTGGAAATGCGGTAAAATTTACAAGTCATGGCGGAGTCCAGCTGCTTTCAAGATTGACTGACAGGACGGATGACACGGTTTCTATCGCATTTGAGGTTAAAGATTCAGGTATAGGAATGACCTCTGAAACCATTGAAAAACTCTTCAAGCCTTTTACTCAGGCAGATGCATCAACATCAAGGCTTTATGGAGGCACAGGGCTTGGGCTTGCTATCTGCCGGAGGCTTACTGAATTGATGGGGGGGACTATCACGGCAGAGAGCTCGCCAGGCGAGGGCAGCAGATTTATTGTAAATCTTTCCTTTTCAATTCCTGAAATTGATGCATCTTCTGCAAATACCGAGATGGAAGAGTCTATGGAAACCTGCCCCCTGCCTCCCCTTAAAATTCTGCTGGTTGAGGATCAGGAAGCCAGCCGCCTTTTTGTGCAGAGGATTCTTGAGCGTCTTGGCCACACGGTCATCCCTGCAGCAGATGGGCTGATGGCAGTGGAGCTGATCGACAGAGAGCAGTACAACCTTGTTCTCCTTGACATCCAGATGCCTGGTATGGGTGGTGAAGAAGTAATTGCCAGGGTAAGGGAGGATGAGGAAGGGACAGACAACCATCTCCCGATTATAGCTCTTACAGCCCACGCCCTTTCAGGAGATCGGGAAATCTTTATTGCAAAGGGGTTTGACGGTTATCTGAGCAAACCGATTGCAATTGCTGATCTTTTGAAGGAAGCCTCAAGAGTTTTACAACGGCTTGGGGTAAAGCTGCAGTAAACTGATAAAAATAAACTGTTACACTGGAGGATATAAAGATGACCCCGGAAGAAATACTTAACAGCGCCACGTTGCTATATGTGGAAGATGAAGATGTAGCAAGAATGGCCGTGGGGGCCTTCCTCAAAAGACAGGTAAACAGGCTGTTTACAGCAGCAAACGGCGAGGACGGGCTGAAGCAGTACGAACAGCACCGTCCCGGAGTTATAGTCACCGACCTTGAGATGCCCATAATGAACGGGATGGAGATGATCCGCCGCATAAGGGCTCTTGATTCAAAAATACCAATAATAATAACAACAGCCTACGACGATGAAGCCCACTCATGCCCGGAGGCGGATAGAGTCATAACAAAGCCTATAATGTTTAATGAACTGCTTGATACTATTACAGAGTGCCTTGTGGTAAGCCAGCAACAGCTTCAGCCATAACCTCTGCTATATCTTTCACCTTTACCTTGTCGGCATTCAGATCCTTGACGCTGTCGTCAAACATGGTAAGGCAGTATGGGCATGCCGTACAGATGGTATCCGGCTCAAGTTCAAGAGCCTCGGAACACCTGGCAAGATTGATCCGCTCACCGGTAAACTCTTCAAGCCACATCCTGCCTCCTCCCGCTCCGCAACAGAATCCGTTCTCAAATGAACGATCCATCTCCACAGGGGCCTTGCCTGTTGCAAGCTGTAGGAGCTCCCGAGGTTCATCGTATATCCCGTTGTGACGCCCCAGATAGCATGAGTCGTGGTAAACCAGCTTGCCAAAACCCGATGCCTTGGCAGGCAGCTTGAGGCGGCCATCCTGCACAAGCCACAACAGAAACTGGCTGTGATGTATTACATCAAGCTCTATACCGTACTGGCGATAATCATTTTTCAAGGCTGTAAGGCAGTGGGGGCACTGGACAATAACCTTCTTCACTCCCCTTTCCCTGAAAAGCGCTACATTCTCCAGGGCCATCTTTTCAAATACATATTCGTTGCCCAGACGGCGTATGGAATCACCGCAGCATTTTTCATCCTTGCCAAGAATTCCCCAGTTCACACCAGCCTTGTCCAGCATCGTGGCTATGGCTACTGTTATCTGCTTTGCCCTTGAATCAAATGAGCCTGCGCAACCCACATAAAAGAGGTACTCGGTCCTGCCGACCTCAAATGATCTGTCACCAAGCATGGTGGCCCATTTTCCCCGCTCTGATGGCGCTATTCCCCAGGGGTTGCTCCTGCCTTCCATGTTCTCGAACAGGTTCAGAAGCTCAACCGGAAATCTGGACTCCATCTCAACAAGGTAGCGGCGCAACGGTATAAGTTTGGGCATCTGCTCTATAAACACCGGACATGCCTCAAGACATGCTCCGCAGGTTGTGCAGGCCCATATTTCTTCCTCTGAAATTGAGTTTTCCCCCTCTCCGATAAGAGGCACCTGCGGTTCCTGGCCTTTCTTCAGCAATGGCCCGTTAATCATAAGGTTATGTTTTAGGGTTGCAATCAGCGTCCGCGGGTTAAGAGGCTTTCCTGTAAGGGTGGCGGGGCAAGCCATCTGGCAGCGTCCACACTCGGTGCATGAGAAAGAATCAAGCAGATCTTTCCAGGTATAGCCGTCAACACGGTCAATACCGAAGCTCTTGCCGACCTTGAATTCTTCACGCTCCGGAACCGGAGGGTTTTCCTGACGACGCAGAAAAACATTAGGGATTGAGGTTATTATGTGGAAGTGCTTGCTTAATGGCAGCAGGTTCATGAACAGAAGCAGAACCAGAGCATGAACCCACCAAGCAATATCATGCACTGATTTTGCAGTCCGTCCGGCTGGAATATAGTCTGACAACCAGTTCGCTACCGGCATGGATCCGGTAAGAAGGCCCAGCGCATTTTTTATTTTTGCAGCCAGTTCAAGATTGTTTTTTTGAATGGCATGCTCAAGATAGCCGTTCATCCAGGCAATATAACCGGCATTCATTACAAAATAAGCTGCCATTAGCGAGCCAATAAGAAACAGGATGAAAAATGCTTCAAAAGTTCTTGCTTCCGGATAAGGTGGGGCCACAATCCGACGTATCATTGCGGCAGCGACAGCAATAACTGTAAGAAATGACGCTGCTTCTATGGCAAAAACAACCGGAAAGTAGATAAACGCCGGCAGCAGATCCATGCTTATTGCGGGGAAAAGCCCATGCAGCAGAAACTCTGTGTTGGCTATCACCAGAACCATAAAGCACCAGAAAATGACCAGATGGATGATACCTGAAGGCTTTGCCAGCACTCTTTTCTGTGCGAATACGTACTTTATTGTGTCGCTGATACGTTGGCCTAAATTGTCAAGCCTTTCATCGGTACGACCCAGTGCAGTAAGGGACAAGCGCTTCCAGCAACTCCAGACAAAGAGCGCCATTGCTGCGGCAAAGATCGGGGCAAATATAGTCGGGGTAGGTGTCATTATTTCTTAACCTTCTCTTTCAGCTCTCTAATCTTTCTTGTCATGGCAGGAACAATCTGAAACAGATCTCCAACAATCCCGTAGTGGGCTACTTCAAAAATTGGGGCGTCCTTATCGCGGTTTATGGCGATAATCAGGTCTGAATCCTGCATTCCAACAAGATGCTGAATGGCTCCAGATATACCGCAGGCTACGTATATCTTGGGGCGCACCGTCTTTCCTGTCTGGCCTACCTGGCGGTCGTGCGGCATCCATCCTGAATCAACGGCAGATCTCGAAGCCCCTACAACGCCATGAAGTTCCTTTGCAAGTTCATCAAGTATGGCGAAGTTGTCCGGTCCCATCATCCCACGTCCTCCCGAGATGATAAATTCAGCTCCGCCAATATCAACCTTCTGTTTGCTATCGCCGTCACGAATTATTTCAAGCACCTTTACAAGAACCTGATCCTCCGGGACAGCAAAATCATCTCGAATGATCTGGCCGTGTGAACCTGGCCTGTGTTCCGGCATCTGCATGACATGGGGACGGACGGTTGCCATCTGTGGACGGTACTTGTCACACATGATAGTGGCCATTATGTTACCGCCAAAGGCCGGACGGGTCTGCATCAGATTGCGCTTGTCGTCAATGTCAAGGCCGGTGCAGTCAGCAGTAAGCCCGGTGCCAACGTGAGTGGCAACGGCCCCGGCCAGGTCACGTCCCATACCGGTAGCTCCCATAAGTACCACCTCAGGCTTGTATTGCCGCACAAGATGGTACATCCCTTCCAGATAGGAGTGGGTTCGATAATCTGAATACAGTGGAGCATCCAGCAGATAAGCCTTTGCTGCACCGTAACTGAAAGCCTCGTGACAGAGTTGCTCAACCCTGTGACCGATAACCACAGCGGAAAGTTCGACCCCGAGCTTGGCTGCAAGCTCCTTTCCCTTGCCCAGAAGCTCCCATGAAACCTTGGCCGCCTCGCCATCTGTCTGCTCAACAAAGACCCATACTCCACGGTACTGCGCCTGAAGCCTTGCAATGGCTGCTGCTTCAGGATCGTCCTCTTCTGCTGCCGGGGCAGTTCCTGCTGCGGCCAGCTGGTCAAGGATCTTTTGCTCATCAGCAGTGAAAACCATCTCAATGGCCTCTGCTGGACAGACCTTTACACATTTAAGACAGCCAATGCACTTTTCAAGCGCAATCAACGGTTCGCCTGCATCATTCATACTTATGCAGTTGACAGGGCATGAGCTTTCACAACGGGCACCGCAGGCGATGCATTTCCCTTCAATCAGACGGGCGCGGCCCCGTGGGCGCTTTATCTTTTTTTCTTCAGCCATATATTCTCCGTTGGTTAATGGTGAATGGTGAATGGTGAATCGTGAATTGTGAATGGTGAATCGTGAATCTTCATCTTTTCATCTTTTCACTTTTCACTCTTCACTCTTCACGCCTCACTCTTAATGCCCCTATATTGGTAACAGATCCTTTTCCATCAATTTACCCAGCAACAGATCAACGGTTCCTTCCGGATCAGCGTAACCATCACCCAAAATCTCCCCTTTGTCACGCTCAGGGGAAAATATCTTTGAGACCCAGGTCGGGGAGCCCTTCAGACCTATTTTTTCAACGTCCAGCTTTAAAACTTCATTATTCCAGACCTCAACTTCGGCAGTTGCCGAAGCAAGTCGCATCGGAACAGTTGGATAACGGGGGCGGTTCAATTCCCGCACCACTGTAAGCATTGCTGGAAGCGGGGTTTGAACCCGCTCATGGCGACCTTCAAGCTTCCGGCTGACAATCATTTTTCTGGTTGCCATATCAAGCTCTTCAACCTTGTCCACAAGAGTAAGCTGCTGGTATCCCAGGCGTACTGCTATTCCTGGCCCCACCTGTGCGGTATCGCCATCAATGGTCTGCTTGCCGCACAATACAAGGCCTACCGGCTCAAACTCATCGTTTAGCTTGCGGATGGCAGAAGCCAGAACATTACTTGTGGCAAGCGTATCTGCGCCGCCGAAGCAACGGTCGGAAAGCAGTATGGCCCTGTCCACCCCTACAGAAAGTGCCTTTCTGAGTGTTGCCTCGGCGTTGGGAGGCCCCATTGAAAGTACTGCAACCCTGCACCCGAATTGATCTTTAAGCTGTAGTGCCGCTTCAAGGGCATGGGTGTCATATGGATTCATGATAAAAGGAATCCCTTCCCGAACAAGGGTGTTGGTCACCGGGTCAATCTTTACCTGTGTAGTGTCCGGAACCTGTTTTATACAGGCGACTATAAGCATGGCTGTCCTCATCCGCTGTATATTTTTTGTGCAGTCTGCATCTGCTATCCATCAGCAGTTAAAATCAACAGGAGTTCATACTTCATAAGACAAAATGTTTCAAGAGCTAATATGCTGATTTTACTGAGGCTAAATACAGTAACAGCAAAACTGTAGTGTATTGATAGCACACATGAGAGTACAATAAATCTACTCACAGGCCAGCGGCAATCACAAGCAACAACCCGCACAACATGCATAACTATCAAGCAATAATAAAAAATATGATTACCTATTAATCAGTTGCACAGCAATTATGCATTTAACTCTTCTACGGCACGCAAATTGCTTAATTTAAAATCACGTTTAAAGCACCATCCAAATCATTTCTGCACAAAAAGGAGGCAGCAACAATGGCCAAGCTGGACGAAAAGATCGAGAGTATCTACAATGATGTACTGAAGCGTAATCCAGGTGAAATCGAGTTCCATCAGGCAGTGCTTGAAGTTCTTGAATCCCTCGGACCTGTCGTTGTAAAGCATCCCGAATACCTTGAGCGCAAAATAATCGAGAGGATCTGTGAACCTGAACGTCAGATTATTTTCAGGGTGCCCTGGCAGGATGACAAGGGACATGTACATATCAACCGAGGCTTCCGTGTAGAGTTTAACAGCTCTTTGGGACCTTACAAGGGTGGACTTCGTTTTCACCCCTCAGTTTATCTCGGAATCATAAAGTTTCTGGGCTTTGAGCAGATTTTCAAAAACTCCCTGACCGGTCTCCCGATCGGCGGCGGCAAGGGCGGTTCCGACTTCGACCCCAAAGGCAAGTCAGATGACGAAGTAATGCGTTTCTGCCAGAGCTTCATGACCGAACTTTATCGTCACCTGGGCGAGCACACCGACGTTCCAGCCGGTGACATAGGCGTTGGCGGACGTGAAATCGGATATATGTTCGGCCAGTACAAGCGCATAACAAACCGCTATGAGCCGGGCGTTCTCACAGGCAAAGGCCTGACTTGGGGCGGTTCGCTGGTTCGCACAGAGGCAACCGGATACGGCGCAACATTTTTCATTAACGAGGCACTGAAAGCCCGTAAAGAGTCTTTTGACGGTAAAACCTGTCTTGTATCGGGATCAGGTAACGTAGCCATCTACACAATCGAGAAAATACATCAGCTTGGCGGCAAGTGCGTGGCCTGCTCCGACTCCAATGGCGTAATCCTTCACGAAAAAGGTCTTGATCTGGACCTTATCAAGCAACTTAAAGAAGTTGAACGCAGCCGTATTTCCGAATACGCCAAGAAGCATAAGGATGCCAAGTATATCGCAGGCGGCAACATCTGGGACATCCCCTGCCAGGTTGCTATGCCCTCAGCAACCCAGAACGAGATAAACGGCAAGGATGCCGCACAGCTCGTAAAGAATGGCTGTATAGCGGTAGGCGAAGGCGCCAACATGCCAACCACTCCTGAAGGAGTCAAGGTATTCCTGGATGCCAAGATCGCATACGGCCCGGGCAAGGCTGCCAATGCAGGCGGTGTAGCCACTTCCGCTCTCGAAATGCAGCAGAATGCCGGTCGTGACTCCTGGACCTTCGAGTACACCGAGAAGCGTCTTGAAGAGATCATGGTCAACATCCACAACAACTGCTACGAGACCGCTGAAGAGTACGGCGCACCGGGCAATTATGTTCTTGGCGCAAACATCTGCGGCTTCATAAAGGTTGCCAACGCAATGGTTGCACACGGGCTGATCTGACAATTGTCAAGCTGCCATCCTTATACAGAGCCCGGTCTTGCACCGGGCTCTGTTCATTTCAGACAGTGCATAAAATCCGCTTAACCTGATAATCTCCGCCTATCACCAGATATTCCCCTTCTCCTTTTAGAAGGCTGGTCGGGAGCAATTTATCAAAGAAAAAGACTTTTGCAGCAGGCACCTGAACCTTCCAGACAATGGAACCGAACTCCCAGGCCCGCTCCTCTTCATCCGTAAAAGAAACCAGATTGTTAAGCCTTACCAGTTGCTCACGTTTGCCAATCTGCTCAATTATCTGGTCTTCTGTTGCTCCGTTGGTTCCGCGAAACAGTGTCATGATTGCAGACTGCCCGGTACTTCGCCGAAGTTCATACTGGCAGTATTCATACAAAAGATCCAGCTGTGCATTGATTGCATTGGTTCTTTTTGTGCCTCTGGTTCGATCCATAACATAGCTGAAGTAGGCGTCAGAATCATTGCCGGCGATACGACCGTTATGGAACGTCGGCACAATACCCATCCGGCTCTCCACCCATCCCTTCAGCACCGCTCCTTCAACGGAGTTACTGTCCATCATCCAGCCCTTCAGAAAGCGCAGGTAGCTGTTACGCAGAGCCTTCCTGGCAGAATCTGTCTGCCCTGCATCGTGATGAAGCTGAAACTTGACCGAAAGGTAATCACTGAAAAGCTGTCCCCGTTCCTCCCTGTCATCCACCGAATCAAGCCTGTTGAACAAAAAACGGTTTGCCTCCCTTACCCCCTGCACAATAATAGGTTGAGGGTGATCGTTGAAGTGACGAGATGCGATCACCCATGGTGGCAGATTGCATAGATTGAAGGCGATGCTCGACATTGAGGAGCCTCTTTAGTCAGCTGCAGAGTTTTAGAGCATTACAGGTGCAAAGGTGAAGCATTTCTTGGAGCAGGTCTTGCCGCAGGCCTCACAGCCGATGCAGTTACCGGCATTGGCCACCCGCATGAACATTTTGGCTGAATCATCCTCATCAAGCTCTTCAAAGGCCAGCACGTCGTGACTGCATACCTTGAAACAACGGCCACAGCCTATACAGAGTTCTTCGTCAATCGAAACAATAAACTGCGGGGTCCATTCCTGCTTGTCTTTAGTTAAACCTGTGATGTAGGCCATTTAAATTTCCTCCTGTTTTTATGTGAGGGCAATTCATGAATTGCCCTGCAAAATCATTCCTCTTCAAATGATGTTAATTCTCCCTTATTCATCGCTTTGCGCAGCCAGGGTGGTGGATTGCTTCTTAACACCTCCTGTAGTTTTGCCACGGTGTCCGGCAAACTGACGGAGGTAGTGGTCTTCATGGGGTGAATTTTAAGAGCAACAAGCTTGGCTGCAGCGGGGCCACCAATCTGCATGGTGTAGACAATAGCGCAGTCAGAAAGAAGTTTTGCCCGGGCAGCGATTCGGTCTTCTTCATCAGACTCGTGGGGCTCAGTTGTTACTGATTCGATAAATGCAGCCTGATCAGGCCCCACTTCCCAGATCTGGAAACTTTCACACTGGCCAAAGTGTTGATCAATCATTGTGCCATCTGTGGTTGTAAATGCAATTTTCATAGTCTGGCTCCTTTCTGAAAACCTGAAACCAGACCTAGCACAGACTATGCCAATATTTAAGGTCTTGATATTGCATATATTGCCTTGATTAATAATGTAAGAGTCTGTCTGTTTATTCAGCAGAAAGAGTTGATAGAGGGCAGCCATTTGATTCTGCTTCCTCACCGGCAAACAGAAGCAGAAATAACAAGGGGGCTGAAACGGATCTGAAGTAGAGTGCTTATATGGGCAATATACTCTTGGCGGCAGCTTAAAGAGGGAGTGAGGGTATAAGAACTGAGAAAGGCCGGAATTACCGGCCTTTCTGGAAAGAATCTGCTAGGCTTTGCTCTTCTTCTTCCTCTGATTCGGATCAAGTTCCTTCTTGCGCAGACGGACTGAACCGGGAGTTACTTCCACCAGTTCATCATCATCAATAAATTCAAGGGCCTGCTCCAGGGTCATGCTGCGGGGCGGAGTCAGCTTGATGGCGTCATCAGAGCCGGAAGCCCGCACGTTGGTGAGCTTCTTCCCCCTGCAGGAGTTGACCTCCAGGTCATTGTCGCGGGCATGCTCACCAATGATCATACCGCCGTATACCTCAACACCGGCGCCGATGAACAATGTGCCACGAGGCTGCAGGGCATCCAGCGAGTAGGCTGTGGTCTCGCCATGTTCCATGGCAATCAGCACGCCGTTTTTACGTCCGGGGATATCGCCACGATAGGGGGCATACTCATGGAAGGTGTGGGTCATGACAGCAGTGCCACGGGTATCGGTCAGCACCTCACCACGGAGGCCGATCAGGCC
>CAZXTZ010000020.1:18996-23718 GCA_964643645.1 uncultured Geobacteraceae bacterium
ATCTCACCCATCGGATGCATGGCAACCATTTCACCTTTACGGGGCCCCAGCTTCTCGATGATCGCCCCCTGAAACTCAGACGCCACATCCACAACCAGATATTCCATCGGCTCCATCTTGACGCCGTCTTTTTCACGAACTATGACCTCTGGCTTGGATACTGCCAGCTCAAATCCTTCACGGCGCATATTCTCGATCAGAATAGAGAGGTGCAGTTCACCACGGCCTGAGATCTTGAAGGTATCCGGTGAATCGGTATCCTCGACCCGCAGAGAAACGTTGGTACGCAGTTCCTTGCTCAGACGCTCGCGGATGTTGCGGGAGGTAACCCATTTCCCTTCACGACCGGCAAAGGGGGAGGTGTTGACGATGAAGTTCATCGAGAGCGTCGGCTCATCAATGGAAACATATGGCACGGCAACCGGGTTCTCTGCGCAGGCAAGAGTTTCTCCAATGCTGACCTCATCAAAACCGGCTACGGTGACGATATCACCGGTACCAGCCTCCTGAATCTCAATTTGTTTCAGACCTTCATAGCCCAACAGCTTGGTGATTCGACTTCGGCTGACAGTGCCATCCTGCTTGATCATGGCCACGGTCTCACCTGCCTTGACCTTGCCATTGAAGATCCGGCCAGTGGCTATCCGGCCGATATATTCGTTATAATCAATGTTGGCAATCAACATCTGGAACGGCGCATTGGCATCTCCCTTGGGAGGTCGCACATTGGACTCAACTACGGCAAACAGAGGCTCCATGCTGTTGGACTCAACATTCACATCCAGCTTGGCATAGCCCATCTTGGCACTGGTGTAGACCACCGGAAAGTCAAGTTGTTCGTCGCTGGCTTCCAGTTCGCAAAAAAGATCAAAGACCATATTCAGCACCTCATCAGGACGGGAGCCGGGACGGTCAATCTTGTTTATGACCACAATCGGCTTCAGTCCCAGATCCAGGGATTTTTTAAGCACGAAACGGGTCTGTGGCATCGGGCCATCCAGGGCATCCACCAGCAGCAGCACTGAGTCAACCATCTTTAAAACCCGCTCCACCTCGCCGCCAAAGTCGGCGTGGCCAGGAGTATCCACGATGTTGATTTTGTACTGTCCGTGGTGGATAGAGAGGTTCTTGGCCAGAATGGTAATGCCACGCTCTTTTTCAAGGTCGTTGCTGTCCATGACCCGCTCAGTAATGGCTTCGTGTTCCCGGTAAACCCCGGCGTGCTTTAACATGGCGTCAACCAGGGTGGTCTTGCCGTGGTCAACGTGGGCGATAATGGCAATGTTACGGATACGTTCCTGCATTTATGAACTCCTTGCAAAAATAAACGGACGGGCTTGAAGCCCGTCCGGAATGGTTGTGAAGTATTACAGCAGTTGAATGATTAAGGCAAGGGGTTTGTTAGTACCCCCTTTAACTATTGAATTTCGTGAATTTCAGTCTTGTTGATCACCAGTTTAACGAAATAGTAGCCGAAAAATGGCAAAGCAAGGCCCAAAGTTATAATACTCAGGCCGGTCCATATTAATGTTTGAACCAGAACATCACCAAAATCCAATGAACAGACAAACTTGTACTTCATAAAAGAGTCCTTTCGTAAAAAAAGATGGGAAATTTTGTGCAAATCTTGAATAACAGTTCTTCAGTATTGCAGACTTTAAGACTAAAATACAGATTTTAGTCTTACGAACCCTGGCAATCAGTTGCCATTGGAGTGAAACAATGAAGATTGAGCTTCGTCCCATTGACAGGCATTTCGCCGATTTCATCTGCCGTGAATCCGGAAATCCGTCTGAGGATCTCTGGTTTACGGTGGCCCTGACAAGTAATGCAGTGGGACAGGGACACATCTGCCTTGATCTGTCTGACATGACAGGCCAGGAGTTTTCAATTGACGGGTTTGAATGGATCTCCCCACAAAAAGGCGCTCTGGAGTTACTGCTGAAGCATTCAGCTGCGGTCGGGGGCCCCGGAGATTTCCGCCCCCTTGTCCTTGACGCATCCGGAAGGCTCTACCTGCACCGATACTGGAAATATGAGCAGGATCTGGCCAGGATTGCCCTTGAAAAAGCTAAAGCTCTGGTTCCGCTATCTGAAGAGATTCTGCGTGAAGGTATGTACAGGCTTTTCCCGAAAGCCCCCGGCAACATAACTGACTGGCAGGCTGTTGCGGCAGTAGCAGCCTTACGCAAAAGGTTTTCAATCATATCAGGGGGCCCGGGAACAGGAAAGACGTCAACTGTAGTAAAAATACTGGCTCTTATGCTGGAGCAGCGTCACGAAACAGAACTTCGGATAGCATTGGCCGCACCCACCGGCAAAGCTGCGGCCAGGCTTAAGGAATCTATAACAAAATTGAAAGAGGCTCTGGCCTGTTCAGAAGAAACAAGACAGAGGATACCTTCCGCCGTATCAACCATACACAGGCTTTTAGGTACAGTTACCGGATCTGTGCGATTCCGCTATTCATCGGAAAATCGCCTCCCTTTTGATGTCGTTATCATTGATGAGGCATCAATGGTTGATCTGCCGCTTATGGCCAAACTTGTTACGGCCCTTGCCGATGAAGCGCATCTTATCCTTCTCGGAGACAGGGAACAGCTCTCCTCAGTTGAGGCCGGGGCTGTACTGGGCGATCTTTGTGGCGGCGGCAGGCCCGAGCTGTTCTCGAAGAGTTTTTCTGACCTCGCAATGCGGATGCTTTGTGTGGAACTATCTGCTTCAGATTCAATGGAAAGTGAGCTGCCCCTTGCAGATTCCCTTGTGCTGCTCAAAAAAAACTACCGCTTTCAGCCAGGCAGCGGCATCGCCGAACTGGCGTCTGCAGTAAATGCAGGAAAAGGGCAGCAGGCCCTTGACCTGATGTCAGAAGACCGGCAAAAGAGCATCCAGTGGCATGATATACCAGCTGAATCAGCCTTTAAGAAGGCCCTTGCTCCCGTGATCCTGAATGGATACACAAAATACCTCTCAGCCGGAACACCAGAAGAGGCACTGGCTGCATTCGATTTTTTCCGTGTTTTATGCGCTCTTCGCGAGGGTATGTACGGAGTTGGCGGCGTAACAAAACTGATTGAAGAGATACTTGCGGATAACAGGCTGATTGATCCACGCAGGCCCTGGTACCGTGGCAGACCTGTAATGGTGACTGCAAACGACTACAGCCTGAAACTCTTCAATGGAGATGTGGGTCTTGTACTTCCTGAGCCGGGCGTTGCTCAGGAGTCTTTGCGTGTATATTTCCAGAGCCCGGATGGAGGGCTGCGTTCCATCTCTACAGTGCGCCTGCCTCCCCATGAAACAGTATACGCCATGACAGTTCACAAGAGCCAGGGGAGCGAGTTTGAAAGGATCCTGATGCTTCTGCCTGACCATTCATCTGCGGCCCTTTCCCGTGAACTTGTTTATACCGGAATAACAAGGGCAAAATCCGAGCTGGCAATATGGGGCAGACAGGATGTCTTTATTTCTTCAGTGGCAAAGAGGGCAGAGCGTAAGTCAGGTCTGGCGGAAATTCTCTGGAAGGGCTAACTTTACCTTGTTATTATGAAAATCCAGTCAGTCAGTTTCAGACTCCGGCTTTCTCATCTTCTTTCGCAGTGCAGCGATTCTTTTATCAACCAGCCGTTTTTCTTTCTGCGTTTTGGAAACTTTTGTTGCCAGCCTTTTCTTGACTACACGATTTCGTTTTTCAAGGGCTGCCCGCAGACGCTCCATTGCAACCTCACGATTGCGGAGCTGGGAGCGATTCTCTTCGGCATGTACCACAATGCCTGTTGGCAGGTGGCGGATACGCACAGCGGAGTCGGTTGTGTTGCGATGCTGTCCTCCAGGGCCGGAACCTCTGTAAAACTCCACCCTGATCTCTGTCTCGTTTATCTCGGTCGGCATAATCCGTCCCTTTCCGGCTTTATCTGAATTAACGTTGGAAATATGCAGATGGACTGTACCCGTAAATTCCAAAACCTGCTTTCAATGCCTCCGTAATTAATGATATAAGCGAAAAAAGCTGAATTCCGAAGAGATATTTTATATTGAGTCTGGAGTAAAATGAAAGCCTGCCTCAGGCTTGTGTTCCATATATACTTATAAATCCAGGGGAAACCATTATGAACATAGCCGAAAAGGTTGCAATCATGGCAAAAAATGCACGTCAGGCATCAATTGTTCTGGCCAGGCTCTCCAGCAATGTAAAGAACGAGATGTTGTTGATGATGTCTGATGCCCTTGAGTCAGGCGCTACAGGACTGATTGTTGAAAATGCCAAAGATCTGGTGGCCGGAAAAGAAAAAGGGCTGTCCGATGCAATGCTGGACCGCCTGATGCTTGATTCCAGGCGGATAACCGGAATGGCCGATGCGCTGCGAGAGGTGGCTGCCCTGCCGGATCCGACCGGTGAAGTCACCAGAATGTGGAAGCGTCCAAATGGGCTGATGGTGGGTAAAATGCGGATCCCGCTCGGGGTAATCGGGATAGTTTACGAATCACGTCCCAATGTGACAGCCGATGCGGCCGCCCTCTGCCTGAAGTCCGGAAATGCCGTGGTGCTTCGGGGCGGATCGGAGGCGATTCATTCCAACAGGGCCATTGCCGCCGTTTTGCAGGGTGTTATGAAGAAGCTGGGGATTCCTGAAGCAGCCCTTTCGCTGATTCCGTTTGTCGAGCGCGAAGGGGTGCTGGAGATGCTCAAGCAGGAGGAGCTGATTGACCTGATCATCCCCC
>CAZXTZ010000021.1:0-23417 GCA_964643645.1 uncultured Geobacteraceae bacterium
TAAGCATAGGTCATTACACTATTGAAGGGTCAAAGCCAGGGGCAGCAGCAGCAGCAGTCTGGACAGCCCACCAGGTTGTCCCCCTGAACAGTGAGGGTTATGGACAACTGCTTGGCCGCACCATTAAAACAGCCTCCATGATTTACAGTCGGATGCTGGCCACCGAAACTTTCAAAGCTGAAAATGGCCGTACCTACAAGATCATACCGCTGGTAAAGCCTGATCTGAATATTGTAGATTTTGTGATAAAGGATGCAGGAAATCAGACTCTTGCATCCATGAACAGCCTGAACCAGAAGATATACAATGAATGCTCCTACATATCCGGCGACCTTATGAAAAGGGAACTGATATTGTCCAAGACGGTGTTTTCTCCGGCTGACTACGGCACAGCCCCCATTGATTTTGTCCGCAGATGTGGCCTGTCAGATTCTGAGTGGAATAAAAACCAATCCATGCTTGTATTAAGATCAACCATAATGTCGCCGTTTATGTCAGACAACACGGTATTTAATGCCAGTTTTGATAGAATAATGGATACATTCAAAAGGGTTATTGCAAAAGTTGACCCCTGACCGACTTTTCCACTTCACCATCAATAGCCTGTTTTTATGGAACCAGTAACTTAAACGAGAAAGGAACCCGACAGATGTCTTCAAGATTTTCGAGAATTATACTTGCCGCTGCAACCCTGCTGTTAATGACTTTCATCCACCACCCCGTAATGGCTACCCAGGGGGGTGGGGGATCATATCCGAACGGGGCTGAAGATTTCATGTCCGGAGCGCTTCCACCGCCTGGAACGTATCTTCTCAATTACTTTCAGTACTATTCCTCAGACCGGCTTGTGGACAACAGTGGAGACAGGATTGCTCCCGGTTTTAAACTGAATGTTATTGCAGACGTGGTGAGAGTTGTTCATGTAACCAAACAGGAGATTCTGGGGGCTTCCTGGGGGATGCATCTCTTTGTCCCGCTTGTGTACATGGATGTAAATGTTCCGGGCAGGGGCAAGGATCACCGTACCGGTCTTGGCGATATCATCGTAGACCCGTTTATTCTTGGCTGGCACGGAAAGAACTGGCATCTGGCAACAGGTGTTGACTTTTTCCTTCCCACAGGCACTTACAACAAGGACAGGCTTGCAAACACCGGGCGTAACTACTGGACATTCGAGCCGGTAATTGCTGGAACCTGGCAGACTGACAGCGGCTTTGAGGTGTCCGGCAAACTGATGTACGACTTCAATACAACCAACACCGAGCTTCACTACCTTTCTGGTCAGGAGTTCCACGTTGATTATGCGGTAGGCCAGAAGTTGTGGGATTTTACGTTGGGTGCAGCCGGATATTTTTATCAGCAGACGACAAATGATGAGCAGAACGGTGACAGGGTGTCCTTCAACAATGGCAATAAGGGACGTGTATTCGGTGTGGGACCGGCGCTTAAGTACAACATAAAGAACATGAGCCTGAGCCTTAAATATATATTTGAAACCGCTGTTGAAAACCGTCCCGAGGGTGGTAATCTCTGGTTCAAGTTCAGCTATGCATTCTGATTACAAGAGTTAATAGTCTACCTGAATACCACTATCAGCTTTGCAAGAAAGAAGTCGCACATAAGTATCAGCACAGATGAAATAACCACGGCCCTTTTGGATGCAGCCCCGACTCCTTCGGCCCCTCCACCGGTATTAAGACCGGTGTAACAGGCTATAATGGTTACAAGGCCTCCAAATACCAGTGGTTTGATTGTTCCTTCAAGGTAATCAATTGGAAACAGGAACTGTGTGAACGCAGACATGTACATGGTGGGGGATATGCCGTAACCGGCTGCAATTATGTAGCCGCCAAACAGGGAGACAGCATCGGTCATTATGGCAAGAAGCGGCATCGCTATCAGCATGGCTTTAAGGCGTGGAGTTACCAGGCGCTGCACGATATCTGTTCCTTCAACGCGCATTGCGTCAACCTGTTCGGTAACTACCATTGTGCCGAGTTCTGCTGTTATGGCCGAGCCTACCCTGCCTGCCACCATAAGCGCCGAAAGGACTGGGCCAAGCTCCTTGATCATTGTGACCGCCACCATTCCGCCTATGTAACCGGTTGCGCCGAAGGGCTTGAGCTGGATGATGAACTGCAGGGCCATTACCATTCCGGTAAAAAGTCCGGTAAGGAAGCAGATGAATATGGACCCGAATCCAAGCTTGTCGAACTGGATTGCAAAGTCGCGGTAGTACCACGGCGCCTGAATCATCCGTTTGAATGCCGTAAAGCACAGGAAAAACAGTTCTTGCAGTTCTGCAAAAAATTGCAGCAGGATATTATCAATCCTTGCCATATTCATAGAGATCAGATCACCGCAGAAACTGCTTCTGCGGCCTCTTCAATAAACTGGAACTCAAGTTCCTTGCGGACATTTTCCGGAATATCCTCAAGGTCGTCCCTGTTGCGTAAAGGGGCAAGAACCTTGCTGACTCCCGCACGGTGGGCAGCCAGAACCTTCTCTTTCAGCCCGCCTATTGCAAGCACCCTTCCTGTAAGTGTTATCTCTCCTGTCATGGCTACGTTGCGGCGGGCAGGTTTGCCGGTAAGCAGGGAAACCAGTGCTGTAACCATTGTTACCCCTGCGGAAGGGCCATCCTTGGGTATAGCACCGGATGGCACATGGATATGTATCTGACGGTTCTCAAATACGGATCCGTCTATTCCGAAATCTTCCGCATGGGCCTGGATGTAGGAAAGGGCGGCCCGTGCAGACTCCTTCATAACATCCCCAAGTGATCCGGTAAGTATCAGTTCTGACTTGCCCGGCATCATGGTGGCCTCTACAAAAAGAATATCTCCCCCTGTCTCGGTCCATGCAAGCCCGGTTACTACGCCTGTCCTGTCCTTTTCCGCTGCAACTTCGTTATGGAACTTGCGGGGGCCAAGCAGTTCCGCAACAACCTCCGGAGTGATCTGCTCCCTCAACGGCTTGCCCTGTGTGATCTCCTTTGCCAGCTTTCTCAGAACCTGGGCAACCGTGCGCTGCATGTTCCGAACGCCTGCCTCCCGGGTATACTCCCTGATTATCCTGGTCAACGCCTCTTCTTCAAAGGCGGGCGGAGTCTTTGCCAGGCCATTTTCTTCAAGTTCTCTGGGAATTATAAAGTTTCTGGCAATATGCATTTTTTCTTCGGTGCTGTAGCCTGCAAGCCGGATTATTTCCATACGGTCCTTGAGTGGACCGGGGATAGGATCCATCTGGTTGGCTGTAGTTATGAACATCACTTTTGAAAGGTCAAAGGGCACATCAAGGTAGTGATCCTGAAAAGAATAATTCTGCTCCGGGTCAAGGACTTCAAGCAGCGCAGATGAGGGGTCGCCCCGGAAGTCGTGGGAAAGTTTGTCTATTTCATCAAGCATGAACACCGGATTGTTGGATCCGCAGCGGAATATCTCCTTGATTATCCGACCGGGCAGTGCGCCTATATATGTCCGGCGATGTCCTCTTATCTCCGCCTCATCCCTTACACCGCCAAGGGACACCCTTACGAATTTACGCCCCAGGGAGCGGGCTATTGAACGCCCCAGAGATGTCTTGCCAACACCCGGAGGGCCCACAAAACAGAGTACAGGTCCTTTCATGGTTTCCTTGAGGGAACGCACGGCCAGGAATTCAAGAATCCGCTCCTTGACCTTCTTGAGGTTGTAATGATCTTCGTCCAGAACCTCTTCAGCCTTAACTATATCCAGCGAATCCTCGGTTGATGTATTCCATGGCATCCCGGCGAGATAGTCCAGGTAGGTTCTTGATACCGTATATTCAGGAGAAGCCGGGTTTATCCTTTCAAGCCTTTTAAGCTCCTTTGTGGCTATTTTCCGCACGTCATCCGGCAGGCCCGCCTCTTCGATCCTTTTTTTAAGTTCGTTCACATCGGCAGATCGGGGATCTTCATCACCAAGTTCTTCCTGAATCTGCTTCATCTGCTCCCTCAGCAGATACTCCTTCTGGCTCTTGCCAACCCTTCGGTTTACCTCTGTTTTCAGGTCACTGTTTACCTGTAGTTTCTGGACTTCATTGGTGAGAACCACATAGACCTTTTTCAACCTTTCCAGAGGATCAACGGTTTCCAGAAGCTCCTGCAAATCAGGCAGCGGAAGGTTCAGATAAAGGGCCACAAGGTCTGATAATCGCGCCGGATTGTCAATATAATCAATCATCTTCATCACATCATCCGGCAATGGCTTGCCGTAGGAGAGTGATATCTTGAGGAGTCCTATGAGCGACTGCACAAGGGCTTCGGATACCGGCCCACGTTCGGTGAACTCCCTCATAATCTCCGTATTCATCATCGGGTATGGAGTTGTCTGTACCGGTTCGCCGAGCCTGATGCGGTTTATCCCCTCAAGGGTCACCTTAAGGCGGCCTCCAGTTACATTCTTTATCAGCGTAACCCTGCAGACAGTTCCTATACGGTTTACAAATTCATCAAGTTTTACATCTCCCTTATCGGATTTCTGAAGGCAGACCGCCACAAAACCGTCATACTGTTCCTGAGCGTTGCGGAAGGGGAGAACTCCCTCTTCATCCAGATAGACCTGAAAGACCATGTATGGAAATGCAACCATATCTTTAAGTATGTATAGCGAGAGGATTTCAGGCACTTTAAGTTCATTATGGGGCATCAGTCAGTTTTGCTCCTTTTCAGGTGTGTCACCCGTTTTGAACGGGGGGCTTTCATGGTAACACAGGGGGGGATGCACTGCAATCTGTCAGGTTTCTCTGCCTTCCCTAATACTTACAGTTCTTGTCTTTATGCATGAGGCCTTGCCGCCTAGTTCCCTGTATAATATTACGAGGAAACGTATGGTGACAAGCCTGTGTATGGCAGCCTGTGTGAGCCGGTAGAGCCAGCGTCTCAGTGCTGACGGACGGCTGGAGCCCAGAATGAGGGGGCAGTAGTCTGCAAGCCTCAATATAACCCTTACATGGCAGTCAGAAAGTCTCTTGATGGTTACACACATCTCCCCCCTGTGGCATTGATGCTGTTGGACAAGCAGCCCTCCGCAGATCCTCAGGGTTACAGATTCGCCCTCGTCTCCTGTGGAAGTTGCGGGAGGAAGAAACTGGAGGACAGGCAGCCACCCCATCAGCATGAAGCTCACTCCATCTTCAGACTCCGAGGGGCTGATAAAACCTGCTGACATCCGTCGAACAGCCAGCAGATAGCGTTCCATAACCGCTACAGCTGTGAGGTCGCCGGCAATTTCCAGAGGCAGATCAGTCCACTGGATGGAAAATACGGAGTTGTCCTCAACCAGCACCTGCTGGCAGGCTATTTCCTGCGCCCTGTTTTTTTTCATACTTTTACTCTGCCACAAATTTGTTTACTTGCCAGCATTTGTTTTGTAGCAGAATATAAAGCCATGGGATTTGACAGAACTAAAATCGTTTTAGTAACCGGAGCAGGCGGCTTCATAGGCAGTCGACTGTCCATGGAGCTTCTTGCCCGAGGATGCCGTGTCCGCTGTATGGACAGAAGCATGGGTAGCCATCCGGCAGGGGCCGAACCGGTACAGGGGGATCTGCTGGTTCCTGATACCTTGAAGCCTGTACTTGCAGGGGTGGACACCGCATACTATCTGGTGCACTCAATTGGCGCAAAGGGTAATTTTGCAGATAGAGATCGCCTGGCGGCCTCTAATTTCTCCGTTGCGGCCGATGAGGCAGGGGTAAGGCGGGTTATCTACCTGGGCGGACTCGGTGAAGCGGGGGACAATCTTTCCCACCATCTTGCCAGCAGGTTGGAAGTGGCAAGGATACTTCAGGCAGGTAGCTTCAGCACCACCTTCCTGCGGGCGGCGGTGATAATAGGAGCTGGTGGTGCATCTTACGAGATGGTTAAATCCCTTGTGGAACGGCTGCCGGTGATGATCACACCCAGGTGGGTAAGCACCCGGAGCCAGCCCATAGCGGTTGCTGATGTTATAGCTTACCTGGCCGGCTGCCTTGAAAATGAAGAGACCTGTAATGCCACATTTGACATAGGCGGACCTGACATACTTACATATCGGGAGATGATGGAGCGTTTTGCTGCAATTGAAGGGAAGCGTCTTCTTATCATACCGGTGCCGGTACTGACACCGACACTCTCATCTTACTGGGTGGGACTTGTGACCCCTGTGAAGCCAGCCATGGCCATAGCCCTGATTGAGGGATTGGGCAATGAGGTAATATGCCGCGAGAACAGGATTCGCGAACTTGTCCCCATAAAACTTACCCCCTTTGATGATGCAATAAGGACGGCCCTGGCCGAAAGCATGAAAAAAACGATTAATCACCAATAGAAACATTCGTGGATGACAGAGAATAGTTACTGTTTCAGATCGCTTTCAAACTGACCGTAAAGCAGCTGCCCCGTCCTGCTTCACTATCTACTGTAATCTTTCCTCCATGCAGATGAACAATATGTTTCACTATTGCAAGCCCAAGACCTGTGCCCCCCTGTTCACGACTGCGGGCCTCATCAACACGGTAGAAACGCTCGAATATCCTTGGTAAATCCTTATGAGGTATTCCCATGCCGGTATCTTTTACCGAAAGCAGCAGATTTCCATCTTTTTCAGCTGTTGTAACTGTTACTGTACCACCGTCAGGGGTGTACTTTATGGCGTTATCCACCAGATTCAGTATCACCTGTTCCAGCTGCCCATGGTCAGCCATAATCTTCGGTAACTGCTCAGGGCATTGAATCGAAAGATCTATCCCCTTGCCAAGGGCATGTTCCTTTAGCAACGTGGTGGCATTGCGGACTGTAAGCGAAAGATCCAGCGGATCAAGTTTCAGGTTGGTCTGATTTGACTCCAGACGCGAAAGTGTCAGGATATCATTGATAAGATTTGTCAGTCGTTCTGTGTGGCTTGCAATTATGGAGATAAAATGGCGACCGCGTTCAGGCAGATCATCAAGTGCGCCATCAAGCAGGGTTTCGGCATATCCTTTTATCACGGCAACAGGTGTCCTGAGCTCGTGGGAAACATTTGCCACAAAGTCACGCCGGATGGCTTCGGTGCGTTTCATATCGCTTATGTCGTGGAACACGGCAACTGTCCCCTGATTATCATACAGCGGCACCCAATGTGTTGACAGTGTTGTCCGGCTTCCGGTCAGGGATATTTCATCCAGTACTTCCCCCCCGGTTTTACGATGTTCATTGTATGCCTGAAGCAGATCCGGATGACGGCAGACTTCCACCAGTGGCTTTCCAATCACTTCGCCAACAAGATCCAACTGATTTCGCAGGGCCGGGTTAAGCAGGGTGATTGTACCATTGGGATCAAGAACCATGACACCTTCACCCATTCCGTTGAGTATGGCGTCAAGGCGCTGGCGTTCACTGGCCAGGCTTTCCATCTGGTCTTCAAGACGACTGGCCATCTGGTTAAGCACCGTTCCCAGATAACCAATCTCATCCTTGCCATGCACCGGCATCCTGACCCCTCGCTCACCAGCGCCAAAGCGTGCAGCAGCCTCGGCTATGGCCCTTATGGGCTGAGAAGTACGCTTTGCAAGAAAAGCTGAAAAAACAAGGGCCAGAATCAACAGAATCAGCACAGCAGTACCAAGCACCTTATTCATCGAACTTTTGGCGGCATCAAGGTAGTCCAGCGGCAGAGCGAGTCTCAGCACAGCTTCGCCAGGATTATTGCCAGCCAGGGCCACATACATCATATTAACCCTTAGAGTGTCAGAATAACGCACAACACTACCGTTGCCACTGACAAGGGCCTGCTGTACCTCAATCCGGTTACGATGATTCTCCAGATTTTTAACCTGATCGTTACGGACATCGGAATCGCCAAGCACCACACCGTCAGGCGCTATAATGGTTACCCTTGATCTGGTTGCGGCGCCAAGCTGTTCAGCTGTTTTCTGAGGTTCCTGGCGTGCAGCCGTTTGTTCATAGATCATGCGTGCCAGGCGTGCTTCATTCAGGAGATTTTGCCGGCTCTCTTCAAGCAGTCGCCCGTCCAGCAGCCGGTTTGTCTGAAAAAAAAGTGCGCCGGCCATTAAAAGGGCCAGCAATGTATATGAAATGAAGAGCTTCCAGCGAAAGGTCATCGGTCTACCTCCAGTTTGTAACCAAATCCCCGTACGGTTTTGATCATCTCGCCGGCAGCACCCAGCTTGCCCCTTAATCGGGTAATATGGGTATCCACAGTACGGGTGTCACCGACGTACCTGTAACCCCAGACATTCTGGAGCAGAAGTTCCCGCCCCAGAACCCTGCCGGGACGTTGGGCCAGATAGTGCAACAACTTGAATTCAGTGCTGGTCAGCTCCACTTCTTCGTTGCCAACCATCACACGGCAGCTTTCAGTGTCTATCCTCAGGTTACCTATATCAATCTGTGGTGTATCAACAGGCTCACCTGAACTGCGTCTGAGAATGGCACGCACACGCAGCAGAAGCTCGCGCATGGAGAACGGCTTGACCATGTAATCGTCAACCCCCACCTCGAATCCTACCACCCTGTCAATCTCCTCGCCACGGGCTGTCAGCATGAAGACCGGTATGGAGTTGCTTCGGGTCTCACGTCTCAGATGAGAGCAGATCTCGGTCCCCATCATTCCCGGCAGCATCTGGTCCAGCATTATCAAGTCAGGCAGTTCCTGCAATGCCATCTTCAGCCCTTCGGTGCCGGTGTAGGCCACCAGTGTCTGATAACCTTCTTTTTCCAGGTTAAAGGCCAGCAGATCAGCCAGATCTTTTTCATCTTCAATAAGAAGAATTTTCTTCATTCCTGCATCTTTCTTGTCTCATAGCGTTTATTGGATCCTTCATGCTATGCGATGGTATGTCTTATGTCCTTGCCCTTGACCATGAATATAACCATTTCGGATATGTTGGTGGCATGGTCTGCGATCCGTTCAAGGGCCTTTGAAACATAGATAAGCTTAAGGGCCCGGCTTATTGTGTGCGGGTCTTCAATCATGAATGACAAAAGTTCCCTCTGAACCTGTTCATTCAGATCATCCACCATCTGGTCATCCTTGCATACCTTTATTGCCAGGGCATCGTCACCACGGACAAAGGCGTCAAGAGATTCTTTAAGCATCATTGCAGCCCTTTCTGCCATTCTGGGTATATCAATATAGGGCTTGAGGGCCGGTTCCATATTGAGTTCCCTCGCACGCTTTGCAATGTTTGCGCACTGGTCTCCTATCCTTTCAAGATCAGTAACTATTTTAAGGGCAAGGGTAATGAAGCGCAGATCCCTTGCCGTGGGCTGTCGCAGGGCAAGAAGCTCAAGGCATTTCTCGTCAATGGCAATCTCGTGACTGTTAACCACGTGGTCCATTGAGATTATCTTGTCAGCAAGGGGTGTTTCACGCTCCACAAGGGAACGTACCGTATCTGCAATCATCATCTCCACAAGTCCACCCATTGTAAGAATCTTCTGCCTCAAATCATTAAGATCCGAGTCAAAGGCTGTGCTGATATGCTGTCTTTCCATGGTTAGCCGAACCTTCCTGTTATGTAGTCTTCAGTCTGTTTTTTCTCCGGGTTTGTGAATATCTTTTTTGTGTCGCCCATCTCTATCAGATCCCCCAGGTAGAAAAAGGCGGTGGCATCAGATACACGGGCAGCCTGCTGCATGTTGTGTGTGACTATTACGATGGTGTACTTTTCTTTAAGTTCGTCAATAAGCTCTTCTATCTTGAGGGTTGACAGCGGATCAAGGGCAGAGCATGGCTCGTCCATCAGTATCACCTCCGGGTTGGTGGCGATGGCCCGTGCGATGCATATCCGCTGGGCCTGCCCTCCGGAAAGCCCCAGAGCCGAGTCGTGGAGCCTGTCCTTCACCTCTTCCCAGATGGCGGCCCCCTTCAGGGAGCGCTCCACTGTTTCGTCAAGGGTCTGCTTGTCGTTTATGCCAGCAATCCTCAAGCCGTAGACGATATTTTCGTAAATTGACTTGGGGAAAGGGTTTGACTGCTGGAAGACCATTCCCACCTTGCGGCGCAGGGAGATAACATCGGTTGAACGGTCAAATATCTCCTGATCATCCAGTCTGATACTCCCCTCTATCCGCACTGTGTCAATCAGGTCGTTCATTCTGTTGAAACAGCGTAGCAGTGTGGATTTACCGCAGCCTGAGGGGCCGATAAAGGCGGTGACCTGATTTCTCAATACCTGGAGTGAGATGTTTTTCAGAGCCTGGGACTGGCCATAGTAAAGGTCAAGGTTTGTGACCTTGAGAATTTCATTATTGTTCTTTTTTTCAGCTTGTGCCGGGGTCATGGCTGTTCCTTTTTCGGAAATTTCATCTTCAGAAATGCGAAGTGGTGTACTTGCGGCGCATCTGGTTGCGGAAACGGATGGCCAGACTGGTGGCCAGAATAACTATTATAAGCAGCAACAAAGTGGTGACGTAAACCATCGGCTTTGCAGCCTCCACGTTGGGCGACTGGAACCCCACATCAAATATATGGAATCCCAGGTGCATGAACTTCCTGTCCATATGGAAGAACGGGAACTGGGTATCAAAGGGCAAGGTAGGGGCAAGCTTGACCACACCCACCATCATGAGCGGAGCAACCTCTCCCACGGCCCTTGCCATTGAAAGCACAAGTCCGGTCATTATGCCGGGTGTGGCCATCGGCAGCAGCACCCGTGTAAGGGTCTGGAACTTGGTTGCCCCCAGAGCCAGTGAACCCTCACGTATCCCCTTGGGAATGGCCGCCAGAGACTCTTCCGTTGCCACAATAACGACCGGCACGGTAAGAAGAGCCAGGGTAAGTGATGCCCAGAGAATGCCGCCTGTGCCGAATACGGGCGTTGGCAGGCGTTCGGGGAAAAACAGCTTGTCCAGCGAACCGCCTATTCCGTACACGAAGAAACCCAGACCGAAAACCCCGTAGACTATGGATGGAACCCCGGCCAGGTTGTTGACTGCAATGCGTACAAGCTGTACAAGCCGTCCCTCTCGTGCGTACTCCCTCAGGTATATGGCGGCTATCACACCGAAAGGCATGGAGAATACTGACATCAGCAGCACCATCATCACCGTGCCGAATATGGCGGGGAAGAGCCCTCCTTCGGTGTTGGATTCCCTCGGGTCGTCAAACAGCAGTTCCCGGATACGGGACATATATGCGGCGACCTTAGCAGGCACCGACATGCTGTTGGGGCGGCAGAGGGTGACTATATCGACAAGGGGGATCTCTTTTTCAGTGCCTGCTGCATCTGTAAACAGGGCCGCTGTCTTTTTTATTTCTGCCTGCCTGCTGATAAGCCGGGAATTCAAGTCATCGAACTTTTCGGTGATCTTGGCTGTTTTTTCTGTTAACGCGGTAATGGCGCTGCTGTTTTTGTAAGCCCCGTTATACTTCAGTTTCAGTATCTTAAGTCTGATGAATTCAGACTCATGGTTAAGGGATGACATCTCTTTTCTGATATCTTTCAACCCCTTCTGCTGCTGCATTGCCTCACTGTGGAGGCGCGAAAGGGTTGCGGCATCAGCTGTTGCCGTTGTCCCGTCCGCTTTTTTTATCTCCTTGAGAAATCCGAAGAAGTTTCCATGCTCGTAACGCTCCAGAAGCCAGGCTTCTTTGGGGATCTCTCTGGATTGTATCTCTTTTTCATCTATCCATCTGAAATCCTGAGAGTACAGGTCACGGTTCCCGACCTTTAACTGTATCCGCTTTTCCTTTGTAAGCGCATGGCCTTCCTTGCCTGCCATCTGCCCCATTACGGCGCTGCCGTCCTTCAGGCGGAACTGGACAAGTTCCTTCACCCAGAAGTATCCAAGGCTGTTGCCAAGTATTACCGCCACAAGGGTGATTGTCATGAACAGTATGACTGCAAGGGTGGCCCCTGCCGCCAGTACCAACGGCTCTCCACGTTTCCAGTAATTATTCACGTTAATACCTTCCGTACTTCTTTCTGAACCGCTGTCTCAGTATCTCCGCAGCGGTGTTGATTATGAATGTCAGCACAAACAGCAGTACTGCCGAAAGGAACAGTGTCCTGTACAGGGTGCCGTACAGCGGCGCCTCCGGTATCTCTACAGCGATATTTGCAGAGAGTGAGCGGAGGCCATTAAAGAGCGACCAGCTCGTTATCGGGGTGTTGCCTGTTGCCATCAGGACAATCATCGTCTCGCCAACAGCCCTGCCGAACCCTATCATTATGGCGGAGAATACCCCGGGCATGGCCGAGGGAAGGACTACCCTCCAGGCGGTCTGCCAGCGGCTTGCTCCCAGCGCCAGCGAAGCGGCGGTAAGATTGCGGGGGACGTTTGAAAGGGCATCCTCGGCAATGGTGAATATTATCGGGATAACGGCAAAGCCCAGGGCTATGGCGATTATGATGCTGTTACGCTGGTCATAGCGAACGCCCAGGGTTGAGAACATCCACTGTTTCAGGTCGCCCCCGAAAAGGGCCAGCTCCAGCGGCGGGGCCACCTGTCCGGAAATCCAAAGCCCAAATGCCACAATAGGGAGGAGCCCCAGGAACTCGTATCCCTTGAACCTCTTTCCCAGATCAGTGTTCTCTGCAAAGGGTCGCCAGATCAGAATGGTTACAAGGATCAGGGCTGGCACAAGAATCATTGTCAGGAACATGGCAAGCAGATTGTGATCCATAATCGGAGCAAGCCATAGACCGGCCAGGAAACCCACAACAACGGAAGGAACAGCCGCCATTATTTCTACAGCGGGCTTTATCCGCCCTTTAAGGTGAGGAGACATGAACTGGCTTGTGTACAGCGCCCCGAGCAATGCCATAGGCACGGCGAAGAGCATGGCAAAGAGAGTGGCCTTGAATGTGCCGAATATCAGCGGTACAAGAGAGAGCTTAGGCTCGAAATCATCGGTGGCCGCAGAGGACTGCCATACATATTCCGGTTTCGGGTATCCCTCGTACCAGACCTTGCCGAACAGGGTGCCCATGGATGTCTCCGGGTGCGGGATGGAAAGCTTCCATGCAGCGGACTTGCCTTCAGGCCCGGCAACAACCAGTTCCCTGCCTCGGTCGGCAAAGGCCGCCCCTGTCACAGATATTCCGGCATCAAGCTCAAGCAGCAGGCGTTCGCTGGTCATATGGACTATACGGATCTTCCCCTTAGCATCAACCGCTGCCAGAGATTTGTCTCTGGGGGATGCCAACAGTATGCTTACCGGAGCTTTCAGACCTGGAAGGCGGTGTATGAGGGCAAGGTTTTTATTTTCACCACGTCCGGGAGTGCCTACCGGCATCCATGTGGTTATCTCCCCCTTTTCATCGCCAACAGCCAGGGATGTACCCCCAAGAAGCGTTGTCAGCGCCGTAATCCTGCGGTGGTCGGGGAAGGCCTGCAGTTTTTCAATCAGCTTTCCATCGCTATCGGCGGAAAGATCCCAGCGGGCGATCCATCCCTTGTCAGTGCCTGCGTAAACTGTCTGTCCTGAAGGGCCCAGGCAGATTGCTGTGATGGCTCCTGACATAGGATTTTCAAGCGTAAACTTCTTCTCAGTGGCCTTCTCTATACCCAGGATATCCTTTTCTACAGTGCGGCGTTCAACATCCACCCTGCTTCCGGAAATCAGCCGGAGCGATATGGATCCCCCCTCCTTCAGCTCCCTGGTTATGCTGCTGGCCTGACTGCTGCTCTCTGATGCCATTGCCCGCAGTTCGTCAGGAACTTCTTTAAGTCTTGCAGCGGAAGGAGAGAAAAAAAGCGGGAGAGACACCTTTGCAATCAAAAGCAGTATGCCGATAACCGCAACTATGACGAAAAGGCCGCCAGCCTTGATAAGCCAGGCGGCGATGCGGTCGTTGCGTCGGGATTTGTCAATAACTGTTGAAGACATGAGGGTTCCTGGATTCATTAAGTACTAAATTTAGTGGAGCCAATTAAAAACAAAAGGCAACGGCACGCGGATTAAATCTGATTTGAACAGATTTTAGCTGATTTATCAAATAGTTACATAATCAGCGTGCCGTTGTCCTGTATTTACTTCAGCGCCTTCAACTGCTCTGCAGCAGAAGCGGCCGGAAGGGGATCATAGCCGTCCTTGATGACTATCTCCTGCCCTTCCTTTGAAACGGTGTACTTCAGGAACTCCTCAACCACCTTGGGCAGCGGCTGACCAGGCTTCTTGGCAACGTAGATGTAGAGCATGCGGGCCAGAGGATACTTGCCTGAAAGGACGTTTGCGTAGTTGGCCTCGTATACTGTTCCACCCTTCTTGTCGGACAGGGACACGGTCTTAACGCCGGAAGTGGCGTAGCCTATTCCGGAGTAGCCGATGCCGGTGATATCCTTTGCAATCCCCTCAACTACAGATGCGGAGCCCGGCTGTTCCTTCACGGTGTCCTTGAAGTCGCCGTTCTTAAGGGCGTGCTCCTTGAAATAACCGTAGGTTCCGGAGGCTGAGTTACGACCGAACAGTGAGATTGGCTTTGAAGCCAGTGCGCCGGTTACCCCTGCCTGGCTCCATGTGGTGATCTCGGGAAGTCCGCGCTTGCGGTTCTTTGAAAATATTGCGTCAACCTCGTCAAGGGAGAGGGACTTTACAGGGTTGTCCTTGTGTACGAAAACGGCGAGTGAGTCCAGCGCTACCCCTATCTTTGTAGGTTTGAAGCCGTATTTCTTCTCGAAGTCCTCAATCTCCTTTGCCTTCATGGGACGTGACATGGGGCCAAGCTGCGCTGTGCCTGCAATAAGGGCAGGCGGCGCTGTGCTGGAACCTTTCCCCTCAATCTGCACGTTTACATTGGGGTACTTCTTCTTGAAACCCTCTGCCCAGTAGGTCATAAGGTTGTTAAGTGAGTCTGACCCGATGCTGTTAAGGTTGCCCGAAACGCCGGAGGTGGCCTTATAAGCCGGAAGTTTTGCATCTACCTTGATCTTCTCTGCCTGTGCCCCTGTGGCGGTGATGCAGAGGGCTGCGGCTCCCAGAATTGTTCTTTTGAGCATTTTCTTCTCCTTTTAGTTTTGTTCGTTGATTCAGGTGATTTCAGAAATTTCACTCTAACCGTTAATTGTGACAATTATGTTACAGATTGGTTAAGGCTCGGTTAACATGAAGCCTCTGCGTATTTGTTGAGGCAACGAACCATGTCCCCTGTCAGGGTTGGATCAATATGCGGAATTTTACTCTGCCCCCCCAGCTTGCCTCTTGTCTCCTTTGACCATCGGTATATGAGCCCCTCGTCACCGATAACTACAGAGGGTGGATTTATTCTTCCCTGCTGTCTGAATGCGGCGTAATCGGCGTTGGAATTCATCAGAAAACTGTCAAGGAACTGTTCGGGATTCTGTAGCGCCTCTTTGCGTTCAACGCATGCAAGCACCCACAGATGCCGACGGTTTGCAATGTCCGGCCCCACCATGAACTCTCTTACTCCGCCCCCCATCAGGCGATTCAGTCCTTCAACTGCCGATTCAACCTCAATTTGGGTAACCTTTTCCTCGAACCGGTCAAGGAATCTGTCTCTGCCGGTAAATTCAATCCTGTACTGTTCATTATCAAGGAAGCGGAGGGTATCCCCTATGTGGTAACGCCACAGTCCAGAAGATGTGCTGAGGATAACAGCGTACCTCTGCCCCGGTTCAACCTCCTCAAGCGGGATCGTTTCGGCATCCGGCGAAGGGGTGCCCCTGTCGTCAAGCTGCTCCAGAGGCACAAACTCGAAAAAAGCGCCGTACCAGGGGGTAAGGCGCATAACAGGCTCGCCATACATCTGGAAGCCCATAAAAGCTTCAGAGGAGGGAAGCACTTCAAGGAATTCCGGTGAGCGGCGGGGGAATAATCGTTGAAATTCGTCATAATATGGAGCCATGCTTGTACCACCATGGATAACAAGCTCAATGTGCGAAAGGATATCCTGTGCAGCAACGCCGGAGAGTTCTTCGCACCGCCTGAAGAGCATAATCAACCACGGAGGCACGCCGGAAACTGTCCGTATTCTGTCATCCTTCAGAAGCAGTTTTGCCATGCCGTCAAGCCGTGCATCCCATGGAGCCCTGGAAATCTGTTCTGAAGGTTCTACGAAAGGATTAAGGAAAGCAGGACGATCCTTGAGTGTTATGGCGCTCATGTCGCCGGAATAGACTCCGCTGCCCATTGATGAAAGCGCTGTACTTCCCGCCATATAAAGGAATTTCCCGCCTGCAATCCGGCTTTTTGGGCGGTTTGCCAGATATCCTGATACAAGATCAAGGGCTGCCATCCTGTTTGCCGCGAACATTTCCTTGCTGAAAGGAATGAATTTTGTAGGCGCAGTTGTGCCGGAGGACTCACAAAAATAGGGTATTTTTCCTGGCCAGGTAATATTGTTGAGCAACAGGCGTTTTTCAATGCCGTTGTCATAAAGGTGGGGAGAAAAATAATCTGTCCAGAAATCGCTGTATGTTCTCAGTGGTACATTTGACCGGTATCTTTCAAGCATCTCCTCAAATGGAAGGCCGATCATTTCTGAAAAGCCGTAGTCAATACCGAATTTTGTTTCTGATCCCTTTATCAAGAGCTCTTTCAGGAGTTTTCGTTGCGCCAGCAACGGATCTCTTTGCATAAAGCTGCGGTGACGTATTTCAGCAGCCGCCCTGATGGGAAGAGGAAGAAGTAACGAGGCAAACTTTTGAAGGAGCCTGCTCATGCAACGGCCCATAGCAGCTCGGAATGTATTTTGTTGAGCCATGCTTCAAGCAAAGGATTGAAGCACTGATGATGAAAAATGAGCGATGCATGGGGCACAGGATCTGAGGTCTCTTTTGATACAGCGGTTTTCATGACTGCTCTTGGCATAAACCTGCGAAGGTTTGAAGAATCATCAAGCATGGCAAGGGTTGGAGAAGATGGAACGAGTATCCCTTTTTCATCTTCAGCCTTGATTACAAGGGCCTGGCCACCATAAACAGTTGAGTCTGATTCAGGTTCCTTAAAATCTCGAAGAGCCAGAACCCTCTGATATCCTCCCATTGCAGATGTATTTTCAATGACTCCGAAAATTTTGCGGCGTATGGCAAGGTGTCGGGCAGAGAGCTGACGATTTCCTGCTCCAGCCTCAAAAAGTCCGGTAAAGCAGCGTCTTGCCCTGTCAACCTGTTTGCTGAGGGCGAAAGGATCTGACGGGTCCGATTTAATGATCTTTCGCAGGTTGGATTCAAGCATTCTGACCCCACCGGATTTTTCCCCTTCAGGCCTTACCAGATCCTGAGTGCATAGCACCGGGCTAACCAGCATAACTCCTTTGATTTTACTGTGTGTTGTCTCTGGTGATTTTCTCAGAAAATCCACCAGAAGCCCCGCGCCGAAACTTATTCCCATTAATACTGGTAATTTTCTTCTGGAATACAGATCTTCAAGAAGGTCTTCAAGCTGTGCATTGAACATTTCCGCACTGAATCCGGTACGAGGATAATTAATGTAATAGATGCTGCCAAAGCTTCTTAAAAGTGGACGTTGAAACTCAAGGGCCTCTGTTGCATCAGGCACAAAACCTCCAATTATAATGGTAGGTTTTTGTCCTGCCCCCTTCTCTTTGTAAATCCTGCAAAGAACCGAGGGGAGATCCCTGAATCTGGCACGGACTTCCATCTCATGGTCTCTTTTGCGGCTTTTGTAGGGTTTTATGGAAATATTGCGGATAAATCCCGCAGTAGCAGAGACTAGCCCCATAATGGCAGGGTGCCTCTCAGTGAGGGGCTGGATATGTTTCTGCATCAGTTGCTCCATAATTCCTCCTTTTTAGCAAAGCCCTGCCATAAGCCCCTGATTTTGGCCTGAGATTATGGTTGATGAAGGATAGCTGTTCGCACGGTGGCATGCGCCACATCTGACATCGCCATTGGCAACCCGAACCCAGAGAGTCCGGTTTTCGCTGTCGCACCAGTCGCAGGTCCAATGGTAGTAATCATCCAGTGTTTTGAATTTCATCTCTTTTCTCCTTTTTTATATTTTTATAAATGGTAGCTGACTATGATTGCAGCTGTGTGACAGGAGTGCAAAAAAACTGTAACAGAGCAAAATCTGGCTTTATCGCAGAAGAACCCTTGTATTTATTCAGACAGACAGACCGTTTTTCTTTGATAGAATCCGGTAGAAGTTCTCTCCATAGTAATTACGGTTTTCATCCTCCATTTTTTTCATAAGGCGCTTCATCTTCTTGATTTTCATGTCTAAAACAGCAAGACCGGGCAGTGGAAACAATCTTTTTATGATCCGGATAACTTTCATGGCACGCATGAGTAATATCTCCAATGTTCTGAGTGGTTCAGGCCCCTGTATAATACTGGCTCCAGGGCATCGTATCTGAGTTGCCGTGTTGATGGTTGTAATTCATTTTTCTGATCCTCTGCTTTATTGCAGACTAGATAAAGGCGGCTCGCTGATGCGACTTTCAAAGAGGCGCAACCTGCTCTTCAATCAGTCCGCATCCGGAATGCACAGCCCTGCCTGTATTGCCATTTTGCGAGTACATTGTCTTTAGAGTTGCTCCACAGGCGTATCTGATGCTTTCCATTCTAAACTGCGGCAAACAGTTAACTTCTGTGCGATCAATAACAATGCTGCCGCAGTCAAGACACTGCTTTCCCCATTTCTTCATTGTCTGTTCCCCTTTTTGGTTTTTCAGGTTTTGTTGGATTACTCTATCCGCTGAGTGTGTCAGGTATGTTGCAGACAGTTTAAAGTAGGGAAACATATCTCAAGCGTGGAAGAGGAAATGAAAGTCCTTTTTCGCTCCTTTGTTCATTAGTGCATTAACTTCTCTGATTTTTGTTGTGATGGTTTTCCAGACATCTGCCATGTTTGTTGAATTTGTATTTTTGCTGTATTTTTAGCTGGTTATTTGCTGGTTGTAAAAATAGATAGCTTTCAATAGCCAATATGAAGGTTGTATGTTATAAACAAAAACAAGAGAAGTTAATGTCGTAACGGCAGGTGTCCCATGATGGAGCAGGCCGCAGATATTGTACAGTTTTCAGCCGCATGGGGGGACTCAGTGCGGCGCAGTATGTTTTTTTGTAAGGTTTTTCTTCTGTCCGAAAAATCCGCAGATAGTACTTCTTTTTTACTCCATAAAATTCAAAGTAATACATGCGTGCGTCGTCAGTTTTCTGGCGGTGATTCGCCAATCTAAAACCGGTAAAGGGAGGAGACAGCCATGGAGAATGTAAATGCCAAGGGTCGCAATGGCCACACCCAGCTGATTACCGCATCCAAGGAGGGGAGCCTGGATTCTGTACAGGATCTGCTTCACCGTGGTGCGGACGTTACCGCATCCAGTGACAAGGGAAAGACCCCGCTACATTATGCTGCTGCAAACGGGCATACTGAGATTGTCAAGATGCTGATAGAAAAAGGTGCTGAAATTGACTCAAGAGACCGTGAGGGACATACTCCCCTTATGCTTGCCGCCATATATGGTTGCAACAAGACCGTGCAGGTACTGCTGGAATCCGGCGCTGACCCGAAGGCCAGGACAAAGACTGGCAATACCGCTGCCTTATATGCAGAAAACAATAATCACCCCGTTGCAACCTCTCTGTTGAAAAAGGCCGAGCGTATAAAACACGGAAACGCCTGACAAGACCTGCCCCGCCGGAAGATTCCGGCGGGGCAGCCTCTGGCGTCTTGCCATATATGTTTCGCCATCTGATACCTTCGATAAATCAAGGAGCAGCAAGATATGTATACCACCTCTGATTTCAAGCGGGGGCTTGTTATTCAGCTTGAAGGATCCCCTTGCCTCATAATGGATGTCACCTTTCAGTCCCCCTCAGCCCGTGGCGCAAACACAATGGTGAAGACCCGCTATCGCAACCTTCTGACCAATCAGGTTCTAGACAGAACTTTCCGCTCTGGAGACAAGGTTGAAGAAGCTGATTACGAGAGACATAAGGGCCAGTTTCTTTATGCAGAAGGTGCCATGGGTGTTTTCATGGACATGGAGACATATGAACAGTTCGAGATGGACGAAGACGGCTTCTCAGCTCTGTCCCCCTATCTTCTGGAGGGAACTGATGTGACCCTTGGCCTGTTTGAAGGTCGTATGGTTGCAGTTGAACTTCCGCTTACTGTTGAGCTTGAGGTTACTGAAACTGCCCCGGCAATAAAAAACGCAACTGCCACTGCCGAAACTAAAGAGGCAATACTTGAAACCGGACTTAAGATTAAGGTGCCCCCCTATCTTGAAAGCGGAGTGAAGGTTAAGGTTGATACCCGTGAAGGAAGGTTTATAAGCAGGGCATGAAGTTTTTTTGTTGTTAAATGCCTTGACAAATACTCATAAGTTTCTGTAATGTTCAAATTTCCTGCGCGGGCCTATAGCTCAGTTGGCTAGAGCCACCGGCTCATAACCGGTTGGTCCCAGGTTCGAGTCCTGGTGGGCCCACCAATTTAAAACAGAGGATCAGGCCGGATGCGGTCAAACAGACAAAGACCAGCCGAGACCACAGTTTCAGAAGAGTGCATGCCAGATGGCTGCACTCTTTTTGTTTGTTCTGCATGAAAAATCCAAGAGTCTCGGACATCGTTGGAATAATTAACAAAAACTTCCGGTTTGCCTTGTCCGAAGATTGGGATAATTCAGGATTGCAGGTTGGAGATCCTTTGGCAGTTGTCAAACGCGTGATGGTTGCGCTTGATCCGCTGCCTGAGGTGCTGGCTCTTGCGACAGAGTCAGGCTGCCAGCTTCTGGTTACCCATCATCCCCTTATATTTTCACCCCTGCGACAGGTTACCTCTTCCACCGAAACCGGTCGCCTTGTTTTGAAGGCCGCCGCCTCAGGCCTTTCAGTCATTGCCATGCATACCAACTATGATCTGGCTGCCGGAGGGCTTAATGATCTTCTTGCAGAAAGGCTTGGCCTTAGTAGTGTAACTCCACTACAGATTTCCGGGCGAAATGAACTGGCAAAGCTTGTAATATTTGTTCCCTCGGCCAGTCTGGAAACTGTAAGGGGGGCAATGTTGGAGTTTGCAGAATCACTGGGCAATTACAGTGACTGTTCATTCTCCTCATCCGGTGAGGGGACGTTTTTGCCACTTGAAGGAGCAAGACCTGCAACCGGATCTGTTGGAATCCGTGCGCAGGTTCAGGAGGAACGCCTGGAACTTCTTCTCTCTAAAGACAATATAGCTGCGGCAATAAAGCGGTTGCTGAAAGTGCATCCGTATGAGGAACCGGCCTTTGACTGCTACCCGCTCCTTAATGAAGCTGAGCCATATGGCTTTGGGAGAACAGGTCTTCTTTCAGTTCCGGTATCACTTTCTGAATATGCTGCATCAGTAAAAGAGAGGCTGTGCTGTGACTATCTCAGGCTTGTTGGGGACCTTAATTCAACAATACGCAAGGTTGCCATCTGCAGCGGCAGTGGGGCCTCCATGCTGAAGCAGGCAATACGGGCAGGAGCAGACCTTCTGGTGACAGGGGATTTCAAGTATCACGAGGCCCGTGAGGCAGAAGCTGCGGGTATAGCGGTAATTGATGCGGGTCATTTTGCAACAGAGAGGATAATGGTGCCTGCGGTATCTGACTTTTTGAGGAATGCCGCCACTTTGTCAGGTTTTGATCTGGATGTAGTTTCTGCGTCAAATGAAAAGGAACCATTCATTCTTTACACCTGATAACATCTGAAACGGATTATGGGAGGAAATGGATTTGAAGAAAAAATTGCAGTTGCTTGAGAAACTACAGTTGCTTGATACCGCCATTGATGCGAAGAGGCATGAACAGGCAGGATATCAGGCCGTAATTACCGAACTGGAGCAGTCCGTGTCAGTGGTGTCAGAAGGACTTAAGCTTGAAGAGGATCGAAAGGCCTGCCTGGAGGCAGAAAGGGCCGAGCTTGAGAACAATCTTCAGGCTGAGGTTGAAGGCATAAAACGCTCTGAAACGAATATGAAAGAGATAAAGACAAATAAGGAGTATCAGGCTGTAGGCCGTGAAATTACTGCTGCAAAGAAGCAGATTTCCGAACTTGAAGAGCAGATACTTATGAAGACAGCCATGGTGGAAGATCTTCAGGCATTGCTTGATGCAAAAGCTGCAGAGTTCGCAAAGATTCAGGATGATGCAAACCTTGACATAAAGGAAAAGCTTTCTTTAATCAAAGGATTACAGAATGAAATTGATAGTTCGCTTGCCGAACGGGATCTGATTGTTAAGAATATTTCTTCATCGGTTGTTCGCAGGTATGACCAGCTAAGGGGCCAGAGGAGGGGCCAGGCGCTTGCCGAAGCAAAAGACGGATCGTGTCAGGGCTGCAATATAAATCTGCCGCCACAGCTTTACAATACTCTCTTCAAGTGTGAGGAACTTCATTTCTGTCCCCACTGCCAGAGGATACTGATACTCAAGCAGGAACCCCAGCAGGCTTAGCAATACTAAAATAAAGAAATAAAGGTTTTATGGATTGGCTGGAGTAGAACAGATGACCGCCGTCCGGCTTGCCGGAGGGAGGAAAGTCCGGGCTCCACAGGGCATGGCGCTGGATAACGTCCAGCGGGGGCAACCCCAGGGAAAGTGCCACAGAGAGAAGTCCGCCCGTGCAAACGGGTAAGGGTGAAAGGGTGAGGTAAGAGCTCACCGGATCCGGCGGTGACGCCGGATGCCAGGTAAACCCCGCCAGGAGCAAGACCAAATAGGGAGGCGTCAAGGGTGGTCCGCCCGTGTCTCCGGGTTGGTTGCTTGAGGCCATCGGTAACGGTGGTCCTAGATGAATGGTCGTCGCCTGTCTTCAGGGTAACCGCTGACAGGAACAGGACCCGGCTTACGGACTGCTCCAGCCAATAGTTTTTCACAACAAAATTCAAATCAAGGCTGAATATAAAAAATGGCAACCATTAATGACCTGGTGTTGGTTCACGTTGACAGTAAACCCGGATTTTATGCGAGGATTGAGGATATATGCCCTGACGTAAAAAAAGATTGGTGGCAGGTAAAGTTACTTGTGCTGACCTTTCCACTTCAGATTTTTACCTGGATTCTCAATGAGGAGCAGCTTGAAGGCCTGACATTTACAATGGGCGGCACTCCTTTGATGCTTGAAAAGCTTATTTCGCCACTGGAGCTGGAACAGCGTAAAATAGATGAGGATGAGCTAAAAAAGAAGAAGCCAGTCATTCCAGCTGATGGCCCTTCAAAAGTTGTTTCTCTGGCTGAACGCCGGAAGAAATAGTCTCTTTCTGTACTGATTTACAAAACGCCTCCGGAACCCTGACCAAGGTGAGCTACTCTGGCAAGTACGACCACATTATGACCGAACTAACCAAGCAGCAGCGTCAGATTCTCAATGCCCTTGAAATTCCCATTACTGGCTCGTCATAGTTATAATCCTGCGGGGATTTAGGCTCGAAGTCCATAGTTCCTCCTCCTTTTGTTGTCTAACGGCGCGGGGGCGCACCAGCGGCGCAAGGTTTTACGCGCCGACTGTGTGC
>CAZXTZ010000022.1:0-4720 GCA_964643645.1 uncultured Geobacteraceae bacterium
GCCTATATCCTGCGTCATGGTTCCAAGGATCTTGGAAGCCACACTCTTGAAGGATCCCGTCCGGGCAAGGCGCTGCTGGTGCATGCCGGTCTATCCATAATGGGCCGCAAGGGGTATGAACTTCTTATTGATATGGGGATTGAACGTGCCCGTACCTTTGCTGAAATGATTCGACAACATCCGGATTTTGAACTTACAAGCGAGCCGGAACTGAATATTCTTACCTACCGCTATTGCCCCGATATTGTACAGCAGGCCTTGGCAGCGGCATCTGTGGAAGAGGTGGTGCGGATCAACACCATTCTGGATCAGGTCTGCCAATTGCTACAGAAGCATCAGCGGGAGGCAGGCAAAACCTTTGTTTCCCGTACAAGGCTTCGTATGACCTGTTACTGCGAGGAGATCACCGTTTTGCGCAGTGTACTGGCCAACCCCCTCACCACAGACGAGATCCTTGCATCAGTGCTGAGCGAACAGTGCGAGATAGTAAGGCATCCAGAGATACAGTCTTTGCTTGTCCAAATTTAAAGATTTGTCTGAAATCCGCAGATTTCACCCGGTTTTTTACACAAACATCTCAAAAAGCCCAGTTCTTGACATTGGGTAAACTTGGGATAGACTCAGCACTAAACCAGAATGTTGTTCCCAAAGGAGGCATTTAATTATGTCCAGATTTTTAAAAACATTTCAAGTCTCACTTCTTTTGTCTGTATGGATGATATCATCCGTTTATGCTGCAGATGATTTGACTGCCAGACGAAAACAGTACGATTGTCAGAAAAAGGCTGTTGAATATGCCTACAACATGAACAGGGCCGGTGATAAAGAGGTTATTGATAAACATTTTCGGGCGTGTATGGGTGTTTCTGCCTTGAACTCATCATCAGACGCGAAACTTTGTTCCGATGACTCAACCCATCCCATTGTATTTGTTAATAATTCCAAAGAAGATATTTACGTTGGAATCTGGCAGGGATCTGGCCGTGATGGCGGTGGGAAAAGGGGCTTTGACGCTCCGTCTGATTTTAAGGACTGGAAACTGCCAAAGGGCGAAACAAAAACCTGGTGTGCCCCTAAAGGTTTTAATGGTCGGGTCTTTCCCCGGACAGGATGCAGGGATGGCAAAAATTGTGATGTAGGTAACTGTTGTTATCCTGACCAGGATACCTGTAAGGGGTACAGATGCACAACGGCCAATCAGCCAGCATCAGCAGTTGAATTCAATGATGATGACAACAGGCTCAATTATGATGTCAGCTATGTTGATGGATACAACTTTCCAATTTTAATGACTCCTATCAAGGCAAACGGTGATGCTGTTACTCCTGCGGAAAAATGTCAGGTTGCAGGATGCAAAACCATAACCCCATGCGTCTGGTCCAAGAAAAACATTCCGATGACCGGGGTATGTCTTGCTCCTTACAAACTTTTTGAAAAACAGCATTCTGACTTTTTAAAACTACAACAGTACTACATACTTGCTGCCAAGTGCGTTGATGATAGCTCGTGCGGCTGCGGCAACCAGTGCAAATTGAATCCTGAAAACAACCCGCAGGCCAACAGGCCAGCATGTCCAAATACCGGAACGGTTGGAGGGATAACAATCCTTTCCGCCGGTTGTTCTACAGTTGCCTATGAAGCTGGTATTTACGACAGAAAAGGTAAAGAGGATCCGGCGGCAAAACAGCAGACGGTTTGTGATCCATCATCCGACAATCCTGACAATTGTAATCCAAACCTGAAGTGGGAAGCATTGTATCAGGACTACCCAAGAAATGTCTCATGCCAGAACTCCTATTTCTGGCAATATCATGATGATTCAGGAAATTTGTCCTGTCTTGACTCCACAGCTGCAAAAGGCTTCAAGATTGAATTCGGTCCATTGGCGGAGGGTCTTAGCTCAGGAGGTGTAAGCTTTAAGATTGCCCCTGGTTTTGCAAAAGCTGGCGATCCTGTTTCCGGAAGCGTCACAGTTATTTCGGACAAGACATCCACATATAGTTTTACAGGTCCGACAGCTCTTGATCTGAACCTGAAGAGTAATGACCAGCTTGTTTTCAAACTTGAATGCAGAAAGCAGAGTGACATGAGTAAAACAGGCAAGACCCTTACATGTCTTTTGACTTTTGACGAAAAGACAGGGCTTTCCACTACAGACGAAGCCTGTAAGAAAGCAATGGACAGCGGGCTTAACTTTATAAGCAACACCATGTTGTCCCTGGGGGCAACCAACGAAGATTTTATCAAGAACGACAAATTTGCAAATCAGTGTAAATAACTCTATTAACTAGCGAAATGGAGATATGAAAAATGAATAAGCACAAGATTACTCTGACCAGAATATTTTTACTTATTATTGCCTCAACTCTCTTTATGGCTCTTGCCGGCTGTGCAGGCCCTAACTATGTCTGGTACCAGAAAGGCAAGGACAGGGTCGCATTTAACAAGGACAACCTTGAGTGTGAGGAAGAATCGGCCCAGTATGCCAGGTTTCTGGATAAACGTGGAGATCAGGATATCATCTCAAACCGTATGAAGGAGTGCATGGGACTCAGGGGATATCTGAGAATCCGTGAAGAGGAAGTTCCCCGTGGGGAGATGAGATTCTGACCTCTGAGGTCAGCCTGTATACAGCATCCTGGCTTTATAGACCCGGTCTGCCGCCTGTATCTGGCGGTGGCCTGGCTGTCAGGGATGGCAGAATTCTGGCAGTCGGCAGAGCCAGTGAACTGGTCCAGCTTTATGGCCCGCCTTTAGCTGATTATCCCGGTTGCGTCATACTGCCCGGTTTTGTAAATGCTCATACCCACCTTGAACTGACAAACTTTCCCGCATGGCGTCTGCATAGTGGTATGGATTACCATCCACGTGTTTTTACAGATTGGATCATGCAGGTTATAAAAGTGCGGCGTGGAATTTTACCTGAAGAAATAATTGCCTCCCTAAAGTCAGGTATTGCAGCATCACTTCGTTCAGGCACAACCTCGGCTGGGGATATTGTCACATCACCAGAGCATCTGGCTGCATTTGCTGAAACCTCCATTAACGGCCGTCTTTATCTGGAACTGATAGGGCAGGACGAGGCTCTTTTCGGTTACCGGCTGGCAAATGCGCTTGAGGCCTGCTCTTCCATCACTGGCTCTTGCCATGCAGGTCTTTCACCCCATTCCCCCTACACACTTAACCGGAACATACTGCCATCCATAGCATCGGCAGCATCCGGCAAGAGCCTCCCGCTTTCACTCCATCTTGCTGAATCCGAAGCAGAGTCGGATTTTTTATTTGATTCCTCAGGCCCTATTGCTGAACAGCTTTATCCATTTGTTGGGTGGCAGGGCTTCCTGCCCCATCCATCGAGAACAACTCCGGTCAGGTATTTTGATGAGGCCGGCCTGCTTGGTCCTCGTACCCTTGCAGTCCACTGTGTCCATGTTACCCCTGCCGATGCTCTGATTCTTAAGGAACGAGGGGTGACGGTATGCCTATGCCCCCGGAGCAACGAGCGGCTTGATGTGGGCACTGCACCGGTGCATCTTTTCAAAAAACTGGATATTCCATTGAGTATGGGAACCGATTCTCTGGCAAGCAATGATTCTCTTTCCATCTGGGACGAGATCCGTTTTGCCCTGGATAAATATAAAGGTCTGCTTGATCCTGAAGATCTGCTCCGGATTGCTACAAACGGTGGAGCCAGAGGGATTGGACTCCAGGGTATTACCGGATCCTTTGAGCCAGGAAAACAGGCTGATTTCCAGGTTGTTGAAATGAGGGGTGATTTTACTGCTGAAAATCTGATGGGGCATGGACATCCATTGGAGGTTGCAGTTGCCGGATTTTCTTGCTGATTTACGATCAATATCGAATAAACTGCCGGTTACTCAGATGTAACGTTGTTTCAGCAGGTCTGCCGTGCCCTGATCCATAAGTTCTCTCCTTCTTACCTGATCAAAATGCCCAAGCAGATCTTCAGGTCGCTGACGCAGCTTTTCGCTGCCTGAAAAATCCCTTATTATCTCCCCCTTGTTCATCATGATAAGACGATCACCCAGGTTTGCTGCCTGACTCATTGAATGGGTCACCATTATTGTTGTCAGTTTCTCTCTGGAAATTATTTCGCTGGTCAGCTGGATTATTCTTTCTGCGCTTCTCGGATCAAGTGCGGCAGTATGCTCGTCAAGCAGTAGAAGTTGGGGCTTTAGCCATGTTGCCATAAGCAGTGTCAGGGCCTGACGCTGACCCCCGGAAAGTCCTCCTATCTCTGTTTCAAGGCGATCTTCAAGATCCATGTTAAGTGTGGCCACACGGTCTCTCAATTCGTTTCGGAGTTTTCTGGTTATGGCCCGGCCCAGTCCGGGGAAGCTACCCCGGCGCACAGCTATTGAGAAATTTTCGGCAATGCTCATTCCAGGCGCTGTACCGCTGAATGGATTCTGGAAAACCCTTCCTAAAAGAGAGGCGCGGCGGTGTTCCGGCCACCGGGATATGTCGTGGCCGTCCAGAATTATCTTGCCTGCATCTGGCATGAATGTTCCGGCTACAGCGTTCAGCAGGGTTGACTTGCCTGATCCGTTGGTGCCGATGATTACGGCAAATGAACCATTGTCCAGGTTCAGGTTTACGCCGCGCAGGGCTTTGATCTCGTTTGGTGTGCCTGCATGGAATGTCTTGTGGTATCCGCAGATCTCAAGCATGACCAGCTCCTTTGTTCCTGAAAGAAAGG
>CAZXTZ010000022.1:4753-23372 GCA_964643645.1 uncultured Geobacteraceae bacterium
CGGGTTAAGTCCGAATCGAAGTGCAATGGCTACAAGCAGTCGAAACAGTACAGAGCCTGTGATTGCTCCGCAAATGGCAAGGCCCAGCTTGTTTGTGCGTACCAGTGATTCACCGATTATAACACTGGCGAGCCCCCATACCAGCATGCCGATCCCCATCTGTACATCTGCAAAGCCTTGATATTGAGCCAGTAGCGCGCCGGACAGGGCTATGAGGGCGTTTGAAATTCCAAGGCCGATAATAATCATGAAGCCGGTGCTGGTGCCGAGTGTACGCACCATCTGTGGGTTGTCTCCAGTGGCCCTCATTACTGTGCCAAGTCTGGTTCTGAAGAAGACATAGAGAATGGCAGCAGAGATAATTATGACTGCCAGGGCCGCAAGCATGGTTGATGCATCCCTGGTTGGCAAAATCCATCCCCACAGATGCAGTTCGGATTTGTTGCCGAACAGAAGGCTTCCCATCTGTTCTGCGCTGTTGTTGAGAGTACTCAGGTTCATCATTGAGATGTTGCTCTTTCCCATTATTCTGAGGTTCACTGAGTAAAGCGCCGTCATGACCAGTATTCCGGAGAGTATGCTGTGGATCTTGAAGCGGGTATGAAGAAGGCCGGTAACAAGACCGGCCATGCAGCCTGCAAGGGCCGCAGCCAGGGTTGCCAGCAGTGGATCTGTGCCGTTCAGAAGCAGTACCGAGACTACAGCGGCCCCAAGGGTTATGGAACCGTCAGCCGTCATGTCGGCGAAGTTGAATATCCTGAATGATATATAAACCCCCATCGCCAGAAGCGACAGTATAAGTCCTATTGTAAGTGAGCCGACAAGCAGATTCATTACAACGCTCCCGGGCAGTTTTCTTGTGTAACGGAGTGAATCGGGCCTGCCCAGACGGCCCCGCGTTTGAACCTGCTTTCTCCTGTGCCGGATATTTCCCTGTTATCTCCCAAAAGATGGAGCATTCCGAGAAGGTTCTGGGTTTCAAATACATCTGAGACTGTGGAGGAGAGATCAAGGGGACCGTCTGGAAGAGCCCGGTAGGAGAGAGCAGCGGCGTGAAAATGTCCGCTAACACCTTGCGCTGCATAAAGTGGTCGGACAAAAGGGGCGAGAGATCTGTCCGGTGCCGTTGTAGCTATTCCTGCAACAAGTGTGAGAGTTCCTGAGTAGTCCGGTTCCGTTGTAAATGAAAGCCAGTCCCGCACTTCCGGAAATGAAAATGGCGAGGTTGTCTGCTCGACTGGCGGAATTTTCAGGGATGCGCCTACCAGGCCTTCTGATTCAGCTATGATGACAATTCCGATGCTGTCTTTATTGGCTATAGAAAGGGCCGCTTGAACGATCTGTGACAAAGACAGGGATCTGGCGGTTTCGTCTGGCCTGAAATTAAAGAAGTGGGAGAACTTTCCTTTGCAGGCAGCTGCGTACAGAGTCTGGACTGTTGGAACATACATGCCTTTTGAGAGTTGAAAATCCGGGAGTTGTGACCCGTCAGCCGGAAGGCAGACAGCTGCTCCGGCAAGGGCCATAAATTCTCCAAAAAAATGACGACACTCTTCAAAATCAGTTCCAAATGCGCCAAGCCCTACTGCCAGAAGATCACTGGATGTTGATAACGGCATCAGGTCAGCTACAGTAAATTCGGCCATATTCAGCCTGTCCGGTAACCCGTAGAGTGAGAGTGAGAGAGTTGCATCAGTCGCCAGCCTTGTGACAGAAAAATTACCACCGGTTTCGGGAGTGATGGTGAAATCACAAACAGGAGCATCCGGTTTGGCTCTGTCAGAATCGGATACCTCAAGCAGTTCCAGCAATCCCACCATTTTCAGTACTGAATAAACCTGGTCTGAAGGTGAGGATATACGGAAAGATCCCTTAACCGGCCGCAGTTGCTTGCTGCATGAGATAAGGATACGTATTCCGGCGGAACTCAGATAGTCCACACCGGACATTAAGAGTTTGACGTGGTGCGCGCCTTCACGGAGGCTTTCCGAAAACTCCCGTTCAAGGTGTACCGCACCGTTTGCGTCAAGACGTCCTGAAACTGTCAATTCAACAAGATCTGCCTTTGCGCTGCGCTGTATTTCCATTAATTCACCACCTTGTCAGCCTTTTTGATTATGGATTGAGGCAGTTGCATTTTGAAGCTGGCAGCATTTCCCCTGCTAACAGTGATGCTGGTGCGGCTAAGGGGGGTGAAGGGGATTGAAGCAGGCGACTCGCCCTTTATGATACGGTTCACCAGTCTGGCAGCAAGTTGCCCGGCTTCTTCGTAGTTTCTTGCCACTGCCAGGGCTGCGCCATCCTTTACAGTACTGGATACAAAACCAAAGAGAGGAATGCCGGACTTTCTCGCCGCTTCTGCAATGGCAGTAAAGGCGCTGCCTGTCGTATTATCCGAAATCTGTGCAATTACCGTAACCCCTTTGCCTGCGAGGGCAAGGGTTGCATCGCTTGCATCAGAGGGGCTTGAAACTCCTACAGAGACAACGGTTAACCCTCTTTTACCTGCGGATTTAACCAGTTCATCGCGGTAACGTACCGAATTTATTTCGGAAGGTACAAAAAGAGTTCCGATCCGTTTGGCTTTCGGAAAACATTCAAGAATAACGGCAATCATTCCGTCAAAGTCGCTCATGCAGGTTACGCCTGTGAAATTGGGCAGGTGGCTAGTGTCGCTGGTACCTGCACCAGCCTGAACACCATCGGCTACAGTTGTGAATACAACGGGAATTTTCTTGATCTTGTTTACGGCAGCCTGGAGAGTCTGGGTTGAGGTGGTTATGATAAGATCAGGATTTTCGTTGATTGCTGCGTCAATTATTCCGTTTAATACGGATATGTCACCGTGGGCCGAGCGTCGTTTCAAAAGGAAGTCACGGCCTTCTGCCAGACCCAGCGCCTTGAATTCAGCAAAAAGTCCGGTATGGGTTTCTTCGGTGTTGATTGAGTCGGCATAGTCCAGCAGCTGGATATTCCATTTTTTTGGTGGGGTTGATGCAACCTTTGGTTCAGCAGGGGAACGCACTGTTTTTCCCTGGGCATCAATCAGAATAGCAGCCTGCGAAAGTGACGCGGCATCAACCGACCATTTTTCGCGCATCCCTTTCAGACTTGAAAGATTTATTCCAAGCTGTATCGGGACTACATTTTTAACTGGAACATCAGCAGGACTCAGTCCCTTCAGAATCCTGGCTGCAAGCTCTCCTGTAAGGTGCCCCACCTCCCGGTAGTCAGCGCCAAGACCTATGAATGCTCCTTTTGTGACATGGGAGGGCGCATTGCAGAATACGGGAATACCGGCCTTATGCCCCGCGATGGCCAGAGAATCAATGGCCAGCTCAACGGTGTTGTCACCACCGATCCAGAGGGCCTGAACTCCTCTTGATGTAAGCGCTCCTGCTGCTTCTGCCACGCCTGAAGATGAGTCAACCTGAACTTCCAACAGTGTTATGCCAAGTCTGGCGCATTCATCACGAGCCAGCAGAATGCAGGCTTCTGAGGCTGCATCGGCTGGGTTCCAGACCACACCTGCCTTGCGAAGATCGGGGTTCATTTTTTTAGCAAGCTGGAAAACTTCGCGTACCGGTTGGAAGGTGCCGATTCCGGTAAGGTAAGGGGGGTGTCCGGTTTTTGATATTCCCACACCGGCGGCAAAGGGGTCGGTTACCGCACCAAACAGGTGTCTGATTTTTTTGTCCCTGTTGACGTTTGCCATTACTTGTAAGGCCGGGCTGCTGAAGGTGATAACAAGGCTGTTGTCTTCCTCTGTCATTGCCTTTGCCATGCTGCTGGCTGTAGGAAGATCGTTTTCGGCGTTGTAGAATTTTATCCTGATATCACGGTCAGGTTCAAGCCCCTGTGCTTTCAGACCTTCAATGGCCCCGGCAACACTGTCATCAAGAACCGGACGTGAAGAAAATTGGAGTATTGCGATATTTGGCAGCTTTTTTAAGGACTTTTCACGATGTCCATTGTCGGCAAGGAGAAGAACAAGGGATGAGATTATTATCATGATGATGCCCGGAAGGAGGCTTTTAAGGGCATTTGTCATCTGGTTTTTAGTCTTTCTGCCATTTATTTGCAAAGTGCAGGTTTTGGCGTTTGAAGTAGCTGTTTTAAAAGTCAGTTGTCGTAGCGCTCCAGAATCTTTTCAATAATATTGGTGGTGGATTTTCCATCCACAAAAGGAATAAGTTCAACCCTTCCACCATATAGTTCTACAACCTCCTTGCCAACCACCCCTTCTTTTGTGTAATCCCCGCCTTTTACAAGTATCAGAGGTTTCAGTGCGGTGATAAGCTCCAGCGGAGTGTCCTCGTCAAACAGACAGACATAATCTATGCAGTCAAGGGCCGCCAGGATATGGGCGCGTTCCTCTTCGCCTATCAGCGGGCGTTTGGGGCCTTTGAGGCGGCGTACAGATGCATCGCTGTTGAGACCCATTACAAGAAGATCTCCCAGCCTTCTTGCTGCCTGGAGATATGTTACATGTCCGGCGTGGAGCAGATCAAAACATCCGTTGGTGAATACAACCTGTTTACCCTTTGCCTTTTCCCGATCAATAATTGTGGCAAGCACATCGCGGTTTTTGATCTTGCTGTCGCTGTCCCTGTGGGCCATTGAGACCGCCTCGATTATTTCAGCAGGTGTCACAACTGATGTTCCAAGCTTTGCAACGGCAATGCCTGCTGCAATATTTGCAAGTCTGGCCGCTTCAGGGGTCGTGAGGCCTCCGGCTGCAGCACAGCCAAGAACTGCAAGAACCGTGTCTCCCGCCCCTGTAACGTCAAACACTTCTCTTGCAACTGTGGGAATGTGTACATGATCTCCATTGGCGGAAAAGAGGGACATCCCTTGCTCGCTTCGGGTTATCAGCAGGCTTTCAAGGTTTGCCTGGGACATTATGGCCTGTGCAGCCCTACAGAGGGACTCTTCATCTTTAATCTGAATCATAGAGGCTGCCTCAGCCTCTTTCCTGTTCGGAGTGAGTATGGTCGCTCCGCCGTATCTTGAGTAGTCAGCCCCCTTGGGATCAACAAGTACGGGAATTCCCCGCTTTTTTGCAACTGTCATTACGCAGGTTAAAACAGGTTTTGTCAGAACCCCTTTAAGATAATCGGATATGAGGACAAGATCAAAAAGAGGGATATTGTGTGTCAGCCAGTCAGATAAAGCGGACTCGAATTCGTTTGAGAGCGGTTCTCTTGATTCTCTGTCTATCCTTACAATCTGCTGGTTTGCAGCTAGAACCCTGGTTTTTCGTCCGGTTTTTCGTCCCGGTTCCTGCAGGATGCCGGATGTGTCTATACCTGTGCGGTTGAATGTCTTGAGCAGGGTCCAGCCGTTTTCGTCTTCCCCTGTCACCGAGGCAATGGTGACCTTGCAGCCAAGCGCCGCCAGATTGTTTGCAACATTTCCAGCGCCGCCAAGTCTCATATCTTCACGTAAAACATCAACAACCTGCACCGGAGCCTCGGGGGAGATCCGTTCTGCCTTGCCCCAGAGGTATTCGTCGAGCATAAGGTCGCCCACTACAAGGCAGCGAAGTGAATTGGCCCTGTTGAAAAGGGATTCTGCCGTTTTGCGGTCCATAGTGTTATACCCTGCCTGCCTGCGGGCCGAACATACCCTGTTCCACCAGATCGCAGATGATATGAATTGCAGTGATATGCCCTTCCTGTATCCTCGGAGTATCAGATGAAGGCATGATCAGCGGGATGTCACAAAGATCCTTTATTGAGCCGCCTCCGTTGCCAAGGAAGCCTATGGTTGTGCAGCCTGCCTGACGGGCCACCTCGAAGGCTTTAAGAATATTTCTGGAGTTGCCGCTTGTGGATATTCCTATTACGGCATCTCCCGGAGATGCAAGTGCCTCAACCTGTCTTGAAAATACGCGGTCAAAGCCGTAGTCGTTGCCAATTGCCGTCAGTATGGATGTGTCTGTTGAAAGGGCTATTGCCGGCAATCCAGGACGCTCGATCCTGAAGCGACTTACAATTTCGCCGGCGAAATGCTGTGCATCCGCAGCGGAGCCGCCATTACCCATGATCAGCAGTTTGTTTCCTATGCTGAAGGTTTCCATAAGCCTTGTCGCTATGTTTGCAATGGCTGGCGAGAGTTCCGATTCTATCTTTTGTATAAGATCGATATGTTCGGTAAGTTGTTTTGAAATAAAATTGTTCATCTTCTGGGCTCCTTTGCAAGTTTTTGAATTGCTGCAAACGGAATTGAAGAATTAAAGCCGGGGACAGGTATGCCGTCAATACCTTTGACTATCTCGATCTCGGTCTTTTTATCCTTAATCTGCTGAATGCGTTTTGCAATGGCGCGATTAGGAAACAGTGACGGTATTTTCTCTATTTCAATTCCGGTATGAAGGCAGTTCCAGCCGCTTCGGTATGCTGCCTGGTACTGTTTTGAGTGCAGAAAAACAGTAACGTGATGCCCCATTCTGGCAATAAGTAGTATATCTTTGATGGCGTTATTCAGGTAGGTTTCTTCAGATTCTTTGGGCATGTAAACCACAAAATGGCTGCCCGTACCCCAGCGTTCCTTCACAGTTGCAATTGAAACAGTTTCCATTTTCTTTCTACGTTCTTCGGATCCGAAAAGAACTTCATGGCCGGGGATAATTCTTGCTGATGGCGCCAGAACGGTCAGATATCCGAAAGATGCTGCTCGCTGCTGGAAGTCCTTCAGGCACCAGGAGCTTCCGTCAAGTTCCTCATCAAAGAAGCCTGTCTCTTCGTACATCTTGCGGGACAGCATGAGCCCTGAAAATGATATGTCGCAGGTTTCTATCTGTTGGCATGGTATGCGGGATAAGGATTCGGCTGTTGCCGGAGATATGATACCTGCTTTTGAGTTTTCATCATTTGTTACAGCCGTCATTTTATCAAGCCATTTGTCAGATACGATCGTATTCGATCTAAGAATCATGGCCCATTCGGATTCAACCCTTGCCAGTGCACGATTCACAGCAGGAACAAACCCGATGTTTCGTTCTGTTGACATGTATACAGCTCTTTCACCAAGTCCGTCGGAAAAATCCTCAAGCATCCGCTCGGTTTCACGGCTGCTGCCATTGTTTACAATTATAATGCGGGCAGATTTAGATGTATTCAGTATGGAAACGAGGCATGCCCTTGTTTCAAAGGGCTGGTTCCATACAGGTACAATTATGTCAACAGCGGGATCGGTCATGGGCAAGAGTAGGGCTGATAGCAGATGATTGAAATTAGTGTTCTTATCGGATTGTCATATAGATAAGGCGGCAGTTGTCTTTATTGCAGTAACTGGATGGCAACTGCCGCTTACTTCTATATATTGCCTGATTCAGAGTGTCATGAAGAAACAGAGACCCGCTTCAGCAGGTTCAGTTCATCAAGAACCTTGCCTGAACCCAGACAGACGCAGTCAAGCGGGTTTTCGGCAATCAGTACCGGCACCTTTGTGATCTCCCTCAAAAGTACATCAAGGTTTCGCAGGCCAGCGCCACCGCCTGCAAGGAATATTCCTTTGTCAACGATATCGGCAGCAAGTTCGGGAGGAGTGCGCTCAAGGCACTGACGGACAGTGTCAACTATTGCGTTTACAGCCTCTTTCAGAGCTTCCCTTATCTCATCTGAGTTTATCTCGATGGTTTTAGGTATGCCGGAAACAAGGTCACGTCCCTTGACCTCCATTGTAAGCATCTCAGGCCCGGGATATGCTTCGCCAATCTCTATCTTTATGGCTTCTGCCATACGCTCGCCTATCTGGAGATTGTACTTTCGCTTTATGTTATTTACTATGGCGTCGTCCATTTTGTCGCCGCCCATTCTTGTTGACTGGGAATAAACTATGCCGGCAAGGGATATGACAGCCACTTCGGTGGTTCCGCCGCCGATATCAACTATCATGTTGCCGCTGGCTTCAGTGATAGGCAGACCTGCTCCTATGGCTGCAGCCATAGGTTCCTCAATCAGGTAAACCTCGCGGGCTCCGGCTGATTCTGCCGATTCCTTGACGGCGCGTTTCTCAACCTGTGTGATTCCTGACGGTACGCAGATTACGATTCTGGGGCGGACGAGAGTCTTACGGTTGTGGACCTTGTGTATAAAGTAGCGAAGCATCTCTTCGGTTATATCAAAATCGGCAATAACGCCGTCTTTCATCGGGCGGATAGCTTTTATTGAGCCTGGGGTGCGGCCCAGCATCTGCTTGGCCTCCATGCCTACTTTTAGAACCTTCTGCTGGCCGCCAGGCAGCTGTTGCACTGCAACAACGGAAGGCTCGCGGACAACGATCCCTTTTCCTTTAAGGTAAACCAGTGTGTTTGCTGTGCCGAGGTCAACGGCCAGATCGTTTGAAAAAAGGCCGAAAATTGAGTCAAATATTTTAAACATTGAAGGATCCTTTCATACGAGATGGACCTGATAAATTATCAGAACGGTTTTCTTATTGCAAGCCCTAAACTTATTGAAACGGCTGGTACTTCATGTCTATATCCTTGACTTTACGAGGACGTGTAGGTAATTTAAAAACTTTTACAGATTAATGGAAGCAGCGGAGAGAGAACATGGATTACAAGGAAACCCTTAACCTTCCCCAGACCGATTTTGCAATGAAGGCCAATCTGTACCAGCGTGAGCCGGAGATGCTGAAGAAGTGGGATCAGGCCGGGCTGTACGCAAAAATTGAGGAGCAGGGCAAGGACCGGCCGGTTTATATGCTTCATGACGGACCTCCGTATGCAAACGGTCACACACATATAGGCCACGCACTTAACAAGACTCTTAAGGATATCGTACTCAAGGTGAAGCGGATGGAAGGATTCCATGCCCCCTATGTGCCAGGCTGGGATTGTCACGGTCTGCCTATTGAGCTGCAGGTTGAAAAGAATCTCGGGGCGAAGAAAAACCAGATGACAAAGGCAGAGATGCGTAAGGAGTGTCGTATCTATGCCAAAAAATTTATAGATATCCAGAAGGAAGAGTTCAAGCGGCTTGGCGTGCTCGGTGATTGGGACAATCCCTACATGACTATGACAAACGAGTATGAAGGCCTTACAGCTGCTGAACTGGCCAAGTTTGCCCACAACGGAGGCCTGTATCGCGGCAGGAAGCCGGTGCACTGGTGCTCCTCCTGCGTGACCGCACTTGCCGAGGCGGAGGTTGAGTACGCAGACCACACATCTCCATCCATCTTCGTGAAGTTCCCGCTTAAGGACGATATCAGTGCGGATGTTCCGGCACTGGCGGGCAAGCCGGTTTTTGTGGTTATCTGGACCACTACTCCATGGACAATTCCGGCCAACCTTGCCATAGCCATGCACCCGGAATATGACTACTGCGCTGTTCTGGTGGATGGTCAGGCCCTGATAGTTGCTGAAGGTTTGAAGGACCAGTTTTTGTCGGCCAACAGTCTGGAAGGCGAAGTTATTGCCACTTTCAAGGCAGGCATACTGGAGCGCAAGAACTGCCGCCATCCCTTCTATGATCGTGACTCCATAATCCTGCTGGGTGAGCATGTAACACTCGAAGCCGGCACCGGCTGCGTCCACACCGCCCCAGGTCATGGCCAGGATGACTATGTCCTGGGTCTGCGTGAAGGGTTGGAGATCTATAATCCTGTGGACAACTATGGCCGCTATCTTGGCAATATGGAGCTGTTCGGTGGCGAAAAGGTCTTTGACGCGAATCCGAAGGTCATAGAAAAACTTCAGGAGGTTGGAGCGCTGGTAAGCACCAGCAAGATATCACACTCCTATCCACACTGCTGGCGCTGCAAAAAACCGATTATCTTCCGCGCTACCGAGCAGTGGTTTATCTCAATGGATGCGAATCAGCTGCGCAACAACTCCCTTGAAGCCATAGACAAGGTTCAGTGGATACCCAAGTGGGGCCGCGACCGTATCTATGGCATGGTAGAGAACCGGCCCGACTGGTGCATCTCCCGTCAACGCTCATGGGGAGTGCCTATCACCGCCTTCTCATGCACAGACTGCGGTGAGTATCTGGCCGATGGAACCACAATGGATCATGTGGCCGGCCTGTTCAAGCAGCACAGTTCCGATGTCTGGTTTGAGTGGGAGGCAGAGCAGCTGCTGCCTGCTGGCACAAAATGCTCAAAATGCGGTTCTTCAGCATTTGCAAAAGAAAATGATATTCTGGATGTCTGGTTTGATTCCGGCGTTTCCCATGCCGCCGTCCTCGAACCTAACCCAAAACTTTCATCGCCGGCTGATCTGTATCTGGAAGGGAGCGATCAGCACCGCGGCTGGTTTCATTCATCACTGCTGGAGTCGGTTGGCACCAGAGGTGTTGCACCTTACAAGTCTGTACTTACCCACGGCTTTGTGCTTGACGGACAGGGACGAAAGATGAGCAAATCCATGGGTAACGTGGTTGCGCCGGAGGACGTTATCAAAAAATTCGGTGCAGATGTCCTGCGCCTCTGGTGTTCTGCACAGGATTACCGTGATGACAACAGGATATCGGAGGAGATCTTAAGCCGGGTGGCCGAGGCTTATCGCCGGATAAGGAATACCTGCCGCTTCATGCTGGGAAACCTTAATGATTTCAGTCCTGCCACGGACAGTGTGGCATTCGGGGATATGATGCCGATTGACCGTCTCGCTCTGCATCACCTTGAGCTTTTGAAGGAGCGTGTGCTGGCTGCTTATTCAGATTTTGAATTCCACAACATCTATCAGGGGGTCAATGCCTTCTGTACCGTTGAGCTGAGTGCCCAGTATCTTGATATCCTTAAGGACCGGCTTTACACGAGTCGCAAGGATGCCCATGAACGTCGAAGCAGCCAGACCGCCATGTACATTATTACCGATACACTTACCCGCCTTCTGGCTCCACTCATCTCTTTCACTGCTGATGAGATCTGGCAGTTCCTGCCGGGCGAGCGAGAGGCAAGTGTTCATCTTGCCCTTTTCCCTGAAACAAACCCTGAGCGCCTGGACAATGAGCTTGAGGGCTACTGGAAGCGACTCCTGGATGTGAGGAGCGATGTTCTTAAGGCTCTGGAGCTTAAGAGGGTGGAAAAGTTGATAGGGCATCCACTTGACGCATCTGTAACCATAGTGCCTGTACCTGAATTACATGAGCTGCTTCATGGCGCTGCAGACAGGCTTGCAACCCTATTAATAGTTTCAAGGGTAGAGCTTGCTGATTCAATAGATGGTGATTCCTTCGAAGGTGTTGCTGTACCGGGTCTCAGGATAGCGGTGTCAAAGGCTCCTGGTAAAAAATGCGAGCGATGCTGGTGCTACAGTGAAGAACTGGGCAGCAATCCGGAGCACCCGGCAATATGTCCCAAATGTACGGCAGCGGTGGCGTAAATGGGCCGCTGGTCACTTTTTTCCATCATTACCATTGCAGGATTGCTCGCTGACCAGGCTACCAAGCTGTACGTTGACAGGGTAATGGCGCTGTATCAGTCAATTCCAGTGATTGACGACCTATTCAGCTTTACATATCTGCGCAACCGTGGTGCGGCTTTCAGTTTTCTTTCGGATGCCTCATGGCGATTGCCGTTTTTTATTCTGATAACGCTGGTGGCCTCGGTTGTTATTGTTATGGCATTCAAAAAGATGCGTGATGACCAGAGGATGGCACAGGTGGCACTGGCAATGATCTTTTCAGGAGCCACAGGCAACCTTTTGGACAGGATACGGATGGGGGAGGTCATAGATTTTCTGGATGTTTACTGGAAAAACCATCACTGGCCAGCATTTAACATTGCAGATTCGCTTATATGCATAGGTGTTGCCCTGGTTGCCATTGATATGTTTCGCGAGGACAGCCGACAGAATCCGGGGAAGAAGGCTGGTGGAGAATCCAGAGCAGCTTAATGCTATGAATTGATTATATATTTTTAACAGGCATTAATCTAAAAATGATATGCAAATTCATCTTCAGATATGTTAGTATTTACATTCAGGATGAATTAAATCAGGCTATCCCTTGGCTGTGTGTTCAAACGGGAAGAGGGGAGAGGAGACCATGCCTGTAATTCTTGAGGTAATAATGGTTTCAGCTATAATGATACTGAGCTTCTTTGCGGTATTCCTGCTTATCTTCCTTGTGGCAATGATGCTTTTGCCTGTTGAAAAATCCTTGTCAAAGATGGTGTGGGAAATCACTGCGCCACAGAGGCCTGTTACAAAGCAGCCAGCCGGATTCAAGGGGTTCAGCGAAAAGCACAAGTAACATTATCTTATGGCCGCTATGGCCGCTCTAATCCAACAGGAGGTAGATTCGATGTCAGAAGAGGCTAATCCCTGTGTTCTGCTGGAAACCAGCAAGGGAAATATTACTATTGAGTTGAACAGGGAAAAGGCGCCGATTACGGTTAAAAACTTCCTTGGTTATGTTAAGGATGGATATTATGATGGCCTGGTTTTTCACCGCGTAATTAAGGATTTCATGATTCAGGGCGGTGGTATGGATGCGGATATGCAGCCTAAAAAGACAAAATTTGCCATAAAGAATGAGGCACAGAACGGCCTTAAAAACCTTCGCGGAACAGTTGCCATGGCGAGAACGGCTCTTGTTGATTCAGCCACCTCGCAGTTTTTCATCAACACAGTTGATAATGCATTTCTCGACAACAAGGGCAAGAGGCAGGATGATTTCGGTTATTGTGTCTTTGGCCAGGTGACAGATGGGATGGATGTTGTTGATGAGATACGTCAGGTTAAGACCGGAAGCAAAAACGGACACGGAGATGTTCCGGTTGAGCCTGTTACAATAGTTTCTGCCAGACTGGTCGAGTAATTTAACCTGAAAGCAGATTGTTACGCAGAAAGGGCCGACTTCAGGAGTCGGCCCTTTTTAATGTCAAAGTGCTACATCAGGATCTGAGGGGAGTGTCAGATGGATCGTGTTATAAAAATCGGCGTAAGCTCTTGTCTTCTCGGTGAACATGTCCGTTACGACGGTGGGCATAAGCATGACCGTTATATAACTGAAACCCTCGGAAGCTACTTTACTTTTTTTCCTGTTTGTCCGGAGGTTGAATGCGGATTGCCTGTCCCCCGGGAGTCAATGCGTCTTGAGGGAGATCCGGACAACCCTCTTCTGATAACCGGCAGGACACGGGTTGATCTCACAGACAAGATGCTTCCTTACTGTGCCAGGAAGATTAAAGAACTGTCTGAAGAACCACTATGCGGTTTCATTTTTAAAAAGGACTCTCCGGCATGCGGACTTTTCCGTGTCAAGGTATATGGAAACGGCCCTGCGCTAAAGGCAGGCAGAGGTCTTTTTGCGGCAACCATGGCCAGGCATTTTCCTCTGTTGCCAATGGAAGAGGAGGGGCGTCTCAATGATTCTGCACTCAGGGAAAATTTTATTGAACGGGTATTCAGTTACCGGCGCTGGAAAGATTTTCTTGCATCAAAGCCGACCTCTGGGCGTCTGGTGGAGTTTCACACAGCACACAAGCTCTTGATGATGGCCCACAGCCCGGAAATTTATCGCTCTATGGGTAAACTTGTTGCAGGTGGGGGCAAGTTGCCATTGAATGAGTTGCTTGGACTTTATGAGGCACAGTTTATGAAGGGATTGGCAATGCTTGCCACTACAAAGAAAAATACCAATGTGCTGCATCATTTGATGGGGTATTTCAAACAGCAGCTTACATCAGGGGAAAAATCCGAACTGGTTGAAGTAATAAGCGGATACCATGACAAGTTTATACCTCTCATAGTTCCTTTGACACTTATCAGCCACTATGTACGGAAATATGATCAGCAGTATCTGAAAGGACAGGTCTACCTCTCTCCGCATCCGGCCCAGCTTATGCTGCGCAACCATGTCTGAAAGTTACAGCTATTCCGGACAGGATGGGAGCTGTAGAGTGAATATAGCCCCTTTTTCACCATTACAGGCAGTTACCCATCCCCCCAGCTGCTTTTCAATAATCATCCTTGTAAGATAAAGCCCTATTCCGGTTCCCTGTGACATGAATTTTGTAGTGAAGTATGGATCAAAGATGTTTTCGATAATTTCCTCAGGAATTCCGCCGGCATTGTCACTTATTGTTACCTTTGCGTAATCCTTGCCGGACTCACAGTTTATTACGATTTCCGGAGATGCAACATTGCGTTCAACAAGGGCCTCCATCGAATTGATTATAATGTTCAGGAGCGCATGGGATAGTTCGTTGTTATTTCCGTTCAGATATGAGGAGCCATGGCTTGTAAATTCAACGGAAATGGAGTGGTTTTCCAGTTCTGCACGCAAAAGGTCACAGGTCTTTTCTATGGTTTTCTGTAGATCAAAGCGGGTGCCGGAGGCCTTTCCCTTGAAGAAATCTTTAAACAGATCAATGGTATTGGATAAAAACTTAAGGGATTTCATGGCCTCTGAAACAACTGTGTCAAATCCGTCCGGATCAAGCCTGCCATCCCTGAAATCCAGACTGGCATTTTGAAGCAGTAGCCCGATATTGTTGAGCGGTTGACGCCACTGGTGAGATACGGCGCTCATCATCTGCCCCATTGAGGCAAATCTGGCCTGATGGGCAAGGTATTGATCCTTTTCCCTGTTTTTCTTCACCTCTTCGGCAACTCTTGCGTCCAGATACCTGTTGAGTTCCTCCAGTTCCTGAGTTCTTGAACGGACCAGCTCTTCGAGTTTGCGCCTGTGCTGCTGAAGTTCAAGGTGAATGCGAACCCTCGTAAGGGCCAGTTTGGGTGAGAACGGTTTTGTGATGTAGTCTACAGCACCCTTTTCAAGGCCTTTCTGCTCTGATTGATGATCCTGCAATGCCGTTATGAATATTACAGGGATAGCAGCTGTTTTTTCATTGGATTTAAGTTTTGAACATACTTCATACCCATCCATATTCGGCATCATCACATCCAGCAGTATCATATCAGGCACAGGATCGGTTTCTGCAAGCCGCAGCGCTCTTTCGCCACCTGTTGCCACTATGGTGGCATATTCATTACGGAGCAGTTCAACCAGAATTTTGATGTTTTCAGGAGTATCATCAACAATGAGTATTTTGGGCCGTCTGTCTGTAATCATAGTTTTGATATGTACCATAAATGGAGTTTTGTAACTGACGGATTTCTTGTGACCTTTAAAACGCCGGTAGCTCCACTGCCATTTTGTTTTTATGTTTTTTAACCAGAAGAAGCAAAAGCCTGTACAGACCTGCCGGCGTAGGTTCAAATCTGATTACAGAAGTTAAAAGCTTCATTGACAGATCAGCCACAGAAAGATTGTCAAGAAACAGTCCCTCACCTTCTTTAAGCATAACATCAGGGATCAACAGGAAGTCGCCAATCGGCTTTGAGTCCAGGGCCCTAATTATATCCGACCCGCAGACAAGGCCTGTAACAGTGACACTTTCACCAAACAGCAGGTTCTGAACAGGCTGTGCTTTCAGGCGGCATCCTGTTATTTCCGACAGATTTGCCAGAAATTCCTCCACAAAAGGGTTGGCCGATCTGCCTGTTACAACGGTTGCGGTAATATTGTTATGGAAAGGTCTGGCTTTTTTGAGTACAGATGCCGCCTCTTTCATGAAACAAGGCACCATCCCCACTCCGTTTTCCCATTGCGGAAGGTCTCCATACTCCTTAAGCGAAGGGAACGGATGGCCCGCCTTGAGGAAAAATTCATCGGCTATCTGAAGAAATGCATCTCCTAGCCTTTTGTTTATCTTCCTCATCTCCGGCAGCCATTTTTCTATAAAACCTGCAGCATAATCCCTGTCTACCGATTGCAGATCCGGCAAGCCTCGCCGGTGGCTTGTAAGCCCCAGAGGCACGATGGCAATGGAGCGCACCGACGGGTAAAGGGAAGCCAGCTCCGATACAGTTCTTTCCAGGTGAAAGCCATCATTTATGAAAGGGCAGAGAACTATCTGTGTGTGCATCTGTATTCTGGCATTTGCAAGCAGGCGTAACTGATTCAGTACAGGAGGGATTCCTCTCTTCCCAAGCATGGTTTCTCTTAGCTCCGGATCGGTCGTATGCACTGATATATAGAGCGGGGAGAGCCTGAGCCTGACGATCCTGCGCAATTCTGAAGATTTAATGTTTGAGAGAGTTACATACGTGCCATGGAGAAAAGAGAGCCTGTAATCCTCATCTTTTATGTATAGAGGGGGACGCAGCCCTTTGGGAAGCTGGTGTATGAAGCAGAATATGCAGTTGTTACCGCACCTTTTGGGTTCTGGAGGACTAAAAAGGAGTCCGGGAGGTTCACCGGATGATCTGTCAGGATTCACAGAACGGCGGTTGCCTGACGGATCTTCAACAACAAGCTCAAGCTCATCATCAAGTGAAAGCCAGCTATAGTCAATTATATCCCTTACAGTATTGCCATTGATTGAAATAAGGCGCTCTCCGGCATTAATTGCTGCCTGATCCGCAGGTGAGCCGGGTGTGACTGCATCAATGGTCAAGCCTCGCATCAGGTGCCCTGGTAAAATTCAGATGAACGATAGTATTGAAGTATATGGCGCGCAAAAACCTTCAGCACTGCAGCGGAGGGTATTGCTATCAGCATTCCGGCAATCCCCAGGACCTGACCGCCGATCAGAAGCGCGACAATTGCAATCAGGGGGTGGAGGCCCACAGTGTCTCCAACCACTTTAGGGGTTATTATTGTGCCTTCAATGGCCTGAATAAGACAGAACCAGCCAAGACATAAAAGGGGATGAAGCAGATCATGGAATTTAAGCACCGCCATTGTCATTGATAGAACTATACCAATAATTGTTCCTACATAGGGGATGATGAAAGTAGCGCCTGCCAGTGTTCCGATTACAACCGCCAGATCAATTCCAATCATCCAGAGCCCGGCAGAGTAGAGGATTGCAAGGATTGAGCAGACAAGGAGCTGTCCCCTTATGAAGCCGGAAAGGACAGAGTCTATCTCCTTTGCCAGCATCGCAAGTGTTTCTCTGAAGCGTAGTGGAGGCAGCTCCTTAAGCCATCCAGTCAGAAGTGGCATGTCTGTAAGCAGGTAGAACAGGTATATGGGAATAATGAAGTAGCCCAGCAGGTTCAGTATGAAGCCTACTGTTGAGGAAAGGGCCCTGTTAATCCAGGTAAGCAGGGGTTTGGCAGCATCAAATGATGTCGAGGTGATTCCCCGTACTACGCTTTCGATTCTGCTGGAGAGCAGATCGGGGGTCTCTATGTGGAGTCTGGTTTTTACTTCATCCGGTACTGCGGCATACATCCGTCTGGCATATTCAGGTATATTGGGCTGAAAAGCGACAAATTCCGATTTGACTGAAACGGCTAGAACAATAATTGCAGATATGACAACTATCAGGGCCAGACTGAAAACGAGAAGCACGCTCAATGTACGATTGAATTTGTATTTTTCAAGCCTTGCCACAAGGGGATTAAGGATATAGGCAAGGGCGATTGCAATGAAAAGCTGTACAAGAACCTGGCCTGCCATTATCCAGAGGGTAATGCAGGCTGCAACCAGAACTGATAGAAGAGTTATAAGTATTTTGGAGCTTTTGGGCATCTGGTCTTTGGGATGGGGGGGATGTACGGTTTTGTTAATCCATCCCCCCGTCTCTGGTTTACTGATGATGAAGCCGGAAGGTGCCATCCGAGGATGTAATAGTGGCAATGGCATGTTTGTACAGAAGTATGTCACTTCCTCCGGCATCCAGAAGCAGGGAGAAATTGTCGAAAGATTTTATGAAGCCGTCAATGGCTTCGCCGGACATCATTTTGACGACAATCCTGACTCTTTCCTTGCGTGCCTGGTTCAGGTACTGGTCCTGAATGTTGAATGGGGTCTTGGACATTTGGTCTTTCTCCTTCTTTGAAGAACTTTTCTGCCATTGATAGGATATTAGCAGAGTTTTCCGGATATGCAACCAGACTCATTGCAGATTCTTTTTTAAACCATGTGATCTGTCGTTTTGCAAGGTTTCTTGTGTTCTGCTTGATGAGGGTTGCCACTGTCTGAATGTCTGTTTCTCCTTTAAGATAGGCCGTAACCTCCTTGTAACCTATTGCCTGGAGTGGTTTTGATCCCTCAGGTATTCCTGATGCCAGCAGTTCCTTTACCTCATCCACAAGACCTGCCTCAAGCATTGAATCAACACGTTTTTCAATCCGTTCGTAAAGAAGTGCTCGGGGTATATCAAGACAGATTGAGAGATCATCGTAGTTTCTTTCTGCAAATTCGTGCCCCTTGTGGAATGACGAGATCGGGCGACCGGTTGTGTGCCATACTTCAAGCGCCCTTACAATCCGGAACAGGTTGTTGGTATGGCAGCGTTCGGCAGAATCAGGGTCAACCAGTCTCAATTCTTCCAGCAGAACAGAGCTGCCTTCCCGGGCTGCCCTCATGTTAAGCATTTTTCTCAAGCAGGGATTCTCGCCAGGGGCCTCTGACAGACCACCAAGCAGAACCTTGAGGTACAGTCCGGTGCCTCCGACAACTATTGGCCTTTTGCCCCGATCTGTTATCTCTTTTATGGCTGTTGTTGCTTCTGACAGAAAATCCGCTGCTGTAAAAGGCTCTTCCGGGTTACGGATGTCAAGCAGATGGTGGCGCACCTGTGAGCGTTGCGTCGTTGATGGCTTTGCGCTGCCTATGTTGATGCCACGGTATACAGTGAGGGAGTC
>CAZXTZ010000023.1:0-23052 GCA_964643645.1 uncultured Geobacteraceae bacterium
GATACAGGAGATACTGGCGGATGAACAGCCGTACACCTTCCTATATGTACCGGATGCCCTGCCGGTGGTCTCTTCCCGCATTAGGGGTGTTGAACCGGCGCCGATCGGCATAGGGTACAACATAATCAAATGGTATGTTCCAAAAGAGGAACAGAGGTATAAAGAATAGCTACAGGAGATATTGTCAATGTATCGTCTTACCGTAAAAACCGGATTTGCAGCTGCCCATAACCTTATTAACTATCAGGGCGACTGTGAAAACCTTCACGGCCACAACTGGAAGATTGAGGTCACCGTAACTGCTGAAAAGCTCGACAAGGCCGGACTGGCAATAGATTTCAAGGTGCTGAAGCGTGAAACAAACCTGCTGCTTCATGAGCTTGATCACAAATATCTGAACCAGCATCATTATTTTAAAGATGTTTCACCATCTTCAGAAAATATATCTTTTTATCTGTTTCAGGAACTTTCAAAGCGTTTGAACGACGGAAATGTGAAGGTGGAGCGGATAGGGGTATGGGAATCGGACAACGCCTGCGCTGAGTATTATGAATAGCGCAACCCCGCTTATTGAGATATTTTCATCCCTTCAGGGAGAGGGTGTTCTGGCTGGCTACCGTCAGATATTCATCCGTTTTCCCGGCTGCAATCTGGATTGTTCCTATTGTGATACAAAGATAGAGGCGTCTGATGTATGCAATGTTGAGACAAATCCTGGAAGCGGGGAGTTTAAAACTGTAAAACAGCCTGTGTCCCTTGCAACCATAAAGGATATAATCATCCGCTGGTGCAAACAGCTGCCTGACGCCCACCACTCTGTCAGCATAACAGGCGGCGAGCCGATGCTTCATGCAGACATCCTTGAATGCTGGCTTCCTGAAATAAATATCCTGCTGCCGGTCAATCTTGAGACAAACGGCACACTTCCAGATAAACTGCCTGAATTGATAGAACATATTGATTTTATAAGTATGGATATTAAACTGCCCACATCAGGGAAAACAAGAGCCTTTTGGGATGAACATCGAAGGTTTATGGAGATAGCAATTGAGAGAAACCTGTCAGTAAAGATGATTGTTGGTGAGTTTACCTCTGATGATGATCTTGAAAAGGCTGCAAAGCTTGTTGCGGATATTGATGATGAGATCCCCTGCATACTTCAGCCTGTAACCGGTCGTGAGGGAAAACCTGAGGTTTCGCCATTGAAGCTTCTTCGTTATCAGGCAATGCTTGCCCCTTATCTGGACGATCTGCGTGTAATACCTCAGATGCACAAGTTTATGGAGGTTCTGTGATCCTTGAAGAGATGACAATGACTGAGGTGGAAAGCGCCCTTAAGGCTGGCTGCCGTTCAGTATTCATACCGTTTGGAGCCCTTGAGGAGCATGGTTCACACCTGCCCCTTTCAACAGATACCATCCAGGCATATCAGGTTGGAAAAATGGCAGCATTGCAGATTCCCCTGTTTGTTGCTCCTCCGGTACATTACGGCAATTGCCGTTCAACAAGCTGCCATCCTGGAACCGTATCCATATCAACAGTCACCCTTAAAGGGCTGTTGAAGGATATTGTCCGCTCATTCTACAAAATGGGGCTTAGAAACGTGATAGCCCTTACCGGACATGCCGGAGGTGCCCACAGGCTGGCTCTGCAGGATGCCGGAGAGGAGCTTCTTGAAGAACTGCCGGAACTCCGGATGGCTGTGGTTACTGAATACGAACTGGCAAAGGAAGAGGGAAGGGGAGTTATTGAGACTCCGGGTGATTGCCACGCCGGCGAGATTGAGACATCAAGGATCATGCACAGTCATCCCGGCCTAGTAAAGGGTTCGGCGCCTGAAGAGTATCCTTCGTTTCCGGCATGGGTTCTGGTCCGTGACAAGAGACGGTACTGGTCCGGGGGGGTATGGGGAGATCCGTCAAAGGCAACAGCGGGAAAAGGGGCTGTTCTCGAGGGCAGGGTTGCCTCACGGGTTGCTGCTCTGGTCAGGATGCTGGAAGATGGAAGCCATGTCTGAGAAGGTTTTCATGCTTGATAATGGTCTGTCAGTAGCTGTGGCGGATGTCTCCAGGCACTATTATGGCGGGTACTGGCAGGTTGCAATCGAGTTAAGCACCGCTGTGCCGGTAACAGAAGAGCTTTTTGATTCATCATCTTCATGGCAGGATGCAAGGCGGGTACTTGGCGATTCTGTCTGTTTTGTCCGGCGTCTGGATAAAATGGCTGTTCCGGCGTCAGATATGGAGAGGGTAAGGGACGAGCTTCTGCAGAGGATGAAAATGAACATGCTGCCGCTTCTCTCTTCTGACCGGTTTGCAACATGTTTTGTTGCCACAGAATACCGACAGCGCCTGAAAAAAAACATTCGCGGTATTCCATGTCTTATCTGAAAACTGCAGAGATAACCATTGACAGGCTTGCCTTCGGCGGGGCAGGTGTGGGACGTATTGACGGCAAGGCCTGTTTTGTCCCTTTCAGTGCGCCTGGTGATCGTCTGAAGATTAAGACAGAAAAAGAACATCGCTCCTGGACAGAGGGATCGATAATCGAAATCATTGAACCATCTTCACACAGGGTTGAGCCGTTCTGCCCGCATTTTCGTAATTGTGGCGGCTGCGACTGGCAGCATATAAGCCATGACTTCCAGTGTGAAGCCAAACGCAACATTCTTGTTGATTCTCTTGCCCGCATAGGTTCAATTTCAGAGCCCCCTGTGCCTGAAACAGTTGCATCACCGGTTTCATCTTCATACCGGGCAAGGGCACAGTTCAAGCTTTTCCAGGCTTTCGATGGACTCAAGGCAGGTTTTTTCAGACGGGGCTCCCGTCATGTTGTGGATCTGCCAGAGGGATGTCCGCTTGTGACAAAAGCTGTAAACAGCGCTTTCATAAGATTGCGAAATGCCGTGTCTCTGCTGCCTGATCCTGACAGGGTTCCACAGATTACCATTGATGAAGGTGAAGAAGGAACCTGTGCAATTCTGCATTACATTGGCGCTGACCATGCATGCCTTGAAAAAAAAATGCTGAAACAGCGTGAATCCTTGGGGCTTGCAGGGCTTTTTATACAATCCGGCAGAAAGGATACAATCAAGCCTGTTTTCGGGCAGAAGTCGGTGGCCTATAAGGTTCCGGCAAAAGATTACGACATGATTCTCAAGTATGAAATGGGGTCATTTTCCCAGGTAAACAGGCAGCAGAACAGGGAGATGCTACGCCTTGTCAGGAGCTTGCTTGGTACTGCCAAGCGTAGCGCCATGCTCGATATTTACTGCGGTAACGGCAACTTTAGTCTGCCTCTGTCTGATCTGGCCCTGGAAATGACAGGTCTGGAAGGTTATGAGCCCTCAATTGCATCGGCTGTTGACAACAGCCGTCAAGCTAGTGTAAACAATAGCACTTTCATCTGTGTTGACGCGGCGGAGGGTCTTGCAGATCTTCTGAAGTCAGACAGGCGTTTTGATCTTGTAATTCTCGACCCACCAAGGGCCGGGGCTTTGGATGTTGTAAGGAAATTAGATGCAATCGGGGCAAGGGATGTTGTATACATATCATGCGACCCCACCACCCTGGCCCGTGACCTTTCATACCTTGCAGGGCCCGGAATTTTCAGGCTTGAGACAGCGATACCGTTGGATATGTTTCCACATACCGCACATCTGGAAACAGTCACACTTCTTAAAAGAATATGAATTCATGTCGGAAGACAAATAAAAGGAGCAGACCATGAACAAGTCGGAACTTATCGAAACCTTTGCAGCTCAACGCGACATTTCACACAAGCGCGCTGAAGAAGTAGTGAACATGATATTCAACTCAATGAGCGAAGCCATGATCAGCGGTGATCGCATTGAGATCCGTGGACTTGGCAGTTTTGTTGTCAAGGAGTACGGTTCATATACCGGTCGTAACCCTAAAACCGGCGATCCCATCGAAGTGCAGCCCAAGAGACTGCCTTTCTTCAAGGTTGGCAAGGAACTTAAGGAGCGAATATTCGGCAAGTAGTATCTTCTTCAAAATTGCCGATAATCCAGATGCCTGAACGCATTGCCGCAATTGATTTCGGAACTAACACAGCCCGCCTGCTTATTGCAGACCGTCAAACAGACGGCAGCTTTAGTCAGGTTTATCTGAAGCGTACTATTGTGCGTCTTGGAGGCGGATTTGACAGGGAGACAGGCCTTTCACCGGAAGCAGTGGTGAGGGGCCTGTCATGTCTTAAGGATTTCAGGGCCGATATTGATCTGCATTCCGTTGATTCTGTCAGGGCTGTGGCCACAAGCGCTGTTCGCGATGCTGCCAATGGCCTCGATTTTGTGGAAACAGTATTTTCAGAGACCGGTATAAGACTTTCAGTGATTGATGGTTCTGATGAAGGCGCAGTGACACTTCTGGGGGTTTTGGCAGGTCTGGATGTAAAACCTGAAAACCTTTTCCTGTTTGACGTAGGGGGGGGGAGCACCGAGTACATACTTGCCCGGGCTTCCTCCCCCTGTTTTGTCAGGAGTCTTCCACTCGGGGTTGTAAGGCTTACTGAAGGACAATCATCTGTTGATGGAATGTCTTCAAAGATTCACAGGGAACTTGCATGCCTGGGCGAGATCATGGCCAATGTCGGGATTGTAATTGATCCTGATGCAACAACCCTTGCCGGCACTGCCGGAACAGCGACTACACTGGCTGCAATTTCACTTGAAATGGAACAGTACGATTACAGGAAGGTGAATAATCATCTTCTTGAAAAGAAAGAAATCCGGCGGATACTGGAGATGCTTCTGCCCCTTTCTCCTCTGGAAAGGCTTTCTGTTCCAGGGCTTGAGCCTGGCCGTGAAGACCTGATCATCGCAGGTATACTGGTTACTCTTCATACCATGGAGCTGTTCGGTTTTGATCAGATGAAGGTAAGCGACTATGGCCTTCTTGAGGGTATCATCGCAAGCCGGGAAGGGAGCTTCTGGCAATGAATATTCTGAAAAGCCTGTTGAAAAAAAACATTGTGGCAAAAGCAGGGGATCATTCCGTCACTGCAATACTTTCCCGAGTGCCGCTTTTTGAAGATTTAAGCCGCCGTGAACTTCATTCCATAGAAAGAATCATGCATCAGCGTGATTATCAGCGGGGAGAGCTTATATTCAGGAAGGGAGACCGGGGGCTTGGTATGTATATCATACTGAACGGGACGGTCTCGGTACTGTCTGAAAAGGAAGACCATGAGCTATCCGAACTTTCAGATGGTGATTTTTTTGGTGAGGTTGCGCTCCTTGATGAATCATTCCGCTCTGCAACTGTCAGGGCAAAGACAGACTGTAGGATTTTAGGATTCTTCCAGCCTGATCTGAATGCTCTTATAGCCAGCGACCCCAGACTCGGCATCAAGATAGTAATGAAGCTTGGGCGTTATGCCTGTTTGAGACTTCGCAACTCAAACGACAGGGTTATTGCGATTTCAGCTGAACTTGAGCAATTGAAAAACTCATCTCAAGCTCTGAAGGCTGATGCATGACACCACTCCAGATGCGTAACCGGCTTCATATTTCTGCCCTTTTCCTGATGCTTGCAGCTGCAATCGTTGTTCTTTATATCGGAGGTGTTGCTGAAATAGTAATCATAGCAGGTCTTCTTGCCTATCTGTTGGACCCGGTAGTAACTTCAATAGAGCGCAGGGGCGCTTCAAGGTCCGTTGCTACTACATTGGTCATGTCTGTTCTCATAATTATTTTCGCAGTATTCTGGTACACGGTAATTCCCCTTTTTTTTGCACAGCTTGCAGCAATCAAGGCAGATTCATCCGCTTCACCTGTTGCTGATGTGCTTCCCCGGCTTGAGTATTTTATTCGTCAGAATTTTGATATTGTCGGTTATGGCAACTTCAATATCAACAGCGGCATTGAGAAGCTCAAGGTTCTGATTGCAGAAAAGATTCCCAATTTTCTGATACATGACTCATTCTCTTTTTTAATCTCCCTTGTAATGATCCCGTTTGTAATGTTTTTTATACTTAAAGATATGAGAGCATTTAAAAAATATTTTATAAGTCTTGTTCCGAACCGCTATTTTGAGTTCACGCTGGATCTCATATTCAAGATGGAAACCCAGCTTGGAAATTATCTGCGGGGCCAGTTTCTGGATGCAGTTGTTTTTGGTCTGCTTGCAACATTTACGATGTGGCTTCTTAATGTTCCATATTTTGCTGTTATTGGCCTTTTTGCAGGATTCGCAAATCTTATCCCTTTTGTTGGCCCCCTTGCAGGGGCTCTGGCTGCATTTGTTGCGGTGATTTTTCAAGAGGGGGATATTATGCGAGGATTTTCACTGCTCCTGGCCTTTGCCCTTCTTAAAATTGTGGATGATTTTCTTATCCAGCCCTTTGCAATAGGTAGCCATGTGGATTTGCATCCGATGGTTATTGCCCTGGCGATAATTGTGGGGGGGCATCTTTTCGGAGTTCTGGGTATGCTTCTGGTGGTGCCACTGCTCGGTTTTGTGAAGGTAGTATTTGATGAAGGGATTGCAACATTCAGAAAGTATCGTTTTGACTGATTGATATTTTTATATTAGATTGTTTTTATATTTTGCTTGACCCCCATTCTCTGAAACTTCTAAAGGGAAATCATCAAATGTCCATAAATAACAGCTATATGATGGGCAGGCAACCTATCCTGAACGGCCTTGAAGAGGTTGTCGGGTACGAACTTCTTTTCAGATCTCCAGGTGCTTTTTCCTCAGCTGTGATTCAATCTCCTGTGCAGGCTACATCTACAGTCATAATAAATCTGTTGTCCAGTTTTGGAATCCAGGAAACCCTTGGCGAACACAGGGGGTTCATAAATGTTGATGCTGAAATGCTCATGAATGACGCCATTGATCTTCTGCCAACAGAGTTGATAGGTTTTGAGCTTCTGGAGGACATAAAGTTTACACCAGAACTTGTGAATCGCTGTCGGGAACTTAAGAGTAAAGGCTGTGTACTGGCCCTTGATGACCACCGCTACTCTCCTGAATACGAAGAGTTGTATGATGGAATTGTAGATATTATAAAGATTGACCTCATTTTGACCCCTCTCGATGAGATCTATAGCGATATTGAAAAGTTCAGCAGGTATCCGGTAAAGCTTCTTGCAGAGAAGGTTGACAGCAGGCATGTCTATCTGAGAAGCAGAAAGATGGGCTTTGAGCTATTTCAGGGGTATTTCTTTTCCCGCCCGACTGTTGTCCAGAAAACCAGAATGGCAAACTCCTCTGCCGTATTTTTCAAGCTTATGCAGCAGCTTTCCCAGGATGATGATATAGATGAAATTGAGACAACAATAAAACAGAGCCCCGCGCTTACCTACAAACTCCTTCTGCTTGTAAACTCTGTATCCATGTCTTCAAGAGAAAAGATCCGTTCCCTTAGAAGCGCCATTACAAGAATAGGGTTTCAGCACCTTAAAAAATGGGTGCAGCTTGCCATATTTGCAGATGATGGTGGTCAGGGGATGAATCACCCGCTACTGGATATGGCAGCGGTAAGGGCTGCATTCATGGAAGAACTTGCCCGTCTTGAAATATCCAATACCAGGCCCAGGTTGCTGAGGAATGCCCAGCCTGATGAGTGCTTTATGGTGGGTACATTGTCTGTTCTCAAGGATGTATACGAGATCGAAATGGATGAGATGCTTGTAAACCTGAATCTCTCTGATGATATTCAGGAGGCTCTTGTGAACAAGTCAGGCGATATTGGAACCTTGCTGTGTCTTGCGGAAATGATGGAGAGGCTTGAGTTTGAAGAAGCCGCAGTATGTCTGCAAAGGCTTGGTGTGATGCCTGAAGATGTTATGGAATGTCAGAAGAAGGCCTACAGATGGCGTTCAAAGCTTATCTGTTGATTTAAGCGTAGGTGTCTGTCCCTTGATTTTTCCTCTGGCAATGTTTATCCGGACATTTTCAGCCCTTTCAGTGTAGTCATCTCTCTTTTTTGCATCTCCTTTAATCGCATAAAATGCAGCAATAGCTTCAAGGTCATCGGCAATTTTTTCTGGAATTTCAAGGTCTTTGTCTATTCCTAGCGCTGCATGAAGTTGTTCTTCAGCTTTTTCAAGGTTTTTTAGTGATCCATTTACAATCCCCATGAGCCTGAGTGTGTTTGCCCTTTCCTCTGCCATCATTTCAGGGCTGTTTGCCCTAAGGGCCTGATCCAGGAATGCGGCGCACTCACCCATACGCCCGGCTTTGAAAGAAATCCTTGCCATAAGGTTAAGACGTCGCCCTTTAAGTGGCCCCGGCTCGTTTTTAAGGGATTGTGCGGCCCAGGATGCTGCCTTAGTGAGGTCTCCTGCCAGGAGTTCCTGAATCGCCTTTTCCTGAAGGGCGTCCGGGTATGTTTCTGTTCCTGCTGAAACCTTCAGGGCCCTGTCAGCGTAATCCGCCGCAAGTCTGCTGTAGCCCGAATTCCTTGCAAGCCTTGCCATGTTAAGCAGGGAAACTGACTGACCATCGTTGTAATCCAGAGTGGATGAAAGTCTCAATGCTTCATCCAGCAACTGTGTTGCAACTGTCATATTGCCCTTTTCCGCCGTGGCAAGGGCCCGCTCGTTTAAGTCGGCAATCTTTTCATGTTGATATCTGACGGTATCATTACCGCCGGACCAGATGCATGATGAAAGTGTAAACAGGGATACAATAAGAAATGGCAGGGGGGTGGATTTATTCATGGCTGTCACCTGCCCTGAATGTTCTGCCGGTTTTACCCGGTTTAGCACCACTTCCGCCTAGAATCCATGAGTTGTTAAGGCTATTAATGAGGCGGTCTGTATCATACAGAAGCTCATCAACGCTGTAAAGGAGACCGGGAACAGCAGGAAATGTCTGCTCTGCCAGCTTTTTTGTATCCATTGTGATGGCATTTATGTTTTTCATCGCTGAGTCGGTCTTGTCAAGCAATGGAGGCAGCTTTTCAAGAGATGCATTCAGTTTTGCGATATCAAGATTTTCTATTTTTTTGTTGGTTGATTCAAGCAGAAGTCCTGATTTTTGTGCTATGGCATCAAGATTTTTCCCGGTTGTGACAAGCAGCAGGTCCGCTTCGGATCTTGTCTTGTCAAGGTTGCGTGTAAGCAGTTCAATATTGCGCACCGATTTTTTAAGATCGCCTTCAGGGTCGTTTATGTAGGCTATTATGTCCCGAACTTCTACAAGTACCGGTTTTACTTTCTGGGCAATTTCATGGGCCAGCTCGTCAAGGGCCTTGGTTTTTATATAGATAAGGGGCTCCCCGTCCTTTATTTCAGGTTTTTCAAATGAACCCACAGCAACTTCAACGATGCTGTCCCCAACAAGCCCCTCTTTCACAAGTTTTACAGTGGAGTCTGTTCTTATCCACTTGCTGTATTTTCTGTCAACTTCAATAAACACTTCAACCATCGCCTGCTCGTTCAGTGCAAGGCCGGTGATTCTTCCTATCCTGAAGCCGGAAAGTTTTACCGGCATACCCTTTGAAAAGCCGGTGCCTCTGTCAACGGTAAAGTGAAGGTTGTAGGTTTTTGTAAAAAAACCTCTCTGAACCCCAACAAGAATCAAAATAAGGGCAATACCCATGGCTGCGGCCAGAACGAACATGCCGATTTTTCGTTCAAGATGTTTGAACCTGGTGTCATCTTCCCTGATCATGGTTTCCTCCATGAGTGGGCTGTTTCCTGCCGGAGATGGATGGTTTTGTCAGGCAGAATCTGTTTTTCAAGATCAGTGACAGAGGTAAGGTAAATTGAAGCAAGCCCGGAAAGTTCTTTGTGCAGTGCTTCAGTTTGATCAAGAAATATGGCCATTTCGTTTTCAGAAAGACTGTCAAGGCACCCTGCGTAAATCATTATTTTAGGGGAACAGATAGCTGCCCTTATAAATGAGACCATTCTGCGTTCAAATATGGAAAGATGCCCAGGCAGTGCCATCCGGGTGCCTTTGTATTCAAACAGTTCAAGATATTTCAAGGCTTTTTCTCCTGTTTCAGCAGGAAGGTTTCCATGCCTGAAAGTAAACGGCAGGGTTATGTTCTCCCATAGTTTCAGGTTTGATATAAGTCCGCCTGAGGCCGGGATTACCCCGATTTCTGATCTTGCATCAAGGATCTGGTGCCTTGAGAGAGTTGAAGGTTCGCTGTCGAAAAGCCTGATAATGCCTGCCATTGGCTGTTTTAAACCGGTAAGCAGCTTTGCGAGCTCCATTGTTTCATGATCACAACTGGTGACAAAACAGAACTTCTGGCCCTCAATAATCGAAATATTCAAGGGAGATACAAGATTATCAAACAAAAAATCAGTAAGTGTGATCAAGGCTTTCATATCTGTTCATATAAATATCATAAAGATCATCAGATGTACAAACTGCGTTTATAAAGAGGTTTGAAGCCACTGAACAAAAGTAAACGAATTGACATGACGGCGTTTCAACGTGTATAAAATAACCCCTTTAAGCTAATCCAAACAGGAGAAATAACCTGCTGATGAAAGAGATCCTTTCCGGAAACGAGGCTATTGCCCGAGGTGCTTATGAGGCCGGTTGTCTGGTGGCCAGCGCGTACCCAGGCACTCCCTCCACAGAAATTCTTGAGAACATTGCAAACTTTAAAGAGATTAACTCTTCCTGGGCTCCAAATGAAAAGGTTGCCCTGGAGGTTGCAATAGGCGCTTCCTTTGGTGGTGCACGCGCTCTGGCCTGCATGAAGCATGTCGGGGTAAATGTGGCCGCCGACCCTCTTTTTACAGCTTCCTATACAGGGGTAAAAGGCGGCCTTGTGCTTGTGGCAGCAGACGATCCCGAGATGCATTCTTCGCAGAACGAGCAGGACAGCCGTAATTATGCCAGGTTTGCCAAGGTTCCCATGCTTGAGCCTGCTGATTCGGCTGAGTGCAAAGAGTTCACAAAGCTTGCATTTGATCTGTCCGAGCAGTTTGATACCCCGGTTATACTACGCAGTTGCACAAGGATTTCCCACGGCAAGTCGGTTGTTGAACTCGGCGAGCGTCTGAGCGGACTTCCTGACCCGAAACTTGTTAAAGATGCCCCCAAACTTGTAATGCTTCCAGGCAATGCCCGTGTCCGTCATCCCCTGATTGAGGAACGCAACAGAAAACTGTCACTTTATGCTGATACAGCGCCGGTCAACCGGATGGAGCTAAGGTCTGCCGATATAGGTGTTATCTGCGCCGGTGTCACCTTCCAGTATGTTCGTGAGGCATTGCCCGACGCCAGCGTTTTAAAGCTCGGAATGGTCTGGCCGCTTCCTGTCAACCTTATAACTGAATTCAGCTCAAAGGTCAGGCAACTGTTTATTATTGAGGAACTTGATCCATTTATTGAAGATCAGATCAAGGCCATGGGAATAGAGTGCCAAGGCAAAAATCTTACCTCAATGTGTGGAGAGCTTTCGCCAGGCAGGATCCGTGACGCATTTGCAAGGGCCGGAATAGCAGGGACAATTCATGAATTACCTGTACAGGTTGATCCGGTGCCCCCACGTCCGCCGAACATGTGTCCCGGCTGTCCCCATCGTGGCGTATTCTATGAACTTAACCGCGCCAATGCCTTTGTTACAGGTGATATAGGCTGCTACACACTTGGGTTTATGCCGCCACTAAATGCAATGGACACCTGTGTCTGCATGGGGGCTTCCATAAGCATGGGGTCCGGTATAGTTCGCGCCTTGCCGCCCGAAGAACAGAAACGTGTGGTTGCAGTGATAGGAGACTCAACCTTCCTCCACACAGGCATAAACTCTCTTATGGAAATGGCCTGGAACAAGGCTCCAGCCACAGTTATCATCCTTGACAACCGGATAACAGCCATGACAGGTCGTCAGGAAAACCCGGCATCAGGCTTTACTCTTTCAGGTGAACAGGCTGCGGAGGTTAATATCCCTGAACTTTGTCGGGTTATGGGCATCAGTAATGTGCGTGTTGTGGACCCATACGATCTGGAGGCCACCCGCAATGCAATTCTTGAGGAGATGAACCGTCCTTTGCCTTCGGTGATAATAACCAATCGTCCATGCTGCCTTATAAAGGGGGCCGGACGTTTTGAAAGAGGAGCCATACTTGAGGTTGATCAGGGTAAATGTACCGGATGCAAGGCCTGCCTGAGGATTGGCTGCCCGGCAATAGAGTGGAAACCCGATCCGGGTGGCAACAAGGGAAAGGCATTCATTGACCCGCAACTCTGCACCGGATGCACAGTATGTCAGCAACTCTGTAAATTCAATGCCATCGGGGGGAGAAAATAATGGGGGACACTGTAACCAACATCCTCCTTGTCGGAGTTGGAGGGCAGGGGATACTTCTGGCCTCGGAGATACTGTCGGAGGCGTTCATGCTGTCCGGTTTTGATGTTAAAAAGAGCGAAATCCACGGTATGTCGCAGCGTGGGGGATCTGTTGTCTCCCATGTTCGTTTTGGTAAAGAGGTGTTTTCTCCGGTGGTGCCCGAAGGGGAGGGGGATATCCTGTTCGGTTTTGAACTGCTTGAAACCTACCGTTATCTTCCACTTTTAAAGCAGGGAGCTACGGTAGTGGCAAATGATTTCAAGATTCTCCCCCCCTCCGTGCTTTTGGGGCAGGCTGTCTATCCTGAAAAACTTTCTGAAAAGATCAGTGCCAGGTACGCTGATTTTCTTCTGGTAGATGGTCAGGGGCTGGCCATTAAGGCAGGTGATGTAAGGGCTGCCAACACAGTCATGCTTGGCGCTGTTTCTAAAAGGCTGCAGATTGAGGATGCTGTATGGCAAAAGGCTCTGGGAAAGATGGTGCCCAAAAAGGCCCTGGATATAAACCTGAAGGCCTTTGCACTGGGCCGCGAACTGTAGGAGGTCGAGCATAATGGCAAATTATTTCAATGAAGAGTTTGAAACCCTTCCCAGAGAGGCTCTTGAGGCATTGCAGCTAAAGCGCCTGCAGGCAACTGCCGCAAGGGTTTATGCCAATGTCCCCTTTTACAGGAACTCCTTTGACGCCGCATCTGTCAGGCCCGAAGATATCAAGAGCCTTGCAGACCTTCAGCGTCTCCCGTTCACTACCAAGCAGGACATGCGTGATTCATACCCTTACGGCCTGTTTGCAGCGCAAATGGACGAGATAGTACGGATTCATGCCTCCTCCGGAACAACCGGAAAACCGACTGTTGTTGGGTATACGAAAAAAGATATTGAAACATGGTCTGAACTTATGGCCCGCTCATTTGTGGCTGCCGGAGTCCATAAGGGTGATATTATCCACAATGCTTACGGTTATGGCCTCTTCACCGGCGGTCTTGGGGCACATTATGGTGCAGAACTGCTTGGTGCATCGGTCATACCCATTTCCGGAGGCAATACCAAACGCCAGATCATGATAATGCAGGATTTCGGTTCAACCGTTCTTACCTGCACCCCTTCATATTCACTCTACCTGGCAGAAGAGGCTTCATCGGAAGGTGTTGACATAAAATCATCAAAGCTGAAAGTTGGTATTTTCGGCGCAGAACCCTGGTCAGAGGCTATGAGAAGTGAGATTGAGGCCAATCTGGGGCTTGATGCCATAGATATTTATGGGCTTTCAGAAATAATGGGACCTGGTGTTGCCATCGAGTGCATAGAAGAAAAACATGGCCTGCATATATGGGAAGATCATTTTATCCCAGAAATCATAAACCCCGAGACCGGACAGCATGTTGCCGAAGGGGAAAAGGGTGAGCTGGTGATTACCACCATCACAAAACAGGGGATTCCGCTTATTCGCTACCGTACCCGCGACATAACCAGCATCAGTTATAATGCCTGTTCCTGTGGGCGCACCCACGGCAGGATTGCCCGGATGAGCGGTCGTTCCGACGATATGCTGATAATTCGTGGTGTAAATGTCTTCCCTTCACAGATCGAATCAATTCTGGTCAGGATAGAAGGTGTTGAGCCACACTATCTGCTTATTGTTGATCGGAAGGATAACCTGGACACACTTGAAGTGCAGGTTGAGGTGGATGAACGGATTTTTTCTGACGAGATTAAGGTGCTTCAACTGCTTTCCAGGCGCATAGAGAAAGAGATAAAGGATATGCTCGGGGTGACCTGCACAGTCAAGCTTGTAGAGCCAAAGACCATTCAGCGCAGCGAAGGCAAGGCACAGCGTGTGCGTGACAACAGAAAATTATAGGAGGGGTTTATGAAAGTTGAACAGATCTCCATTTTTATAGAAAACAAATCGGGCAGGCTGGCAGAGATTACCCGCATTCTGGGTGAATCAGGCATAAATATCCGGGCGCTTTCCCTGGCAGACACCTCTGACTTCGGAATACTTCGTCTGATAGTAAACGATGTGGAAAAAGCAAAGTCAGTGTTGAAAGACAAGGGATTTACTGTTTCAAAAACAGAGGTGGTGGCTGTTGAAGTTCCGGATCAGCCGGGCGGGCTTGCAACAATACTTCAGGCTCTTGATAAGGATTGTATAAATGTTGAGTATATGTATGCCTTTGTTGAGCGTTGCGGAGGCAATGCAGTTATCATTTTCCGTTTTGATGAGACAGACAAGGCTATTTTGGCATTATCATCAAACAATTTTACAATACTTGCCGGTGAGAGACTGTATTCGTTATAAAAACTGAAGAGGAGGGGCGTTTATGAAAAAGCTGGTGATAATCTGCAGTATGGCGGTTATGTTGATTTGTAGCGCAACAATGGCCCTGGCCTCAGGAACCATCAAGATCGGCGGTCTTTTTGCCGTAACCGGTCCTGCATCGTTTCTGGGAGACCCTGAGAAGAAGACACTTGAGATGCTAGTGGCAGATATCAATGCCAAGGGTGGCGTAAACGGACAGAAGCTCGAGGCTGTTATCTATGACACCACAGGCAATGAGTCCAAGGCCCTGCAATTGGCAACCAAGCTGATCAAGAATGACAAGGTTGTAGCCATAATCGGCCCCAGCACAACAGGTGAGTCAATGGCAGTGCTGGCGCTTACCGAAAAAGAAAAAATCCCGCTGATCTCCTGTGCTGCCGGTATAAAAATCACCGAACCTGCAAAGGATCGCAAGTGGACATTCAAAACCCCTGCCAATGATCATATAGCTGTTGAAAAGATACTTCAGTATGCAGACAGACAGAAACAGAAGAATCTGGCCATACTGACAGTAACCGATAGCTTTGGCTCTTCGGGACGTGAACAGCTTAAGGCCACAGCCGCGCAAAAAGGATTCAAGATTGTCTCTGACGAGACATATGGCCCAAAAGATACCGACATGACCCCGCAACTTACTAAGATCAGAGGATCACAGGCTCAGGCCTTGATAGTCTGGGGCACAAATCCGGGACCGGCCATAATAACAAAAAACATCAGGCAGCTGGGCGTTAAAATGCCTGTCTACATGAGCCATGGCGTTGCATCCAAAAAATATATTGAGCTTGCCAGCCCTGCAGCAGCAGAGGGGATTATGCTTCCTGCTGGCAAACTTGCCGTTTATGACGCACTGCCCAAAAGTGATCAGCAACAGAAATTGCTGAAAGATTATGATGCTGCATACAAAAAGGCATATGGAACTGAGGCATCTACCTTTGGCGGATATGCCTTTGATGGTTTCATGCTTCTTGTTAACGCAATCAAGACAAAGGGCGCCACATCAGCACAGATAAGGGACGGACTTGAGCAGACCAAAAAGCTTTACAGTGTTTCCGGAGTGTTTAACATGTCACCAGCTGATCATAACGGGCTTGATCTTTCAGCCTTTGAGATGGTCAAAATAACCAGGGGCGATTGGGCTCTGCTGAAATAGGAAGGAGTTTACAACATGATTTCAAAATTTGCCGGAATGGCCACTGTAGTTTTTCTTCTGATTCTGACTGCTTCAATATCGTCTGCCGCAGGCACCATAAAAATAGGCGCCCTGTTTTCCGTAACCGGCCCGCCTGCCTTTCTTGGAGAGCCTGAGCGGAATACTGCAAAAATGGTGGTTGACAGCATTAACAAGGCTGGTGGCATCAAGGGCCAGAAGCTTGAGCTGGTGGTATATGATACGGCCGGAGATTCAACAAAGGCTGTGCAGATGGCTACCAAGCTTATCAAGGATGACAAGGTTGTCGCAATCATCGGCCCCAGTACAACCGGAGAGTCAATGGCGGTTATCAATCTGGTTGAAAAGGAAAAGGTGCCGATGGTTTCCTGTGCGGCAGGCAGCAAGATTACTGATCCTGTGAAGCGATATGTATTCAAGACAGCCCAGAATGATGGACTGGCCGTTGCCAAGATATATGAATACCTTCAGAAACAGAAGCAGAACAAGGTTGCAATACTGTCAGTATCCGATGCTTTTGGCTCCTCAGGCCGAGAGCAACTGAAAGCTCTGGCCCCGAAATATGGCATTCAGCTTGTTGTTGATGATACATACAACCCCAAGGATACGGACATGACATCGCAGTTGACCAAGATTCGCGGATCACAGGCCCAGGCCCTCATCGTCTGGGGCACCAATCCTGGCCCTGCTGTCATTGCCAAGAACGCCAGGCAACTGGGACTCAAGCTTCCGCTGTTTATGAGCCATGGCGTATCATCGAAGAAGTTCATTGGCCTTGCAGGCGATGCTGCTGAAGGTATAAAACTCCCTTCCGGCAAGGTTATTGTTTCTGATGTTCTTCCTAAGAACGATCCTCAAAAGGCAGCTTTGCTCGCCTATGTAAAGGATTACAAGAACCACTACAAGGTTGAGGGGGATCATTTTGGCGGGCATGCCTGGGATGCTGTAATGCTCATCAAGGCTGCCATTGAAAAAGGCGGAGCCACCAGTGAAGGAATAAGGGAGGCCCTTGAAAAAATGAAGGATTTTCACGGTATTGGCGGTACTTTCAACTTTTCAGCAACAGACCACGCAGGTCTTAACAAAGATGCTTTCATAATGGTGGAGATAAAGAATAAGGACTGGGTGTTGGCAAAGTAGTTTACACAAGCAAAACCAGCCACAGAGAACAGAGATAAAATTCTGGAAACAAATCTTGCTGATAAAGCATTTGTTTTTCTCTTTGAGTTCCCTGTTCTCTGTGGCAAATGTTTTGCTTTTTAATTGAAAGGCAGGCATCCGCCTGTCTTTACGTCTGTAAAGGTCTGGTAAACACAGTACATGGAATTAAGCAACCAATTACTTCAATACATATTGTCGGGCCTTTCCACAGGCGCAATCTACGCGCTTATAGGCATAGGTTTTTCAATCATATACAACTCCACAGGCATCATAAATTTTGCTCAGGGTGAGTTTGTCATGCTGGGTGGCATGCTTACACTCTTCCTGCTCGAAACCTTGCAACTGCCTCTATGGGCGGCCATTCCGCTGGCTGTTCTTATTTCAACCATCGTTGGCCTTTTGTTTGAACGTATGGCTATCCGTCCTTTGCGCAATGCCTCGCCAATATCTCTGGTTATTATAACCATTGGCGGATCAATCCTTATCCGTGGTCTGTCCATGCTGATCTGGGACAAGGATACCCACGCCATCCCTTCTTTTTCAGGAGATGATCCGATAATGTTTGCCGGTGCAACTATTCTGCCCCAGCATTTATGGATACTTGGCATTACTCTTGTGCTGATTTCTGCCAACAAGTGGTTTTTTAACCATACAATCAGCGGCAAGGCCATGCGTGCCTGCTCCTACAACCCCCGTGCAGCCGGCCTTGTAGGCATTGATGTCCGCAGGATGGTACTGCTTTCATTTATGATCAGCTCTGCAATGGGTTCCCTTGCAGGAATAATTGTCGCTCCTCTTACAATGACTTCATATGATGTTGGTGTAATGCTTGGGCTCAAAGGCTTCTGCGCTGCCATCATCGGAGGCATGTCCAGCGGAATTCCCACCGTTATAGGCGGACTTATTCTTGGAGTACTTGAATCAATGGGGGCAGGGCTTATCTCTTCGGGCTACAAGGATGCCATAGCGTTCATAATTCTGTTGCTCATACTGTTTATCCGCCCCCAGGGATTGTTCGGAAAACCTGAAAGTGAGCGGGTATAGCAGAATGAAGCGAGAACTGCTCAAGTATGTCATCTTTGCCACCATAGTTCTGCTGGCCCCGATTCTCTTCGCAGACAGCTATCTTTTGAATGTGCTTGTTTTTGTGGGCATTCATACACTTCTTGCCATTGCTCTCAACCTTCTCCTTGGCTACGCAGGCCAGATATCCCTTGGTCATGCCGCTTTTTTCGGTCTTGGTTCATATGGATCGGCAATACTCACAACCAACTATTCATGGAATCCCTGGCTTGCAATGGTGGTGGTTGCTCTTGTTGTGGGAGGCATGGCCTTTGCCATAGCTTTTCCTGTTTTAAAGCTTAAAGGGCACTACCTTGCAATGGCAACACTTGGCATGGGCATAATTGTCTACATCGTTTTTAACGAATGGGTTGATCTTACAGGCGGGCCATCGGGCTTTTCCGGTATTCCCAGCATCAAGCTCGGCTCCGTAACCTTTGACAGTGATTTTAAAAATTACTACCTTGTCTGGACATTTGTTCTGGTTTGCGTTCTTTTTTCACTTAATCTGGCCAATTCACGCATTGGGCGTGCCTTCCGCGCAATCCATGATGCAGAGACAGCAGCGCGTGTCATGGGGGTAAATGCCCGGATTCTCAAGGTTCAGGTTTTTGCGCTCTCCGCAATTATCTGTGCCATTGCCGGATCACTATACGCGCATATTATGACCTTTGTTGCTCCTCCTTCTTTTGGATTCAGCATCTCGGTTGAGCTCCTCACAATGGTTGTTATAGGTGGTCTGGGCAGTATTTACGGATCATTCCTCGGTGCGCTGCTTCTTACGATGCTTCCTGAGTTTCTTCGTTTCATGCACGACTATGACATTGTATTTTACGGCGGCCTTCTTATGGTAATGACCATTTTTATGCCAGGTGGGCTTGTAAGGGGGATACCAGATCTCTTTCGCAAGATTATCTCCCTGAAAAAGGGGAGGGGGGGAGCCCATGCTTGAGCTTAAGGGCATCACCCAGATCTTTGGCGGAGTTACCGCCCTTAAAGATGTGTCATTCGGAATTGCAAAGGGCGACATAACAGGTGTTATCGGTCCAAACGGTGCAGGCAAGACAACTCTTTTTAATATTGTAACAGGAATATACACCCAGACCAGTGGGCAGGTATTTTTTGAAGGCCGGGACATAAGCGGACTGCCTGCCGAACGCCTTGCATATCTGGGAATGGTGCGCACCTTCCAGAACATAGAGCTGTTTGGCAAAATGACAGTGATTGAAAACGTAATGGTTGGTCTTCACAGCAAAACCACAAGTGGAATGCTTGCCTGTGCATTCAGGATGCCTTGGGCTGTAAAGGAAGAACGTATTATCAGGGAAGAGGCCCATGAATGGCTTAAGTTTGCGGGAATTGATGACCTTGCAGATCTGGAGGCCTCGAACCTTCCATTTGGAAGGGGGAGGATGCTTGAGATAGCCAGGGCCATGGCCTGCAGACCACGGATGATCCTTATGGATGAACCTGCTGCCGGGCTTAACTCCCAGGAGACACTGGGTCTGGCAGGGCTGATAAGGAAAATTCGCGATATGGGGATCACCGTTGTTCTGGTGGAGCATGATATGGAACTGGTAATGGATATCTGCGACCGTATAGTTGTGCTGAACCTCGGTAAGAAACTGGCAGAAGGGACACCGCGTGAGATTCAGGATAACCATGAAGTGATAGCCGCATATCTTGGTGATGATGCATAATGCTACGACTAAAAAATATAAATACTTATTACGGTAAGGTACATGCCCTTAAAAATGTCTCACTGCATCTGGCAGAGGGGGAGATAGTTACACTTATTGGTGCAAACGGGGCAGGTAAAACCACAGTTCTTAATACCATTTCCGGTGTTACACCGGCAGGCGGCGGTGATCTGCTCTTTCAGAAGGAACCGGTTCGCGATCTTTCTCCGGACAGGATAGTGAAACTTGGCATCTCGCAAGTTCCTGAAGGCAGACAGGTATTCAAGCCAATGACAGTTGATGACAATCTTGAGCTTGGAGCCTACCTGCGTTATCGTTCCAGGGTTTCAAAATCAGAAATTCAGAAGGACAAGGAAGAGGTGTTTCAACTGTTTCCACGCCTTCAGGAACGCCGTAAACAGGCCGCTGGCACAATGTCAGGCGGTGAGCAGCAGATGCTTGCCATCGCCAGGGCGCTTATGGCGCGTCCGAAACTGCTGCTGCTTGATGAACCTTCAATGGGGCTTGCTCCGCTTGTGGTTCAGGAAATTTTTCGTGTACTCAAGCAGCTGCGCGACGATAGAGGTGTAACTATCCTTCTTGTGGAGCAGAACGCCAAGGCTGCGCTAAAACTTGCAGACCGTGGGTATGTGCTTGAAACCGGCAAAGTGATACTTGAAGGTGATGCGGATGAACTACTGGAAAATGCAGAGGTTAAAAGGGCATATCTTGGCAAGGATAAAAAAGAGATATGGGAACGGTAGCGGCTCAATTTAAGGGAGAGCCCCAAAATATAAATAATCTGTGTATGGTTGATGCAACCTTGACTATGACACAGCTTTTTGGCTATATTGCCAGAAATGCCAGAGTGGTGAAATGGTAGACACAGCAGACTCAAAATCTGCCGCAGGCAACTGCATGCCGGTTCGAGTCCGGCCTCTGGTACCAAATAAAAACAAGGCTTTACGGGTTTTTCTGTGAGGCCTTTTTCTTTGACAGAAAAACTGATAATGAAAGAATCCTGACAATTTCTTTAGCCTATATTAACACCATCAAAAACAACTTGAGTAATACCAATTCCTTAAGATCCATAAAAAACCGGCGTAGTACTACATTTGTGTGATTTTGTGTTAAACGGCCAGTTTTTATATTCCTCCTGGTGTCGCTGAAATTTCCAGTTTCTAGTAGATCTCTCTACGCTTTTTCAGCAACTTACTGATAAAATTTGCAGTAAAATAATCCAACCTCTCTTGCAGTGCATATCGCTTATGCAAAATTAGTTGCATTCTGAGTAGACATTTTCGATTACTGCGGTAACCTGTAAGTTATGATAAATGAAACTGTATATAATAACGGTGTCCGGATTGTGACTCAGCAGGTTCCAGGCATGCATACTGTATCGCTTGGTATTTGGGTGAAAAATGGAGCTCGCCAGGAAAGTCCTGAAGAGAGAGGTATCGCCCACTTTATAGAGCATCTGCTCTTCAAGGGCACGGAGCGTCGAAATGCCCGGCAGATAACACGGGAGATAGATTCTATCGGTGCAATACTTAATGCTTTTACAAGCCATGAGTATGTCTGTTACTACACGAAATCACTCACTAGTTTTCTGCCACAGGTGACTGATGTCTTAAGTGATATGTTTCTGAACTCTACATTTCCGCCTGAAGAAATAGAAAAAGAGCGCAATGTTGTTCTTCAGGAAATAAAGATGCGGGATGATTCTCCGGAAGAGGCAATACATGACAGGTTTCACTTAAGTTTCTGGCGTGGCCATCCGCTTGGGCAACCTATACTTGGAACTGTTGACACAATAAGCAGTATTTCCAGAGATTCAATTGTTGCATACAAGAACCGCTGTTATAGCCCGAAAGAGATAATAATTGCAGCGGCGGGTGGCTTGGAGCATCAACAGCTTGTTGATCTGATGGAAAAATCTTTTTCAGTGCTTCCACACACTGTTAAAATTAATAAAAATGAGCCTTTGGTCCGTACAATTTCTGGTCGTGTGTTGGAGTTTTCGGAAAGAGAACTTGAACAAACCCTTGTCTGTCTTGGCACAGATGGCCTTTCCCATTCAGATCCTGGCAGATATGCGCTTGTGGTTCTTAATACCATACTGGGTGGTGGTATGAGCTCCCGACTTTTTCAGGAAATTCGTGAGAAGAGGGGAATGGCCTACTCGGTCTATTCATATGTAACATCTTATTCTGATGCCGGTGCAATGGCTGTTTTTGCCGGGTCGGATCGTAAGCGCAGTTGTGAGGCTGTAAAAATAATTCTTGAAGAGATGGCCCGGCTGCGTGACGAAAAAGTACTGGATGAGGAGCTAAAAGCAGCACGAGAGCAGATAAAAGGTAAAATATTGATGTCACTGGAGTCAAGCGACAGCTACATGTCCCGTCTTGCCCGAAGTTATCTGTATTTTGGACGATATCAGCCAATTGAAGAGATAATGGATGGTTTTGATGCTGTTTCTGTTGAAGATCTTTCTGATACTGCTGTGCGCCTTTTCAGGGATGAATCGCTTAATATCCAGATTATGGGGAAAATTGATCCAACCTGTTTAGCAGGAATAAAAGAGGGGGCGTTGCTTTGACAGACAATATCTCATATCTGGAAAAATATAATTATATCAGGGTGTATAGTCTTTTTGCCTGAATGCCGACAAGACGTATTCCTGTAGTTTTTCAGCTGTAAGGGGTCTGCTGTACAGGAACCCCTGTATTGTTTCACAACCCCTTTCAATAAGATGTTTTTTCTGTTCTTCTGTTTCAACCCCTTCAGCCACAACCTCCAGTCCCAGTTCCTGAGCCATTGCGACGATTGTATTTACAACAGCTGTGTCGGTCGGAGTCTGGTGGATACGCTGGACAAATGATTGATCAACTTTCAGTTCCTGCACTGGCAGTCGTGAAAGATAGGCAAGAGAAGAGTAGCCGGTTCCGAAATCGTCCAGGGAAAGACTTATCCCAAGTCTTCGCAGTTCCTGAAGTTTTTTGATGGTATCCGACGAGTCTATCAAGAGGGTGCTTTCGGTAAGCTCAAGCCGGAGAAGAGATGGAGAAAGGCCCGTATCTGATAGTACCATTCTTACTGTTTCTCCGAGATCTCCGCGTTGGAACTGTACTGCCGATATATTAACCGAGATTGTAAAGGGAGGCAGACCGGCCTTCTGCCATTGCACCATTTGCCTGCATGATTCGAAAAGTACCCATATACCAACCGGAACAATCAGGCAGGTTTCCTCAAGAATGGGTATGAACTCAGCAGGCGGAACAGGCTCAAGGTCTGATGGAGTCCAGCGCAGAAGGGCCTCCACCCCCTTTATTGTGCCATCCTTGCTGTTAATCTGGGGCTGGTAGTGAA